>DATILI010000157.1:0-17244 GCA_035476635.1 Burkholderiaceae bacterium | reverse complement strand
CTCACGGCGCGGGAGCCTGCCCCGGCGACTGATTCGAAATCGGCTGAAGTCTCCATCCTCTTGTCCGCTGAAGCCCGGCAAATCGAAGCGCGCGTCAGGCAGCCGGTACAGCAGCGCATGCCAGTTGGCTACAACCGGGGCTTTCTTGACAACTACCGGCCCAACGTCAGTTATTACCTGTCCGAATCCGTTCGGAGCGAATTGTTGGCGCACGGTCAAGCTGTTCAGGTCAAGGAGCCTGCCGGCACCTATGCCCGCCAGATCGCGCATCGGTTGCTGATCGACTTGTCGTGGAACTCAAGCCGACTGGAGGGCAACACCTACTCGCTGCTGGAAACAGAACGATTGCTCTCGGCAGGTGAAGCGGCCGCAGGCAGGAACGCACTGGAAGCGCAGATGATCCTGAACCATAAAGAGGCGATTGAATTCCTGATCGCTTCCGCCGAGGACATCGGATTCAACCGTCACACGATCTTGAATCTGCACGCCCTCCTGTCGGACAACCTGCTCGACGACCCCACCGCCAGTGGCCGGCTGCGCAAGATCGCCATCGGTATTGGTCACGCGGTGTTTCTCCCGCTTGAAGGGCCGCAACGCATAGACGAATGTTTTCAGCAGGTGCTCGATACGGCGGCCGCGATCAACGACCCGTTGGAGCAAGCTTTTTTTGCGATGGTCCAGCTGCCCTACCTGCAGCCCTTCGAGGATGTGAACAAACGCGTCTCCCGCCTGGCGGCCAACATCCCGCTTATCCAGCGTAACCTGTGTCCACTGTCTTTCGTCGATGTGCCCCAACAGGTCTATATCAGCGCCATGCTGGGTGTCTACGAACTTAACCGGGTCGAGCTATTGCGCGAAGTCTTCGTGTGGGCCTACAAGCGCTCATGCGCCCGGTATTCCGCCGTGCGCCAATCCTTGGGCGAGCCCGATCCATTTCGGATTCAACACAGAGCGGCCATCTCAGAAGCCGTAGTCGATGTGGTGCTTGGGGCAATGAACAAGGCGCAAGCCATTGCGCTCGTGCGTCATCGAGCTGAAGTGCAAGTGCCTGCGGCAGACAGAAACCGTTTCGTGGAAGTGACCGAGACTCAACTGATGAGCCTGCATGAGGGCAACATAGCGCGCTATCGCCTGCGGCCCAGCGAGTTCCAGCGGTGGCATGCGGGCTGGAAATGAGTGCTGGCGCGTTGTAGTCAACCGCTGGTGGAGGCGCGACAATAGGCGGCCATGACGTTGACCGAGCTTAAATACATCGTTGCTGTGATCCCGGAAGCGCAAGGCGAGGGGCCCCGCTTGCGGGGATCGACTCGCGTACGGGATCGGCAACAGCGCCCGCAGCGATGTTTTGCACAAGGGCGCTCGCATGACCCTGACTGAGCTTAAATACATCGTCGCTGTTGCAAGAGAGAAGCACTTCGGCAAAGCCGCCGAAGCCTGCTATGTCTCGCAGCCCACGCTCTCGGTGGCGATCAAGAAGCTGGAAGACGAGCTGGAGGTGCGCTTGTTCGAGCGCAGCGCCAACGAGGTCACGGTCACGCCGCTGGGAGAAGAGATCGTGCGCCAGGCGCAGAGCGTGCTGGAACAGGCGGCCAACATCAAGGTGATTGCCAAGCGCGGCAAGGACCCGCTGGACGGCGCCTTGCGCCTGGGCGTGATCTACACCATCGCGCCCTATCTGCTGCCGGACCTGGTGCGCCAATCGATCCTGCGCACGCCGCAGATGCCGCTGATGTTGCAGGAGAACTTCACCGTCAAGCTGCTGGAAATGCTGCGCACCGGCGAGATCGATTGCGCCATCATGGCCGAGCCGTTTCCCGATACCGGCCTGGCCATCGCGCCGCTGTACGACGAGCCGTTCCTGGCGGCGGTGCCGAGCCACCACGCGCTGGCCGCCAACGCCACCGTGACGGCCGAGGCGCTCAAGAGCGAGACCATGCTGCTGCTGGGCAACGGCCATTGTTTTCGCGACCATGTGCTGGAGGTCTGCCCCGAATTCGCGCGCTTTTCCAGCGACGCCGAGGGCATCCGCAAGAGCTTTGAGGGTTCGTCGCTGGAGACCATCAAGTACATGGTGGCCGCCGGCATGGGTGTGACCCTGGTGCCGCGCCTGGGCGTGCCCAAGGGGGCGCTCTCGCCCAAGCCGGTGCGCAAGCACAAGGCCGATGAAGAGGTCTATGTGAAGTACCTGCCGTTCGATGGCGATCCGCCGACGCGGCGTGTGGTGCTGGCATGGCGGCGCAGCTTCACGCGCTACGAAGCCATCGCCGCGCTGCGAAATGCCATCTACGCCTGCGAGTTGCCGGGCGTGAAGCGGCTGTCTTGAAGGAACCGGAGAACGTTGAAGTGACGACGGAGTTTGTACAGGCAGGCATCCTGCAGCCGGTGCCCGCGGTGGCGCGGTATGCATTCTTTTCGCTGGCGTCGCGATCGACGCTGCGCGAAAGCCTTTCGCGTCTTGCCGGTGCGGTAGACGGCCAGGCCGTGGTGGCTGCGCTGGGCCCCGGCATTGCGGTGGCGTTGGGCGCGACCATACCGGGCCTGCGCGAGTTTTCTGCCCTGGCGCGTGCCGGTGTGGAGGTGCCTGCCACGCCCGCCGCGGTGTGCTGCTGGCTGCGGGGAGAGGAGCGCGGCGACCTGGTGCACCAGACGCGCGCGCTGGAGAAAGCCCTGGCGCCTGCCCTCCATCTGGAGCGCGTGATCGAAGCGTTTCGCTACGGCAGGGGCCCGAGCGGCCACGGCCGTGACCTGACAGGTTATGAAGACGGCACCGAGAACCCGCAAGGCGAGGCCGCCGGACAGGCGGCACTCGTGCAAGGCCAGGGTGCGGGGCTGGATGGTTCGAGCTTTCTCGCACTGCAGCAGTGGGTTCACGACTTCGATGCCTTCGAGGCCATGCGCCTGGAGGAGCAAGACGCCGCCATCGGTCGGCGGCGTAGCGACAACGAAGAACTGGACGATGCTCCGCAGACCGCCCACGTCAAGCGTACGGCGCAGGAAAGCTTCAGCCCGGAAGCCTTTGTGCTGCGCCGCTCCATGCCCTGGACCATGGGCAACAAGGCCGGCCTGATGTTTGCCGCCTTCGGCTGCTCGTTCGATGCGTTCGAAGCGCAGATGCGGCGCATGGCCGGGCTGGACGATGGCATTGTGGACGCGATATTTCGCATCTCCAAGCCGGTGTCAGGTGCCCACTTCTGGTGTCCGCCCATGCGCGGCGGCAAGCTCGACCTGCGCTTGCTGGGGCTTTGATGTCTGCGGCGGCGAATCCGCGCCCGAAGCTGGCGCTGTACCTTGACTTGATCCGCTGGAACCGGCCGGCCGGCTGGCTGTTGCTGCTGTGGCCGACATTGGGCGCACTGTGGGTGGCTGCTGGTGGCTTTCCAGGCTGGCACCTGGTTTTCGTGTTCACCCTGGGAACCATCCTGATGCGCAGTGCCGGCTGCTGCGCCAACGATGTGGCCGACCGCGACTTTGACCGGCATGTCAAGCGCACGGCGCAGCGGCCGGTAACGAGCGGCGCGGTCTCGGTGCGGGAGGCCTTGGCCTTGGGCGCGGTGTTGGCGCTGTGTGCCTTCGGACTGGTGCTCACCACCAACGCCGCCACGATTGCATGGTCCTTTGCCGCACTGGCCGTGACCCTGGCCTATCCGTATGCCAAGCGCCTGGTTTCCATGCCGCAGGCGGTGCTGGGTGTCGCCTTCAGCTTTGGCATTCCCATGGCTTTCGCGGCAGTTCAGTCCGCGGTGCCGCCGCTGGCCTGGGTGTTGCTGCTCGGAAATCTGTTCTGGGTGCTGGCCTACGACACCGAGTACGCCATGGTCGACCGCGACGACGATCTGAAGATCGGCATGAAGACCTCGGCCATCACGCTGGGGCGTTGGGATGTGCCGGTGGTCATGCTTTGCTACGGGGTCTACCTGGCGGTCTGGACGCTTGCCCTCGGGCCCCAAGCGCTGGGCATGCCGTTTTTTATGGGCATCGCGGCGGCCGGCTTGCAGGCCGCGTGGCACTACACCTTGATCCGCGGCCGCACGCGCGAGGGCTGCTTCAAGGCATTCCGGATCAACCACTGGCTCGGTGCTGCCCTGTTCGCCGGCATTGCCCTGGGCTACGCCCCCAAATAGCGCCTGCGCCTCAGCCGGCGCCGAATTCGTTTCCTAGTTCACTCGCGCGCTGCCGCGCCGCGTGCAGGGCGCGCATGAACAAGGTCTTGACGTCGTCGTTTTCCATCGAGGTCAGGGCTGCGTAGGTGGTGCCGCCCTTGGACGTCACGCGCTGGCGCAGCACTTCGGGTGTCTCCGTCGAAGTGCGGGCCAGTTCGGCGGCGCCGACGAAGGTGCCCACGGCCAGGCGGTGCGCCTGGTCGCGCGACAAGCCCATGGCGATGCCGGCCTCGGTCATGGCCTCCAGAAAATAGAAAACATAGGCCGGACCGGAACCGGACAGCGCGGTGACGGCATCGAGCTGGTCTTCCTGGTCGACCCACAGGTATTCGCCGGTGGTGGCGATGACTCTTTCCACGAGCTCGCGGCCTTCGGCGCTCACGCCCGGGCGGGCAAAGAGTGCGGCCATGCCCTTGCCCACGAGTGCCGGCGTATTCGGCATGGTGCGCACCACGGCGTCGGTGCCCAGCCACTGCGCGATGCTGTCGCTGCGGATGCCGGCCGCCACGCTCAGGTGCAGTGCGTGCCGGGTGTAGGGCTGCGCCTGCAGGGCCGCTTCCTTGAAGGTCTGCGGCTTGACGGCCCAGACCACCAGGCCGGCGCCTTCCAGCACCGGTCCGGGCGCTGCTTCAGCGGCGATGCCGAATTGCACGTCCAGGCGCTCGCGTGCTTCGGCAAAGGGTTCGATCACTTCGATCCGGCTGGCCGGTATGCCTTCTTTGATCAGGCCGCCGATGATGGCACTGGCCATGTTGCCGCCGCCGATGAAGGCGATCTGGTCGCGCTGTTCGGAGGCGCTCGGACGCGGGGTTGCGGAGGGTGTGCTCATGCGAAAACTCCAGGGGTTCAATGTGCAAGGCGGCCAGCTGCAAGGCCTGCCGCAGCTGCACATTGTCGCCCCTGAGGGCGCTGTCGGGCTCTGTTCGGCGCCCGACGAAGATCAGGCCAGCGAAGTCTGCCGCACGGCATGCTCCCAACGGGCCATGAGCTCCTGTGCGCGCGCGCCATCCAGCGTGGGCAGGAAGCGCCGCTCGGCGCGCCAGAGATCGGAGAGCTCTGCCGTGCTGCGGTAGACGCCGGTGGCCAGGCCCGCCAGATAGGCGGCGCCCAGCGCGGTGGTCTCGATGACGGCGGGGCGCACCACCGGAATGCCCAGCAGGTCGGCCTGGAATTGCATCAAGAGGTCGTTCACGCAGGCGCCGCCGTCCACCCGCAGCTCGCTCACCGGCGCGGCGCCAGCGGCCACTGCATCGCGGCTCATGGCTTGCAGCAAGGCGGCGCTTTGGTAGGCAATGCTTTCCAGCGCGGCGCGCGCGATGTGGGCCACCGTGGTGCCGCGCGTGAGGCCGGTGATGGTGCCGCGCGCCTCGGGCTTCCAGTAGGGCGCACCCAGGCCGGTGAAGGCCGGCACCATCATCACGCCGCCCGAATCGGGCACGCTTTGCGCGAGGGTCTGCACCTCGCTGCTGGCCTGGATGGCATGCAGGCCGTCGCGCAGCCACTGCACCACGGCACCGCCGACGAAAACACTGCCTTCGATGGCATATTCGCGCTGGGTCTGTTCGGCGCCGGGCCGCCCCAAGCCGGACAGGGCCCCCTCGGGGGGCAGCGCAGCACCCGAAGCGGCAAGCGTGGGGGTAAGTTGGGCGGCGCTGGTGGTGAGCAGGCCGTTGTGCGAGGTCTGGAATTTTTGCCCGGTGTGCGTCAGCATGAAGCAGCCGGTGCCATAGGTGTTCTTGGCCATGCCTTCCTTGAAGCAGGCCTGGCCGAACAGCGCGCTTTGCTGGTCGCCGGCGACGCCGCCGATCGGGATGGCGTGGCCCAGCAGGTCGGCGGCCACTTCGCCGTAGAGCGCGCTGGATGGCAAGACCTTCGGCATCAGCGCCGCGGGGATGTCCAGCAGGCCCAGCAACTCTTCGTCCCACTGGTTGCTGTGCACGTTGAACAGCATGGTGCGCGAGGCATTGCTGACGTCGGTGGCGTGCACGGCGCCCTTGGTGAGCTGCCACATCAGCCAGCTGTCCACCGTGCCGAAAGCAAGTTCGCCGCGTTCGGCTTGCGCGCGCGCGCCGGGCACGTGGTCCAAGAGCCACTTGAGCTTGGTGCCCGAGAAGTAGGCGTCGATCAGGAGGCCGGTCTTGCCCTGGATCAAGGGCCCCAAGCCTTTGGCGCGAAGCTCGGCGCAGGTCGGCTCGGCGCGGCGATCCTGCCAGACGATGGCATGGTGGATCGGCGCGCCGGTGCTGCGGTGCCACAGCACGGTGGTTTCGCGCTGATTGGTGATGCCCACCGCGCGCACTGCGTTGGCCGCTATGCCGGCCTGGGCCAGCGCGGCGCGCGCCGTGGCGAGCTGGGTGCGCCAGATTTCCTTCGGATCGTGTTCGACCCAGCCGGGCTGCGGATAGATTTGCGGCAACTCCAGTTGCGCCTGGGCGACGACGTGGCCGCCGTCGTCGAACACGATGCTGCGGGAACTGGAGGTGCCCTGGTCAAGGGCGAGCAAATAAGTCATGGTCGGTACCGAGTATGAAACCGGATTTGAAATAGGCCCCGATCAATGCGGGAAACACCGCAGCCGCTTCGGGGGAGCTCATCCAGCTATTTCGCACAGCACTTGCGCTTCGTCAAGCAGCGCCGGAAAGGGCTCGGGCGGCGCGGCGTCGGTGAACAGGCGGTCGATCTGGGACAGGGTCGCCAACTCCACCATGGCGGGCCGGTTGAACTTGCTGCTGTCGGCTGCCAGCCAGACTTCGCGCGCGTGCGTGATGATGGTTTGCGCCACCTTGACTTCGCGGTAGTCGAAGTCGCGCAGCGAACCGTCGGCCTCGATGCCGGAAATGCCGATCAGCGCGATGTCGACCTTGAACTGGCGGATGAAGTCCACCGCCGCCTCGCCGACGATGCCGCGGTCGCGCGCACGCACCACGCCACCGACCACGATGACCTCGCTGTCCGGGTTGCCGCTCAGGATCGCGGCCACGTTGAGGTTGTTGGTGATCACGCGCAAGCCGCGGTGGTGCAGCAGGGCCTTGGCGATCGCCTCGGTCGTGGTCCCGATGTTCAGGATCAGCGAGCAGTCGTTGGGCACCTGGGCGGCCACTGCGCGGGCAATCCGCGATTTGCCTTCGGCGTTCAGGTTCTCGCGCTGGGTATGGGCAATGTTCTCGATGGTCGAACTGGGCACCCGCACACCGCCGTGAAACCGCGCCAGCAGGCCGGCCTCGGCCAGGCGCTGGACATCGCGGCGCACCGTCTGCAAGGTGACGCCGAGCGTTTCCGCGAGCTGCTCCACGGTGGTGGCGCCGCGGGCGCGTACATGGTCTAGCAGGAGGAGTTGCCGGGGATTGGAGTTCACAAAAGCGTCGCGCAATGCGTGTTGAATGCTGAGTTGAAATACTGTAATCCGAAACGAAAAGAACAATCTAAGGGAAAACGATGTTCATATTCAATCAAAAAGGAACCAAAATAGAAAAGATACGAATCGGCTGCACAGCTGCTGAAATAGCGCGCGCAACAAGAATTGGGTCGTCACACTGAAGAAAGGTTGCTGCATGCAACTGACGCTTGAGAGCATCAGCAAGAAGGTTGGTGCCGAGTCCTGGCTGTATGAAATGAGCCTCGCGCCGAAGAGCGGCGCGGTCACGGTGCTGCTGGGCGCCACGCAGGCCGGCAAGACCAGCTTGATGCGCATCATGGCCGGGCTGGATGTTCCCAGCCTCGGCCGTGTGCGGGTCGATGGCAAGGACGTCACGGGCACGCCAGTGCGCGAGCGCAATGTGGCCATGGTGTACCAGCAATTCATCAACTACCCCTCGCTCAAGGTGGCGGACAACATCGCTTCGCCGCTGAAGCTGCGTGGCGAGAAGAATCGCGAACAAAAAGTGCGCGAGCTCGCCTCCCGCCTGCATATCGACATGTTCCTGGATCGCTATCCCGCAGAGCTTTCCGGCGGGCAGCAGCAGCGCGTGGCACTGGCGCGGGCGCTGGCCAAGGGCGCGCCGCTGATGCTGCTGGATGAGCCGCTGGTCAACCTGGACTACAAGCTGCGCGAGGAGTTGCGTGAAGAGCTGAGCCAGCTGTTCGCCGCTGGCGACTCCACCGTGATCTACGCCACCACCGAACCGAGCGAAGCGCTGCTGCTCGGCGGCTACACGGCGGTGCTGGACGGTGGAACGCTGCTGCAGTACGGGCCGACGGCCGAGGTGTTCCACAGTCCGCAGTCCTTGCGCGTGGCGCGCGCGTTCAGCGACCCGCCGATGAACCTGATCGCCGCGCAGGCAACCGCCACCGGTGTGCAGTTGCAGGCGGGCCCGGCGCTGGCGTTGGCCTTGCCGGCCGGCGGCGGGCAGACCGGTGTCACCGTGGGCGTGCGCGCCAGTGCGCTGCGCGTGCAGGCGCGCGAAGGCGACGTGGCGCTCGCCGGGCGGGTGGAGTTGGCGGAGATTTCCGGATCGGACACTTTTGTGCACGCGTCCACGCCGGTGGGTGAGTTGGTGGCGCAACTGACCGGAGTGCATTATTTCGAGTTGGGCACGGCGATCACCTTGTATCTGAATCCGCGCCAGGTCTATGCGTTCGATGGGGCCGGCATGCTGATGCTGGCGCCTGCACGGCCGGGGAGGCGCTGAGATGGCCCGTATCGATCTCGACCTCGCCCACGCCTACAGGCCCGACCCGAAGGCGGACGGCGACTATGCCTTGCTGCCGCTGAAGATGTCGTTCGAAGACGGCGGGGCGTATGCGCTGCTGGGGCCCTCGGGCTGCGGCAAGACGACCATGCTCAACATCATCTCGGGGCTGGTCGCGCCTTCGCATGGCAGTGTGCAGTTCGACGGGCGCGACGTCACGCGCCTCTCCCCGCAACAGCGCAACATCGCGCAGGTGTTCCAGTTCCCGGTGATCTACGACACGATGACGGTGGCGGAGAACCTCGCATTTCCGTTGCACAACCGCAAGGTGCCGCAAGACCAGATCAACAAGCGTGTCGGCGAGATTGCCGAGATGCTGGAACTGAGCGGGAGCCTGAACCAGCGCGCGGCCGGCCTGGCCGCGGACGCCAAGCAGAAGATTTCGCTCGGGCGCGGCCTGGTGCGGTCCGATGTGTCGGCCGTGCTGTTCGACGAACCGCTGACCGTGATCGACCCGCACCTGAAGTGGCAATTGCGGCGCAAGCTCAAGCAGATCCACCATGAACTCAAGCTCACGTTGATCTATGTGACGCACGACCAGGTCGAGGCCCTGACCTTCGCCGACCAGGTGGTGGTGATGACGCGCGGCCGGGCCGTGCAGGTGGGTTCGGCCGATGCCTTGTTCGAGCGCCCGCAGCACACCTTCGTCGGCCATTTCATTGGCTCGCCCGGCATGAATTTCCTGCCCGGCCAGTCCGCTGCGGGCCAGCTGGAGGTGGCGGGCCACCAACTCGCGCTGCCGCCGAGCAGGCAGTTGCCTGCGGGGGATATCAAGCTCGGCGTGCGCCCGGAGTATGTGGCGCTTGGCGAGCCGGGCGACAGCGCGGCGCTGCCGGCGACGGTGGTGCAGGTGCAGGACATCGGCACCTATGTGCTGCTGGTGGCCAGCGTCGGCGGCCAGACGATCCGGGCGCGGCTCAGTCCCGAGGCCAGCGCGCCGCAAGTGGGCGCACAAGTCTGGCTCAAGGTGATCGGGGCGCACACCTGCTTTTACAAGAATGAGGAGTTGGTGGCATGAGTACCACGACCAAGCCGGTGAACCAGAAGGCCTGGTTTCTGATCCTGCCCGTCATCATTTGCGTGGCGTTCTCGGCGGTCCTGCCGCTGATGACCGTGGTCAATTATTCGGTGCAGGACATCATCTCGCCGGAGCGCCGGGTGTTCGTGGGAACCGAATGGTTCACGGCCGTGATGCGCGACGGCGACTTGCATTCCGCGCTGGCGCGGCAACTGACTTTCTCGCTGGCCGTGCTGGCGGTGGAAATTCCGCTGGGCATCCTGCTGGCCTTGTCCATGCCGGCGCAAGGCTGGAAGGCATCGGCCGTGCTCGTGGTGGTGGCCCTGTCGCTCCTGATCCCCTGGAATGTGGTGGGCACGATCTGGCAGATCTATGGCCGTGCCGACATCGGTCTGCTGGGGGCAACGCTCAAGGCCATGGGCTTTGACTACAGCTATACCGGCAACGCTACGCATGCATGGATCACGGTGCTGGTCATGGATGTGTGGCACTGGACGCCCTTGGTGGCGCTCTTGTGCTACGCCGGGCTGCGCTCGATCCCCGATGCCTACTATCAGGCTGCGCGCATCGATGGCGCCTCCAAGTTCGCGGTGTTCCGCTATATCCAGCTGCCCAAGATGCGCGGCGTGTTGATGATCGCGGTGCTGCTGCGCTTCATGGACAGCTTCATGATCTACACCGAGCCCTTTGTGCTGACGGGCGGCGGGCCGGGCAATGCCACGACCTTCCTGAGCCAGTACCTGACGCAAAAGGCGGTCGGCCAGTTCGACCTGGGCCCTGCCGCGGCCTTCTCCCTGATTTACTTTTTGATCATCCTGCTGCTGTGCTTCATCCTCTACAACTGGATGCAGCGCGTCGGAACCTCAGCCAAGGAGGGCGCCGGCCATGAATGAAAGCCGTTTCCAGAAGCGCACGATCTTCCTGATCGTCTATCTGCTGTTCGCTGTGTTGCCCATCTACTGGATGATCAACATGAGCTTCAAGACCAACAACGAGATTCTTTCGAGCTTTTCGTTCTTCCCGCAGAACTTCACGCTGGCGAATTACAAGACCATCTTCACCGATGTGTCCTGGTATTCGGGCTACATCAACTCGTTGATCTATGTGGCGATCAATACCGTGATCTCGATCACGGTGGCGCTGCCGGCGGCCTACGCGTTTTCTCGCTATAGCTTCCTGGGCGACAAGCATGTTTTCTTCTGGTTGCTGACCAACCGCATGACGCCGCCGGCCGTGTTCCTGCTGCCGTTCTTCCAGCTCTACACCACCGTGGGCCTGATGGACACGCACATCGCCGTGGCGCTGGCCCACCTGCTGTTCAACGTACCGCTGGCGGTGTGGATCCTGGAAGGTTTCATGAGCGGCATTCCGCGCGAGATCGATGAGACCGCCTACATCGATGGCTACTCGTTCCCGCGCTTCTTCCTCACGATCTTTCTGCCGCTGATCAAGGCCGGGGTCGGCGTGGCCGCGTTCTTCTGCTTCATGTTCTCGTGGGTGGAGTTGCTGCTGGCGCGTACGCTGACCAGCGTGAATGCCAAGCCCATCGTTGCGACCATGACGCGAACCGTGTCCGCGTCGGGCATGGACTGGGCCACCCTCGCGGCGGCCGGCGTGTTGACGATCGTGCCGGGTGCGATCGTCATCTGGTTTGTACGGCACTACATCGCGAAGGGTTTCGCGATGGGCCGCGTGTGAAGATCTTTGGCTAGGGAGTTTTCTTATGTTCAGCTGGATGGCATGGACCACACCCGTGGCGGTGTTCTTCGTCTGCATCGTGCTCATGCTCGCTGGCATGACGGTGTGGGAGATCAAGTCGCCCACAACCCTGCGCCGCGGCTTCCTGCCGCTGGAAACGACGCGCGGCGACCGCTTGTTCATCGGCCTGCTGGCGGCGGCCTATGTGAACCTGGCGTTCGTGGGGCTGTCCGGCCGCTTTGCCATCTGGTTTTCGCTGGAGAGCGACCCCAGCGTGTGGATCAGCTTTGTTCTTTCGATGCTCGTGCTCTTGTTCATCATGCGCAAGGGCTAGTCGAAACAGGGGGTCTGGCCTGGAGCTTCCCCGGGGCCTTGATGAACCCAATCACTTGCTGGGGAAGTAATACAAGAGGAGATGAACCATGAAGTTGCGCTATACCGCGCTGGCAGCCGCCGCCTTGCTGGTGCTGGCGGCTTGCGGAAAGAAGGAAGAGCCGGCGCCAGTCGCGGCACCTGCACCGGCAGCCGCGCCGGCTGCTGCACCGGCTCCGGCTCCGGGCTCCGAAGCGGCCAAGAAGTGGATCGACAACGAGTTCCAGCCTTCCACGCTGAGCAAGGATCAGCAAGCGGCCGAACTCAAGTGGTTTGCAGAAGCTGCCGGGAAACTCAAGGCCAAGGGCGTTTCGGAGATTTCGGTCGTCTCCGAGACCATCACGACGCACGAGTACGAATCCAAGACCCTGGCCAAGGCGTTTGAGGAAATCACCGGGATCAAGGTCAAGCACGACCTGATCCAGGAAGGCGACGTGGTCGAGAAGCTGCAGACCTCGATGCAGTCGGGCAAGTCCATCTATGACGGCTGGATCTCCGATTCCGACCTGATCGGTACGCACTATCGCTACGGCAAGATCCTGAATCTCACGGATTACATGGGCGGCGCCGGCAAGGAGTGGACCAACCCCGGGCTGGACCTGAAGGACTTCATCGGTACCAGCTTTACCACCGCGCCGGACGGCAAGCTCTACCAGTTGCCCGACCAGCAGTTCGCCAACCTGTACTGGTTCCGCGCCGACTTGTTCGCGCGCGAAGACCTGAAGGCCCAGTTCAAGAAGAAGTATGGCTATGACCTTGGCGTGCCGCTGAACTGGAGCGCCTACGAAGACATCGCGGCGTTCTTCAGCAACGACGTCAAGCAGATCGACGGCAAGCCGATCTACGGCCACATGGACTACGGCAAGAAGGACCCCTCGCTGGGCTGGCGTTTCACCGATGCCTGGCTGTCGATGGCCGGTACCGCCGACATCGGCATCCCGAACGGAAAGCCGGTCGATGAGTGGGGCATCCGCGCCTCGGAAGACGGCTGCACTCCCTTGGGCGCATCGGTTTCCCGCGGTGGTGCAACCAATTCGCCGGCTGCGGTCTATGCGCTGACCAAGTATGTGGACTGGATGAAGAAGTACGCGCCCAAGGAAGCCACGGGCATGACCTTCGGCGAAGCCGGTCCCGTGCCGGCCCAAGGCCAGATCGCGCAGCAGATCTTCTGGTACACGGCGTTCACCGCCGACATGACCAAGAAGGGCCTGCCCGTGGTCAACGAAGACGGCACGCCGAAATGGCGCATGGCGCCCGGCCCGAATGGTCCGTACTGGAAGCAGGGCATGCAGAACGGTTATCAGGATGTCGGTTCCTGGACCTTCTTTGCCGAGCATGACGCGAACAAGACGGCAGCCGCCTGGTTGTATGCGCAGTTCATCACGGCCAAGACCACCTCGCTGAAGAAGACGATTGTCGGCCTCACGCCGATTCGCGAATCCGACATCCAGTCCGCTGCGATGACGGAGATGGCGCCCAAGCTGGGTGGCCTGGTCGAGTTCTATCGCAGCCCGGCGCGCGTGGCGTGGACGCCGACCGGTGGCAATGTGCCCGACTATCCGAAGCTTGCGCAGCTGTGGTGGAAGAACGTGGCCCAGGCTGTGACCGGCGAGAAAACGCCGCAAGCCGCCATGGACACGCTGGCTGACGAGATGGACGACGTGATGGGCCGCCTGGAGCGCGCCGGCATGGCCAAGTGCGCGCCCAAGCTCAATCCCAAGGGCGATCCCAAGAAGTACCTGAGCGACAAGGCGGCACCGTGGGCCAAGCTGGCCAACGAAAAGCCAAAGGGCGAAACCATCGCCTACGACACGCTGCTGGCGGCGTGGAAGGCAGGCAAGGTGCGCTGATCGCGCTCTAGCCTGTTGTGCTGACCGAGGCCGTGCGTGCGATGGCGCCGCACGGTCCTCTTTCCCAAAAGCTTGTCGCTACGAAGAAGATTGATTGATCGCTATGACGCCCGATTCGATGCCTCTGCCCACGCGCCGTGAAGACCTGATGGCGCGTCTGGCCGAACCCCGGCAGTACGACATTGCCATCATCGGCGGCGGCGCAACCGGGCTGGGGGTGGCACTGGATGCCGCGGCTCGCGGGTTCAGCGTTGTGCTGGTCGAGTCGCACGATTTCGCCAAGGGCACCTCTTCGCGGGCCACCAAGCTGGTACACGGCGGCGTTCGCTACTTGGCGCAGGGCAATGTTGCCCTGGTGCGCGAAGCACTGCACGAGCGCACGACTCTGTTGCACAACGCGCCACACCTGGCGCAGCCGCTACCGTTCGTGATGCCCTCCTACAAGTTCTGGGAGGTGCCGTTTTATGGCATCGGGCTCAAGATGTATGACGCCCTGGCCGGCAAGTCGGGCCTGGGCAAGACTGAATTCCTCAACCACGCACAAACCTTGCAGTGCCTGCCGACCGTGCGGCCGCAGGGGCTCAAGGGCGGGGTGAAATACTGGGACGGCCAGTTCGACGATGCGCGATTGGCGCTCGCACTGGCCCGTACGGCCGCGGCCAAGGGCGCGCTCGTCGTGAACTATTGCGCCGCCACCGGCTTGCTGCATGAAGCTGGCAAGGTTGCAGGCCTCACCTGCCGCGATGGCGAAACTGGCCAAAGCTATACCTTGCGGGCGCGCTGTGTCATCAATGCCGCTGGCGTCTGGGTGGACGAGTTTCGCCAGAAAGACGGCGAGGCCATTGGCCGCACCGCCAAGCCCATGGTGGCGCCAAGCCAAGGTGTGCACATCGTGGTGGACCGGGAATTCCTGCCTACCGACCACGCCCTGTTGGTGCCGAAGACCGAAGACGGCCGCGTACTGTTTGCCGTGCCCTGGCTCGGCAAAGTGATCCTCGGCACCACCGATACGCCGCGCAACGATCTGGCGCGCGAGCCCGAGCCGTTTCAGGAGGAAGTCGAATTCATCCTGCGCGAGTCCGCGCGCTACCTGAGCCGCGCGCCGGTGCGCGCCGACGTCAAGAGCGTCTGGGTCGGGCTGCGGCCCCTGGTCAAGCCGCCCGATGACGACGGCGACCACACCAAGGGCCTGAGCCGCGAACATACGGTGCTGGTCAGCAAGAGCGGCCTGGTCACAGTGACTGGCGGCAAATGGACAACTTACCGCGCCATGGCCGAGGATGTGCTGCAGAAATGCTCTGACAGTTCACTGCTGACCGAAAGTAAATCGGGAGTAACGGCTAACTTGCGGATGGTTGGATCGCCGCCGTTGGAGGCCGTCGGCCATGCCATCAGCGACGCACCGGGCCTGCATTGCTATGGTGGCGAGCAGGCTTGTGTGCAGGCGCTGCCGGGCGCCAGTCGGGAGCTTGGCGGCGGCTTGAGCGAGGCCATGGTGCGCTTTGCCGTGCGCCACGAATATGCGAGAACCGTCGAGGACGTGCTGGCGCGGCGCTCGCGCCTGTTGTTTCTGGACGCACGCCTGGCCGCCTCGCTGGCCCCTGCAGTTGCGCGCATCCTGCTGGACGAAGCCGTTGCCAATCCGCAGGGCGATGCCTTTTCTACCTTGGCGACGCAGTACACGACGTTGCCGAGTTAAGTTGCGCTCCCGGTAGTTCCAGTAACGAAAATTTACAGATTTCTGTCGGATTTGCTTACAGATCGTCGCAAAACACCCGCTAAGTCGTTGATTTCATTCGTTGGCTCGAAAGATGCGTTCCGGTGTCGGACTTAAGCCAAATGGGGGGATACGATGTTCTTTGCGAAGTTTGCGGCCAGCCTGTCTGTCGCCATGGCACTTGCGGCGCCTGCCCTGGCGGCACCGCTCACGTACAACGTCAATCGATCAATCGGCCCCGGCAGTGTCGTCGGGACCATTACCACCAACGGAAGCTTTGGTTCGCTTACGTTTGATGAGATTGTTTCCTGGAGTCTGACAATTGACGCAGGCGATCTGGATGGCGCTTTCGTCCTGGACCAGGGAAATTCGGCAATTTTGTTGGCTGGCGATCTGCTTACCGCAGATGCAGACTCAATTGACTTCAACTTCGGCGGGGATTCTGGTGTCTTGCTGATCCAAGCCCCAGTCACTGGGAGTAACGAAAACTATTGGTGCGTAGAGGGGGCTTTCGTGGGATGCGCCGGGTTGGGGCAGGGCGAGTCGGTGGGACGATTCAGCCCCTTTCCGACTTATCAATATCGAGACACGCTGGTCACGATTGGAACAATTGGCCGGATTGCTGAAGTGCCCGAACCCGGCTCCCTTGCCCTGCTGGGCCTGGGTCTCGTCGGTCTGGCTGCTTCCCGCAGGCGCGAAGGCAAAAAATAGCTGCCCGAAATCAGCTTGTACGAGACCGTCGGCATTCCTTACAATCTTTTTTACAGATTCGCCTAAGTCGTTGATTCTATTGAGTGGCACAGAAACTGCTGAAGACTTTGCTCAAACGTTAATGGAGCAGGTATGAAGGTCAATTTTTTGAAGTCCGCCTTGGCAATCGCAGCATTCGCGGCGATGTCGCTGCCCGCTGTCGCAGGTCCCATCACCGCCAACCTGGGTTGGCAGTCCGACGTCCTCAACACCGCGGGCGGTGCGACGGCCGGATCGGCGTACACCTTTTCGCTTGAGGCAGGCCAGACGGCTTCCTTCAAAGTGACTGACCAGTTCGTGATTGGCGACTCATTCTGGCTCCACAACGCAGCGAGCGTCCTTCTGGCCACCTCCAGCGCGTTTGTCGGAAGTGCCAACGCCATCATCGGCGACGGAAATGGCGAAACGGGCTGGCTCAGTGCGGCCTACGAAAAGTTCGAATACAACTTCTCCGGTGCGGGCGACTACAGTTTCTCGATCTTCGGGGACGGTGTCGGTGGCGTGCCGGCCGGTTTGTTTGTTCGCCTCGACGTTGTGGAGGGCCTTGCCGTGCCGGAACCCGGTTCGCTCGCGCTCTTGAGCCTGGGTCTCATCGGCCTGGCTGCTGCGGCCCGCAAGCGCAAGCAAGCCTGAACGCGGATCACTCCAGCTTGAACCCGCTTCGGCGGGTTTTTTCATGCAACCGATGCATTCCCGGGTTGGCGACGCTTGACAGCCGCTCGGCGTAATGCCATAATCACTGGCTTCGCTCTAAAAAGCGTTGTATCTGCCTAGCGAAAGCGTTGCGAGTGGTTCGTGGCGTAGCCGACAGGCCCAAGACTGATCGGGTGTTCTTGCTGCAATTGCTGCGGGAACCCCTGGTGCAAGTTGGGAATATATTTAAATGATCCAAACTGAATCCCGGTTAGACGTTGCCGACAACACTGGCGCGAAGTCCGTTTTGTGCATCAAGGTGCTCGGCGGCTCCAAGCGTCGTTATGCCAGCGTTGGC
>DATILI010000156.1:0-24437 GCA_035476635.1 Burkholderiaceae bacterium | reverse complement strand
CCCCAGTTGCGCTTCTCAATAGCTTTTCTCATGCGGGTCCGTTGGATGTGAAATTGGGGGGTGAAGCCGAGACAGGCAGAGCCATGGCGTTCCGGCGAGGGAACATCTTGCACTTCAATGGATGCCCGGTCTGTACGCTGCCGAACAGACGGGGCAATACGCGGGGATGGCGCCGATTCGGGTTTTCAGTCCACCAGCCAGTCCTTGAGTTCATCGGCGTGCTTCTGCTCTTCGCTCAGGATGTCTTCGAGCAGGCGGCGGGTGGTGGAATCCTTCTCGCCGATCAGCGAGATGATCTGGCTGTAGGCCTCGATCGCCACGCGCTCGGCGACCAGGTTGGCCCGGATCATCTCCTTGAGATCCGACGAATCGTCATAAGCGGCATGGCTGCGCTGGCTCAGCGAGTCCGGCGAGAAATCGGGTTCACCGCCGAGTTGCACGATGCGCTGGGCCAGCCGGTCGGCGTGGGCCGCCTCCTCGTTCGCGTGCACCAGGAATTCCTCGGCGATCTTCGGTGAAGCCAGGCCGTCGGCGGTGAAATGGTGGCGCTTGTAGCGCAGCACGCAGACCAGTTCGGTGGCCAGCGAGTCGTTGAGCAGCTTGATGATGTCCTGGCGCCACGGGCCGTAGTGCGGCGTCATCGCGCCCTGGTCCAGGTTGCGCCTGGCGACTTCGAGCGCGGCTTCGTCCAGCACCAGGCGCACATGGTCGCCCACCGGCATTTTCTTCACGTTACTGGATTCTTTGGTGATGATCATGGTGTTCCCGAGTTGGTGAAACGATGCGACGCCTGCGCGAAGCAGCAGGCCGCATGGCCCACTATGGGAGTTCCTGCGCCGCGCAGCCATCGGCCGGCGGCGCCAGCCAACGTAGGAGCGTGCGCCGAATGCAAACACCTCGTTACTGCCTATGTGCTCAACCGCACAGACGGCGCGCCGCGAGTGGCGCACGGTAGGGCCATGACGCAAGGGTCCTACTTTCACGAAGCTTCAAGAACGGTCCGATTCTGGGTTCTGATCGAGGATCAGTTTGTCGGTGCCAGCATTGGCAAGGAGACTTTGCACTACCGCTACCACGCGCTGCACAGTGACGACGACCCCTTGGCAACCTACACCGAGAACGCCATAGAAATCGACGCTGCGGTCCGGCGCCGGGTCGCAAAGGGCTCGGTCGAACCGGTCATGCTTCGCGATGCGGATATCAGCGCCAATGGCCCATAAGGCTGCGGGGCCGCAATGCCCCTTATTTGTGCGCTAGCGGACATAGACATGGCATGTGACTGCCTATACTGAGGGGAAACCGTCCAAGTCCCTTCCACCAGCTCCGCCATGGCCATTACTTCCGATCCCAGAAAAAACCAGTTGCTCGCCGCACTGCCGGAATCCGAATGGCAGCGCTGGCAGCATCAGCTCGAGTGGATCGAGCTGCCGCTGGGCCAGGTGCTGTACGAGTCGGGCATTTCGCTCGGCCACGTGTACTTTCCGACGACCGCCATTGTTTCCCTGCTGTACGTGATGGAAAACGGCTCCTCGGCCGAGATCGCCGTGGTTGGCAATGAAGGAATTGTGGGTATTTCACTCTTCATGGGCGGCGAGTCCACCCCCAGCCGCGCGGTGGTGCAAAGCGCCGGCCATGGTTTTCGGCTGAAGGCGCAGATCATGAAGGACGAGTTCAACCGCGCCGGCCCGGTGCTGCACCTGCTGCTGCGCTATACGCAGGCGCTGATCACCCAGATGGCGCAGACCGCCGTGTGCAACCGGCACCATTCGCTGGACCAGCAGCTGTGCCGCTGGCTGCTGCTGAGCCTGGACCGGCTGCAGGGCAGCGAGCTGGTGATGACGCAGGAACTCATCGCCAACATGCTGGGCGTGCGCCGCGAAGGCGTGACCGAAGCGGCGTTGAAGCTGCAAAAGGCCGGGCTGATCAGCTATGCGCGCGGGCACATCTCGGTGCAGGACCGCAAAGGTCTGGAACAGCGCACCTGCGAATGCTATGCGGTGGTCAAGAGGGAATACGACCGGCTTCTGCCCGCCAAACTGGCAGCCTGATCCCGCGCGCTGGCTGCAGGCCACCGGCCTGGCACATGTGCGGCACCGTACAGACGCATCACGCTACTACCGTTAGAAAGATATCTGGGCGTTGTCGGCGCCTGTGCGTCCTTCGATCAACGCTGGCAGAACGGAGCCATCATGAACGGTATCGCCAACGAGCCCAGCTTCATCTCTGGATCTCTCGTCATGCTCGGAATCCTCCTGGTCATCGTCATCCTGGCATTTGTGGCGGATGGCCTGATCAGGCGAAGCCAAGCCAAGGAAATGCGAGAAGAACAAAGGCGCGCCTGGAAACAGTTTTACGTCTGGAAGCGCGACGTGCGTCAACTTGAGCCATCGGGCAACAGCCCACAACGCGTCGGGGATCGATTTGCCCACCATTGAAAATCATCTGGTCGAGCAGCTTCCGCGCCGGGACCGGTTGCGCCTGCTCAGCCATTGCGAGCCGGTCCAGCTGGTGTTGGAGCAGGTGCTGAGCGAGCCCGGCACGCCGACGCCCTATGCCTACTTCCCGATTGACGGATTCATCTCCCTGGTCACCAAGATCGACAACCATCCCGGCCTGGAAGTCGGCATGGTGGGGCGCGAAGGCATGCTGGGCGTGCAGCTGGCGCTGGGCGTCACGACCTCGCCCCTGCTGGCGCTGGTGCAGGGGCCCGGCACGGCGTGGCGCATTGGCAGTGGCGCCCTTCAACGCGAGCTGGCGCGCAACGCAGCCCTGCGGCGCGGCCTGAACCACTACATCAGTGTGCTGATGACACAGTTGGCCGGGTCGGCGGCCTGCCTGCGCATCCACCTGATCGGCCCGCGCCTGGCGCGCTGGCTGCTCATGAGCCAGGACCGCGTCCACGCCGACCAGTTCCATGTGACGCATGAGTTCCTGGCCTATATGCTCGGCGTGCGCCGCGTCGGCATCACCAACGCCGCCGGCAGCTTGCAGCGCGGTGGCCTGATCAACTACCACCGGGGCGAACTCACGGTGCTTGACCGCAGTGGCCTCGAAGCCGTGGCCTGCAGCTGCTACGCCACCGACCGCCAGGCCTACGCTGAGCTGCTGGGTTGACTATGTCTGCCAGCGCACAGACCAGCTGAGCAAACAAGCCGACATTGCCTGTATCAGGGATCAGCACCCGTTTCCCTGTTTTAGGGGGGCGATGCGTGAACAAGGGCAATTCCAGCGCTGCCATCCGCTTCCCTCCGGGAGGCGCGATGAAAGCCAGCAAGACACCGACCGGCATTACCGGCTTCGATGAAATCACCGCGGGAGGCCTGCCACGCGACCGCACGACCTTGCTGATCGGCGGACCCGGTTCCGGCAAGACCATTTTTGCCTTGCAGTTCCTGGCCCACGGCGCGCGAAACTGCAAGGAGCCGGGCATCTTTGTCGCCTTCGAGGAACACTCCGGGCGCATTGTGGCCAATGCCGAGAGCTTCGGTTGGAAGCTTCCCGAGCTGGGCAAGAAAAAGCTGTTCTTCATGGACGCGCAACCGATGGTCGATACGGTCCAGTCAGGGGATTTCGATCTCTGCGGCATGCTGGCTGCGCTTCAGATGCAGGTCACGCAAATGGGAGCGCGACGGATTGCGTTCGATGCGCTGGACATCGTGCTGGCACTGCTGCCCGACCCGATGGCGCAAAGGCGCGAGGTCTATCGGCTGCACGAATGGCTGTTGGCGCGCGAACTGACGGGCCTCATCACCGCCAAAGCCGGCCCGGGCGATGCCATCTGCAGCTGTACGCAACCGTTCGGCTTCATGCAGTTCATGGTCGACTGCGCGGTGATCCTGAACCACACGGTGGTGCTCGGTGCCTCGCAACGCAATGTGCGGGTGCAAAAATACCGCGGCTCCAGCTTCGAGGAAGACGAATCGCCATTCCAGATCGGCGAGCGCGGGCTGGCCGTCGCGTCAGCCCGCAGCGCCGGACGCGCGGACCCAAAAGCCGGGAAGAAAGTGACTTCCCAATGAGCCGCCGCGCCCTGTTCAAGTTCCGCCTGTACGTCGCGGGCGACGCGCCCAACTCCGCACAGGCGCGTTCCAACCTGGGCGCGCTTTGTCGCAAGCACCTGCCGGGTCAACACGAGATCGAGGTCGTGGACGTTTTTCGCGATCCGAAGCGGGCGCTGGCTGATGGCATCATCATGACGCCAACCCTCATCAAGCTCACGCCCTCCCCCATTCGAAGAATCGTCGGCGCGCTGAGCCAGACGCAGCCAGTACTACGGGCTTTGGGGCTGGGCGAGACGCAGCCCGAGCGGCGGGCGTTGGGCATCGACACCTTCCCCGCATGAACTCCCACGACTTGATCTCCCCGACCAACGCGGACGCGGAAGTCTTTGCGTTGATCCAGACGCTGCACGAAACCGGGCGGCGCCTGGAGGAGTTGACCGGCGGCGAAGTGGACACGGTGGCGGGCAGAGACGGCCGGATCTTCTTGCTGCAGCGTGCCCAGGATCATTTGCGCCTGAGCGAAAGTGCCAAGCAAGCCGCCATCCTGGACGCATTGCCCGCGCATATCGCGTTGCTCGATACCGAAGGATGCATTGTCTCGGTGAACGCGGCGTGGCGGCGATTCACCCACGCGCATGTTCTCCAGGGACCGGGCTATGGCATCGGCGTCAACTACCTGCGGATGTGCGACAGCGCGCTGGGAGAAAGCGCAGGCGAGGCGCACGAGGCGGCGCGGGGCATCCGTTGCGTGCTGGCCGGTGAGGCGCCGAGCTTTGCGATGACGTATTCGTATCTTTCCCCCGCGGACCGGCGCTGGTTCCTGATGTCGATCACACCCCTGTCCGACGCCTTTTCGAGCGGCGTCGTCGTCATGCACCTGGACGTCAGCGCGGAAAGGCAGGCCAAGGAAGTCCTGCACATCAGCGAGTCGCGCTTTCGCAGCCTGACCTTGCTGTCCTCCGACTGGTTCTGGGAACAGGACGCGGAGTATCGGTTCGTCAAGTTCTCCGGCAGCAAGGCGATCGATACGGAAGGCAAGGAGCAGATTGCCGCAATCGGTTCGCGTGGCTGGGAGATTCCCGGGCTGACACCCACCAGCACCAGCTGGGAGGACCACCGGGCGCTGCTCGAAGCGCGCAAGCCTTTCCGCCAGCTTGTCTACCGGCGCGATGTGGAAGGTGGAGCGCCCCGGTATATCGAGGTGAGCGGCGAGCCGATTTTCGATGCCAGCGATCGTTATACGGGCTATCGGGGCGTCGCGACCGACATCACCGAACGCAAGAATGCGGAAAGCAAGATCGGCCAGCTCAACCGCGTCTACGCCATGCTCAGTGCGATCAATACATTGATCGTGCGGGTCCACGACCGAGACGATCTTTTCCGGGAGGCCTGCCGGATCGCGGTCGATGCGGGCGGGTTCAGCATCGCCTGGATCGGCATCCTGGACCGCAGCACGCAGAAGATCGTTCCACTCGCCTCGGCCGGCGCGAACGAAAAGCTCCTGGCCGACCTCAAGGACCGGATCGCCCTCACGCCCGATGCCACGCTGGGAAACAACCTGTCCGCGTGGGCGCTCAGGGAGAAGATTCCGGCCGTGTCCAACAGTGCGCAAAACGACCCGCGCGTTGTGTTCGGCAAGAAATACGCCGAAGCCGGCATCCACTCGGTCGCCATGATGCCGCTGATCGTCTATGACGAAGCCGTCGGCGTACTCGCGCTGTATGCCGACGAGCACGATTTCTTCCGCGAAGAAGAGCTCAAGCTGGTGACGGAACTGGCCGGCGACATCGCATTTGCGATCGATCACATCGACAAGCAGGATCGACTCGAATACCTCGCCTACTACGACGTGCTCACCGGTCTGGCAAACCGCAAGCTGTTTCTCGAGCGCGTGGCGCAGCACATGCGCAGCGCAGCCAGCAGCGGGCACAAGCTGGCCTTGTTCCTGTTCGACCTGGAGCGCTTCAAGAACATCAACGACAGTCTGGGCCAGCCGGCAGGCGACGCCATCCTGCGGCAGGTGGCGCAGTGGCTGGCGCGTCGCGCGGGAGACGCCAGCCTGGTGGCGCGCGTGGAAGCAGACCACTTTGCCGTGGTGCTGCCGGTCGTGGAACCGGAGACCGACCTGGCGCGATACCTTGAAGAAACGATGGCGGCTTTTCTGGAGCAACCGTTCCGGCTGGAGGACGCCGTTTTCCGGATCGCCGTCCGGGTCGGGGGCGCGGTGTATCCGGATGACGGCGCCGGCGCCGATGCCTTGTTCAAGAACGCCGAAGCCGCACTCAAGGCCGCGAAGGCCAGTGGCAATCGCTACCTGTTCCACACCCAGAAAATGACAGCGAACGTGGCCGGCAAGCTGACCCTGGAAAACCAGCTGCGCCAGGCCCTGGACAAAGAGGAGTTTGTACTCCACTACCAGCCCAAGCTGAACATCGTCAGCGGCAAGATCACCGGGGCCGAAGCGCTGATCCGCTGGAATGATCCGCGGACCGGCCTGGTGCCGCCCGGGCATTTCATTCCGCTGCTGGAGGAAACCGGGTTGATTTACGAAGTGGGACGCTGGGCGCTGCACCAGGCGCTTGCGGACTACCTGCGCTGGCGCGCCGCGGGCCTGGGCGCCGTGCGCATCGCGGTGAACGTGTCGCCGCTGCAACTGCGCAACCGTGGCTTCATCGCGGAAGTCGAGCAGGCCATCGGCATCGATGCGCATGCCGCGGCCGGGCTGGAGCTGGAGATCACCGAAAGCCTGCTCATGGAAGACGTCAAGCACAGCATCGCGAGCCTGCAGACGATCCGCGCCATGGGCGCGACCATCGCCATCGACGATTTCGGCACCGGATTCTCGTCGCTCAGCTATCTGTCCAAGCTGCCAGCGGACACGCTGAAGATCGACCGTTCGTTCGTGATCGGCATGACGGGCACACCCGAAGGCCTGGCGCTGGTTTCCACCATCATCAACCTGGCGCACTCACTGAAGCTCAAGGTCGTTGCCGAAGGCGTCGAAACGGAGGAGCAATCGCACCTGCTGCGCTTGCTGGACTGCGACGAATTGCAGGGCTATTTGTTCAGCCGACCGGTGCCGGGCGAGATCTTCAGTGCGAACTTCCTGCCCAGGCTTGCGCCC
This sequence comes from Burkholderiaceae bacterium, assembly GCA_035476635.1. Classification (GTDB taxonomy): domain Bacteria; phylum Pseudomonadota; class Gammaproteobacteria; order Burkholderiales; family Burkholderiaceae_C; genus DATILI01. The sequence goes on along the minus strand of DATILI010000156.1, from coordinate 17,312 downwards.
GCGTGACATGCATGCCGCTTGCGCATGCGTCTTGCATTCGCCGCCATCCGTTCATTTTGGCCGGGGCCGCGGCAGCTTGGGCTGCGCCGCCAGGAGCCGGCCAGCGCGCAATTCGACCACGGCCTTTGCCACCGCCCGCGCCACGTTGCGCACCTCCTCCTGCACCGGTGCATCGCGGTCCAGCACCTCGTGGCTGGTCGCATAGGGCTCGTAGTAGCCGATGTAGCGGTCCAGGCGCGCCTGCGTACCGGCGTCGATCAGGCCCATCCAGTCGAGCCAGTCCGACAGGGAGCGGCGCGCGCCTTCGACGCCGGCGACGTCGCCGTGAATGACCAGCCCGTAGGCACGCCCGGCCAGGTGCTGGGGGTAGTCCCATCCGGCCATCTCGAGTTCCTTCGCCTTGGCCGGATTCTTGCCCGCGGTCGAGGTCGGATCGGGGTTGCCGCCGTCGGCGCACACCAGGCGGTCCATCATCAGCTTCAAGGGGCTGGGGCTCTGGTACCAGTACACCGGCGAGACGATGACCACCGCATGGGCGGCCGTCCAGCGCTCATAGATCTCGGCCATCCAGTCGTTGGTCTGGTTCAGCGCGTGGTTCGGGTAGCAGCTGCAGGGCCAGTGGCACAGCGGCATCGCCGTGGACGCGCAGCCCTTGCAGGGATAGATGTTGCGACCGTAGTCCGAGGTCAGCACGCTCAAGTCCAGCACGTCGACCATGACGGACGACTGCTCCAGCGTTTCGCGCACGATTTGCAGCAGCCGGAAACTCTTGGAGATCTCGCCCGGGCAGGTGCCGTCGTTGCGCGCCGAACCGCAAATGAGCAACACCCGGGATGGGCTCGCCGGATCGGCCCAGTGCCGCTGCGCCTCGTCGATGCGCTTCTTCGTAGCCACCCACTCGGTGGACAGGTCATAGTCCGGATCAGCATGGCCCGCGCCCGCCTTCTGCGTGAAGGGTGCCTTGCGGCCCTCGACGTACGCGCCCCAGGCAATCTCCTCGAGCCGCGCAATGGACTGGTCTTCGGGACGGAACGCCGGATCGGTGAACGAGGCCCGAAAACGTTCGCTGAATTGCGCGCGCACCAAGGGGGCCGGTGCCTGGCCTTTGCGAATCTCGATCATGGTGGCCTCCATTGGCAGGCTTTTATGATGATCGACTCATCGCTGTTCCGATGTAGGACAGGTCCATCAGTTACATGTCAGGCCCTGGCTTCAGCGGTTTCCGCCAGGCCGACTTTGAGCAATTCGGCGAACTCCTGGGCCGACAAGGGCTCGCTGAAATAGTAGCCTTGCGCCTCATCGCATTGATGTGCCTGTAGAAATACCAGCCCCTCGCGCGTTTCCACGCCTTCGGCGATGACCCGCAGATCCAGGCTGTGCCCCATGCCAATCACGGTGGCGACCATGCGCGTGGGGTCACCCTCGGGACTGATCTGTTGCACGAACGAGCGATCGATCTTCAGCGTATCAACCGGAAACTGCCGAATGAAGCTCAGGCTGGAAGCGCCAGTACCAAAGTCATCCACAACGACGCGTACACCTTTGTCCCTGAGTTTCTTCAGGATGAGTTCGGTGGTCGCGGCATTCTTCATCAGGACACGCTCGGTCAACTCCAGCTCCAGAAATCGGGGATCGAAACCCGTCTCCTGAAGCACTGCAACGACACTGTCAAGAAAGTGGTCCGCTCGAAATTCCGCCGCGCAGATGTTCACCGCCATCTCCACCTGGCCCAGTCCCGCATCCGCCCAGGCCTGCGCCTGCCGGCAGGCTTCGCGAAGTACCCAATTGCCGATCGGGAACATATAGCCACCGTCTTCGGCGACCGGAATAAATTGCGCAAGAGGAACGTGCCCTTGAACCGGGTGCGTCCATCGTATCAATGCTTGCGCACCGGTGATTTCACCTGTCCGCAGATTGATCTTGGGCAGATAGTTCAAGAAAAACTCGCCGCGCTCCAGGGCGCTGGGCAAGCCCTCTTCGATCAATTGCCGCTGCACCGCACGCACGTTCATGGCCGGTGCGAAAAACTGATACCTCTGGCGCCCGCGCTCCTTTGCCTGGTACATCGCCGTGTCCGCGTTCTTGATCAGCGTCTCGGCATCCCGGCCATCGCCTGGATAGACGCTCACGCCAATGCTCGTGCTCGTGTGCAGGGTTTGCTGGTCGATGGAATGGGCGGTCGCAACGACTTTCAGCAATTTTCTCGCCGTGATTGCAACGTCTTCCGATCGCTCCAGTTCCGAAAGAACAACGACAAACTCATCGCCACCCAGCCGACTGACCGTGTCCACGCTGCGCACGCAAGCGACAAGGCGATTTGCAACCGATTGAAGAAGCTTGTCGCCGATCAGATGGCCCAGGGAATCGTTGACATGCTTGAAACCATCCAGATCCAGGAACAACACGGCAACGCGTTTGTTGTGACGTGACGCCAACGCAATCGCCTGCCCGATCCGATCGTTCAACAGCGTCCGGTTCGGCAGGCCGGTCAGGAAATCATGCTCCGCCGCATGGGTCATCTGCAGTGCCGTGGCACGCGCCGCGCTGACGTCCCGGAAGACGATGACCGCCCCGGTTGCATGCCCTTCCCGGTTTCGGATGGGAGCGACAGAATTTTCAATGGGAATTTGCTTCCCATCACGCCGAACGAGATTGCACTTCTCAGGAAGGAGTGCCGGCGACGCCAGATCAACGCTCTCTCGATCCGTGGCATCCCACATGCGCAGAACCTCGGCCATGGGCCGGCCGACCGCCTCCTGCAACGACCACCCCGTCATGCTCTCCGCCACGACATTCAGGAAGCTGATGTTTCCAAGATTGTCGGTGCACGCAACGGCGTCGGCGATACAGTTCAGCGTGACCTGGGCACGCTCCTTTTCCTCGAACAACGCGTCTTCCATGGTCTTGCGTTCGATGGCATAGCCCAGCGCGCGCAGAAGTCCCCGGCCATCGACCTCGCCCTTGATCAGATGGTCTTGCGCACCTTCCTGCAGAGCCTGCCTGGCCAATGATTCGTCTTCAAGACCGGTCAGCACCACCAGGGGAACCCGAGGAGCCGCCGCATGCGCCCGCAGCACCGCCTGCAGGCCTTGCGCATCGGGCAGGCCCAAGTCCAGCAAGACAATGTCAACCGCATGCGCCGAGAGGTATCGCTCGGCTTCGCCCATGCTTTGCACGTGCACCAGGTCAATGTGGCTTGCGTCCTGCCTCCTGAGCGTCTCGTGGAGCAAGCGCGCGTCACCCGGATTGTCTTCGACCAGCAACAGGGTCGTGACTGGTTTTCTGTTCATTTGCGTCATGCCAGGACCGCACGAGATGCTGCGAATACAGCCATGTCGTTCTTCGCCTGGTTCAAAAGCGAAGTCAGCGCATCGAACGGCACCGCCTTGCTGAAGAGGTAGCCCTGCATCGCGTCGCAATGCAGCAGGCGCAGCATCTTGACTTGCTCCTCCGATTCGACGCCTTCGGCCACGACCTTGAGCCTGAGCGAATGCGCCAAAGAGATGATGGTCTGCACCATCGTCAGGGTGTCCGGGTCGTCCAGCATGGTGTTGACGAACGAGCGGTCGATCTTCAGCGTCTGCACCGGTAGCTTGGCCAGGTAGGCAAGCGAGGAATAGCCAGTGCCGAAGTCATCGATGGCAATGCTCAAGCCCAGGGCCCGAACTTCCCTGAGCTTCGCAATATTGCCCTCGATATCCTCCATGACCAGGCTTTCGGTGATCTCGAGGTCGATTCCCGGCGCGGTCGTCCCGCGTGTGGCGGCCTCCACGAGGGTCTTTACGAAGTCCTTCTTGCGCAATTGGATCGCCGATACGTTCACCGCGACGCGCGGCGCCGGCAGGCACATCTCCACCCAGCGAAGGTGATCCGCGACCGCCTTGGAAAGCGCCCATGCGCCCACCTCCAGGATCAATCCCGTCTCCTCCATGAGTGAGATGAACTTGATCGGTGGCACCAGGCCCTGCTCCGGACTTTGCCAGCGAATCAGCGCTTCCACCCCGACGATGCATCGCGACTCCAGGTCGATCTTGGGCTGGTAGTGCAGCACGAATTCTTCCCTCTCATACGCCTGGCGCAGCTTGTTCTCCAGCGCGAGCATGGCCGTGCTCCGTTCGTTCATTTCCTGCGCGTAGAACGAGTAGTGCTCGCCGCTGGCCTTGGCCTTTCTGACTGCCGCTGTCGCATGGCTCAACAGCGTTTCCGCGTCCATTCCGTCAGTAGGAAATACGGCGATGCCCACCTTTGCCGAGATTCTTACGTCGCTGTCACCGATCCGAAACGGTACGCCAAAGCATTGCGTGAGCATCGCCTCCGTGAGGTGCGCGAACTGCTCGTCGTTCTGGGCCTCCGTCGACACGATGGCGAACTGGTCAGCGGCGACGCGGCCGAGATGGGAGCGCGCGCGAAGCGCCGAGAAACGATCACCCGCAATGCCCTCGAAAGGCGCCTTTCCGGGACCGACCTGGCGCAGCCGGTCCGCAACTTTCTTGAGGAGTTCGTCTCCCGCCTGGCGGCCGAGCGCCTCGTTGACCGTCTTGAATCGTTCGATGTCCAAGGCGAATACCGCTACCTTTCGAGCGGGGTCGCCTTCGGCGAGCAGCATTTGGGCGGTGCGATCGAGAAACAGGGCGCGATTCGCCAGACTGGTCAGCGGGTCGTAGTAGGCAAGATAGTTCAGTCTTTCCGTCTTCTGGATGTGCTCCAGCCCGATGGAGATGTTGTCCGCGAGTTCGACCAGCAGCTTCATCTCCTCATCGTCGGAAAATCCCTCCGTATCCGCCGCATACAAGCCAAGCACGCCGATGGCCTCGCTGCTGACGACAAGGGGTATGAACGCGAGCGAATTGATTCCCTTGTCCACGAGCCCCGATCCCACCATCGCACGCCCATCGGTCTTGACGTTCTGTGAAATCACCGGCTTCATTTCCACGATCGCGCGGTTCGCATATCCTGCCCCCTGCGCCTTGGATTCGAATACCGTCACCGGCGCCGTCTCAAAGAAATTCCGGACGTCGCCTGCGCAGGCAACCCGCTTGATAAGGCCAGCCTCCCGGTTCACGACGCCGATCCAGGCCATGACAAAACCGCCATCCTCAACGGCAACCCGACAAGCTTCGCGAAACAGCTCTTCGCGGTCGCGAACCCTGACGGTCAACGCGCTGATTCCACTGAGCACGGCGTGCACCCGGTTCAAGCTCTTGATCCTGCGCTCCGCTTCCTTCTGCGCTTCCAGCAACGCGCTGAACCGGCGCTCACTTTCGCGCAAATCGTTCTGCGAGATATTGCGATCAATGGCGTACTGCAGGCTTCGCAAAAGCTCGCGTGAATTGGTCTGGCCCTTGATCAGGTAGTCTTGTGCGCCACTCTGCAAGGCCTTTGCAGCCAGCAGCTCATCGTCCAGGATCGTCAGCATCACGACCGGAATGCGGGGCGCCGCGGATCGAATCCGCCGTATCGCCTCCAACCCTTGCGCGTCGGGCAAACCAAGATCGAGCAAGATGATGTCAACCGCGTGCTCCGCCAGATGCTGCTCGGCTTCACTCATGCGCTGCACGTGCGTGACTTCAATCACGTGTGCGTTTTGCTCCTTCAGCATCTCGCGGAACAGCCGGGCATCTCCTGCGTTGTCTTCGACCAGGAGGAGCCGCACGGGAGATTGCTTTCTCATCCGCTTGGCCTTTGCCTTGGCAACTTGGCCGTCATCAGCCAGAACTCGTTGATACTTTTAACCAGGCTCTCGAATGCCTCCAGCTGCACCGGCTTGCTGAGATAGCAATTGGCCTGAAGTTGATAGCTTTTCGCGATATCCACTTCGGCCTCGGAAGTGGTGAGGATGACCGTGGGGATGCTCTTCAGGCCCTCGTCTTCCTTGATCTGGGTCAGCACCTCGCGTCCATCCATTCTTGGCAGGTTGAGATCCAGCAGGATGAGATCGGGCCGGGGCACTTTGCTGAATGCCCCCTCGCGCCGTAAAAATGCCATCGCTTCGACCCCGTCCGAGGCCACGTGGAACTGAATGGACATGTTCGCATCGCGAAAGGCTTCCCGCGTCAGTCGCACATCGCCCGCGTTGTCTTCAACCAGCAAGACCTGCAGCGGCATGCCGACTCCTTCGAAGTCACTCATGATGTCTTGCCTCCTTCGAGTGCGAAGTGGAACGTGGAGCCGAGGCCAACCTGGGATTCCACCGAGATGTAGCCACCGTGCCGCTCCACGATCTTCTTGCAGATGGCCAGCCCGATGCCGGTACCGTCAAATTCTTCCCGTTTATGCAGGCGCTGAAACATGCCGAAGATCTTGTCGAAGTACTTCTCATCGATGCCCAGGCCGTTGTCCTTCACCGAGAATATCCAGATGTCTTCGTGATTCCTGGCAGCAGACACGTGAACACGTGGAACGTCGTCTTTCTGGTACTTGATGCCATTGCCGACCAGGTTCTGAAACAGCTGAACCAACTCCAGTTCATCCGCTGGCACGGCGGGAAGTGGATCGTGCGTCACCACGGCGCCGCTCACTTCGATGGAGCCGCGCAAATTGATGAGCGCCTGCTGCAGTGCCTGCTCACTCGGTGTGTGCGTCGCAATGGTGCCCTTTGGCCCGATGCGCGAATAGGCCAGCAGATCCTTGATCAGCCGCTGCATGCGGCTGGCCCCGTCTACCGCGAAAGCAATGAACTCATCCGCGTCGGCATCCAGCTTTCCCTTGTAGCGTTTTGACAGCAGCTGCGTGTAGCTGGCCACCATCCGCAGCGGCTCCTGCAAATCATGGGAGGCAATGGAGGCGAATTGCCCCAGCTCTTCATTCGAGCGGTGGAGTTCTTCGACCTTCTGCAAAAGCTGTGCTTCGGCCTTTTTCTGCTTGGTGATGTCACGGATCGCTGCTGTCACCAGGATCCCTTCGGCGCTTTGCAGCGGGCTCAGCATGATCTCGATGGGAAACTCGGACCCATCCTTGCGCCGCCCGGATAGCTCGATCCCCGTGCCAATCTGTTGTGCCAGCGCGTCTGCCGCGGAACGCAGGGCATCCGCGAGCAAGCGCTCCGCGAATCCTTCCGGAATGATGTTCTTGACCTGCTGGCCCAAAAGTTCGTCGCGGCGGTAACCAAACTGCTTTTCCGCCTGGACGTTCAGGAGAACGATTTCCCCATCCTGGTTGACCACCACCATGGCGTCTGGCGCAGCTTCCAGCAGTCCGCGGTAGCGCCCTTCCATTTGCGCGAGGTGCATCTCCGCGGCCTTGCGCACGCTGATGTCGCGGATCGCCGCCGTCACCAGGATGCCCTCGGCGCTTTCCAGCGGGCTCAGCATGATCTCGATGGGAAACTCGGAACCGTCCCTGCGCCGCCCGGACAGCTCGATGCCGGTGCCGATTTGCTGCGCCAGCGCCTCAGCCGCCGTGCGCGTGCCGTCCGCGATCAGGCGCTCTGCAAAGCCTTCGGGAACGATGTTCTTGACCTGCTGGCCCAGAAGTTCGTCGCGGCTGTAGCCGAACTGCTTCTCGGCCTGGACATTCAGGAGGACGATTTCCCCGTCCTGGTTCACCACCACCATGGCGTCCGGAGCCGCTTCCAGCAGTCCGCGGTAGCGGCCTTCCATCTGCCCCAGGTCATCCAGGAACGGCACGCGCTGCGCCATGGTCTCGCTGCCGCTGGCGAAAATTCTCGCCACCGCTTTCGCCGGCATGGTTGATTCAGACACCATCTTTTTTCCTCGCCTTGGCCCTTCGTCACACGGAGAAGTTCGTCTTGTGACTCTACGAGATGGCGCGCGCCGCTTCTGTGCGCTAACCAACACAACCGGCAAAGGTTTGTGTGCGCAACCGCACGGTTCACCTGGCGCATGGAGGCGCCCGGCCCCGGTCAGAGCTGAACAACCTGGGTTTCGCCAGCGTCCTCTACGCGCGGCGCTTGGACGAGCGCAACATTGCTGTCATGGAATACGCCCCGAAGAACTAATTTTGCAAGACGATTTTTCGCTTGTATGTGCGCTGTCGAACACAGTGCACCAGCTTGCGCAGTTCGCTGAACCACAGCACGGTGCTGGCCATCAAGGTGCAGACCAGCCACTGGTCGATTGCCAATGGTGCAGTGCCGAAGGCGAGGTTGAGAAACGGGAGGTGAACCACGGCCACCTGCAGCAGTGCGGAAAGGCCGATGGCGCCCCACAGCCAGGAGTTGACAAACAGCTGCGTGAACGCGCTCGCGGTGTCCGATCGCGCGCTCAAGCAGGCGAACAGGCTGGTGAGCACGAGCACCGTGAAACCCGCGGTACGGGCCGTCGTGAGGTCGTAGTCGCCTTCGATCATCCCGCCTGGCAGGTACAGGTCGATCGTGAGCAGTGTCACCACCGCGATCACCAAGCCGGTCTGGACCACGTTGGACCACATGCGCGCATCGATCAGCCGATCATTCGGATGCCGGGGCTTGCGCGCCATGAGATCGTCCGCGGGCGGATCGACCCCCATCGCAAGCGCGGGCCCGGAGTCGGTGACCAGGTTGATCCACAGGAGTTGCGTGGCCAGCAGCGGCAGCACCACGGCACCACCGGCTTCCTGGAGCCCGATCACCCCGGCCCCGACCACGCCCAGAAAGACGGTCAGCACCTCGCCCATGTTGGAGGACAACAGGTAGCGCAGGAACTTGCGGATGTTGTCCAGGATGCCGCGTCCCTCGCGCACCGCCTGGACGATGGTGGCGAAGTTGTCGTCGGCCAGGATCATCCTGGCCGCCTGCTTCGTCACCTCGGTGCCGGTGATGCCCATCGCCACGCCGATATCGGCCGCCTTCAGGGCGGGCGCATCGTTGACGCCGTCGCCCGTCATCGCGACGACGTTGCCGTCGGCCTGCAACGCGTCGACGATGCGCAGCTTGTGCTTGGGCGCCACGCGCGCGTAGACCGAAGTCTGGCGCACTGCCTCGCGAAAACCGGCCTCGTCCAGCGCGTCGAGTTCCAACCCGGTCAAGGCTGGCGCACCGGCTTGCACGATGCCCAGGTCGGCAGCGATGCGCGCCGCCGTGCGCGGGTGGTCGCCGGTGATCATGATGACCCGGATGCCGGCCCGGCGTGCCTCGCGGATGGCCACGGCCGCTTCTTCGCGTGGCGGGTCGATGATGCCGACCGTGCCGACGAAGATGAGGTCACGCTCCAACGAAGGCGCGGCCTGCGTGTTCTCCCCGGCATCGAGCGGCCGATAGGCCACGGACAAGGTGCGCAGCGCAGCGCCCGAGAGCGTGTCGATGTCCGCCAGGAACGCGGCGCGCCGCGGCTCGTCCAGTACCACGACGTCCATGCCCACGCGCGCACGCGTACAGTGGTCCAGCAGCACGTCCGGCGCGCCCTTGGTGACCACAACGACCTCGTCGCCACGCTCGTGGTCGATTTCAATCGACGACATCATCTTGCGTTCCGAAGTGAACGGAATTTCGCCAATGCGCTCGAAGCGCCGCTCGCGCCGCGCAGTGATACCCAGCTTGCGCTCGGCGACCAGGAATGCCGCTTCGGTGGCATCGCCGTGGATTTCCCAGAGGCCGTCCGCCTTTTCCCGCAGGTCGGCATTGTTGGCCAGGCTGCCGCCACTGAGCGCCACGATCTGTTCGCTGCGCAACGGCCCGGCCGCCATCGCGGCACCTTCGTGCTCCACTTGCCCCTGCGGCGCGTAGCCGACCCCGGTGACGTGGGTGCCGCCCGAGGCCGTCATCACCCGCTCGATGGTCATCTCCGAGCGGGTGAGCGTTCCGGTCTTGTCCGAGCAAATGACCGAGGCGCACCCCAGGGTCTCGACCGAAGACAGGTTCTTGACGATGGCGTTGTGCCGGGCCATCCGCTGCACCCCCAGGGCAAGCACAACCGAGAGGATCGCCGGCAGGCCTTCGGGCACCGCAGCCACCGCGAGGGCCACGCCCAGCAGCAAGACCGCGATGACGTCGGCCGCGCCGCGCAGCTCGGAAATCAGCAGCAGGACGCCGACCACCACGACCGCAATGACGACGATGGCGATGCTCAGCATGCGCCCGATGCTGGCGACTTCCCTTTGCAGCGGCGTCGGCTTCTCGGCAGTGGCCTCCAGCAGGTGGGCGATCAGGCCCATCTGGGTTTGCATGCCGGTCGCCGTGACCACGGCGCGGCCGGTGCCCTCTGCAACCGCCGTCCCCTTGAAGACCATGTTGAACTGGTCGCCCAGCGCCGCCGGCTTTGGCAGCGTCGCGATGTCCTTGAGCACGGCTTCGCTCTCGCCGGTCAGCGAGGCTTCCTGCACACGCAGCGAAGCGGCCTGGACCAGGCGCCCATCCGCCCCGATGGCGTCGCCTTCACCGAGCACCAGAAGATCTCCCCGCACCAGTGCAGCGCTGGGAACCCGCAGCACCTGCCCTTCGCGCAGCACGGCGGAGGTCACCTCGGTCATCCGGGCCAGTGCGGCCACGGCATCCGCCGCCTTGGACTCCTGCACAAAACCCAGGACACCATTGAGCAGGACGATGATCGCGATGACGAGCGCATCCACAGGCCAGCCATGGCCACCCTCGGCCACCCAGGCGGCCAGCGCGATGGCAATGGCGGCCAGCAACAGGTAAATCAGGGGATCCCGGAAGTGCGCCAGGGCACGTCGCCAGGCAGGTATCCGCAAGGCTGTGCGCAGTTCATTGGGGCCGTTCTCGGCCAGCCGACGCAAGGCCTCCTGCGAGGTGAGTCCGTCTTGCAGATTCGCCCCGAACGCGCCAGCCACGGCGTCAGCGTCGTCAACGCAGGGGTCCACCTTCAAGGGCGCACCATTGCATTGCCCTTTTGACGGATGCTCACGCGATCGCCTGTCTGCGGATAGCGGTAGATCGTCTCGTTCAGGTGGCGGGCGACCTCCGCGATATCGGCGTCGCTCCATTGCAGATCCGCATTGCCCTGGCAGCGGCGAACTTGCCCCTTGAGACCGTCCCAGTCGTGGGCCCGCTTGTCGTTGCGCACTTGCATCTGCGACGCGTGGCAGCTGATGCAATGCGTGCCGTACAGCAACTGCCCCCGTGACTGTGAGGGCGGAGCCTGGGAATGCGCCATGGTGCTGGTGCCCACCAGGGCCGCGAGCAGCATGATCCGGCGTGGCCACTTGTTCATATTCAACTCCAGCTTGAAAGCGTCGCAATAAATCGCAATGCGACTGCTACCCCTTGTACGCGCCGGGACCGGGCGTTTCTGTGCGCTGTCGCACGGACAATGCAGGCTTGCCCTGTTAGCGTCCAAAACAGCAACAGGGGCAATTTATGTACCAGAGAATCCTCGTCGCCACCGATGGCTCGCCGCTCTCGAAGAAGGCGGTGCGCAGCAGCATCGCGCTCGCAGCGGCCATTGGTGCCGATCTGGTCGCATTGCATGTCGTGCCGCGCTACCCCATGGGCTATTTCGAAGGAGGCGCGACGATTTCCAGCGCGGACATCGCGCGCACGGAGAAGCAATGGGCCGACCGGGGCCAGGCCATCGTCGACACCGTCCAGCAGACGGCGGCAGGCCAGGGCGTCAAGACCAAGGCGGTGGTCATGCGCTCCGACCTGGTCGCTGAATCGGTCGTGGCTGCCGCCAAGAAGCACAAGTGCGATCTCATCGTCATGGCCTCGCATGGCCGCAAGGGCCTCAAGCGCATCTTGCTGGGCAGCGAGACCCAGCATGTCCTTACGCACAGCAGCATTCCCGTTCTTGCGCTGCGCTGACCAGATGGCCATCCCTCATGCAGAACCCGGCGACGTCATCGACGTGCGCCCCCTTGGCGCCGCGCTGTCCGCTGCGCGTTCGCATGCCTTGTTCAAGTCAGCCGATCTCGAGGTGATGCGCATCGTGCTGGCGGCCGACGAGGAAATGCCACCGCACGCCGTGGCCGGCGAAATCACCTTGCAGTGTCTCGAAGGCCGCATTTCCTTCACCTGCGACGCCGGCGAGCGCGAACTGGCCGGCGGGCAGCTGATCCATCTCACCGGCGACGAAGTGCACGGGCTGCGTGGCATCGAGGACGCATCGCTGTTGCTGACGATCGTGCTCAAGAAGTGAGCTCAGCGGCTTCTGGGCATGGCAGCTTTCAGCGTGCGAACTTGCCGCTCGAGCTCTTCTATTCGGGCCAGATAGTCCATCAGCACGGCCGTGGTGAACAGGTCCAGGTCGAAATCCAGGCGTAGCTTGCCGGCCGTGCGCAGCGGCATGATGCAGTCCGCGCTGAAAAAAGGTTCCCGCTGCGCGGGATCCAGCGGCGCCAGCGCACCGTACTCCACCAGCTCGACCAGTTCATCCGCGCTCATCGCGCAGGCCTGCGACAACTCGGCGATGCTCACGGTTTCGCGGTCGTCCAGCCAGACCCATTCAGACGGTTGTGGATTCATGTGGTTTCTCCGTTTGGTTGGCAGCGCGCGGGTGAAAGCGCGAGATGCGCGCCAGTTCCTCGAATAGCGCCTGTTCCTGTGCGGTGAGCGTGGCCGGCACATCGATGTGAACTGCCGCGAACAGGTCGCCACGACCGTCACGGCCATTGGCCAGGCCGCGACCGCGCAGCCGCAGCTTGCGGCCCGATCGCGTACCCTTCGGCACGGTCAACAGCACCGGGCCATCGAGTGTCGGCACTTCCACATCCACGCCCAGGGCCGCCTCCCAGGGCGCCAGCGCGAGGTCGAAGTGCAGGTCGTGGCGGTCGGCGCGGAACACCGCATGCGGCGTCAACGCGATGTGCAGGTAAATGTCGCCATCGGCTCCTCCCAAACGGCCTTTTCCGCCCTTGCCGCGCAGCCGCAGCTTCTGGCCTGCGCTGACACCCGGCGGAATGGTCACCTCCAGGCTGCGCCCGCTGGCGCCATCGTCCAGGTCAATGCGCACGGTGGTGCCCCGGTGCGCATCTTCCAGGCCGATGCCCACAGTGGTCTCGTAGTCGCGGCCTCGGGCCGGCGCCGTACCGTGCCGTGCTCCTGGCGAGCCCCGCCCGAGCGAAGCCAACAGGTCCGCCAGATCAAGGTTCTCGAACGGCTGGCCATCAAATGCATGCTCTTGCTGCCATTGCGGGGGCGGCGCAAACTGCTCGCCGGCCGGCCGCCGTCCGAGCTGGTCGTAGGCAGCGCGCTTCTCGGGGTCCTTGAGCGTCGCATAGGCTTCGGCGGCGTCCTTGAACCGGCCTTCGGCATCGGGCGCCTTGGACACATCGGGATGGTGTTGGCGCGCGAGCTTGCGGTACGCCTTCTTGATCTGCGCCAGGTCCGCGTCCCGGGGTACCTCGAGTGCGGCGTAGTAGTCCTTGTACATCATGCGGCCAGACCCTTTTCCACGGCCAGGTTCGAAAGCAGCTGCAACTGGCGCTGTTGAAGCGCAATCAACTCTTCCCACTGCTTCTCGCGCAGGACGTCGATCTTTTCGTGGAGCAGCATGATCTCCAGCTCGGCCTTGAGATTCACCTCGTAGTCGTGTTCCGCGGTGGCGCGGTCTTTCTGCGACTGGCGGTTTTGCGACATCAGGATGATTGGCGCCTGAATGGCCGCGAGCATCGACAGAAAGAGGTTCAGCAGGATGTAGGGAAAGCGATCAAAAGCCGTGCCGCCGCTGACCAGCAGGATGGCATTCAAGCCGACCCAGGCGAGCATGACCAGGGCGAACAATCCGACGAAGGTCCAGGAACCGCCAAACTTGGCGACTGCGTCGGCAGCGCGCTGCCCGGCCGTCGGGCCAATGTCGAAGTCCTGCGCGAGGTTGCGGGAGATGTGCTTGCGCTGGGCAATGTGCTGCGCCACTCGTTTGGCAGCGGTGTCTTCGGGCTGGTGCGCCGGGCTTGCACGCACGGAGGCTTGTTCAGACCTCATGTTTGATGCCGTCGAGCTTGCCCAGCAAATGCTGGACCTTGTAGCTGCATCCTCCGCAGTTCATGCCACGAATGTCGAACGTGAGGTTTTGCATGGGGACTTTCTGCTTGCGAACATCTCCTGGTCCAGCAGTTGCCATGAACCTGCGATGCCCAGCCATCAGACTGCGCCCGAACCGCAGCTACGTCTGTACGGTGCCGTACCCTGCCGGAAGATCTACCCGGGGCAATGTCACGACGAACTGGCTGCCCAGGCCGCTGCCCTCGCTGGTTGCCGCAATCGTCCCGCCATGCGCTTCGACCAGGGTGCGCACCACGGTCAGCCCAATGCCCAGGCCGGCACCATTGAACCCGATGGCATGCACGTCCTGCACGAACGGTTCGAAGATATTGGGCAGGGTCTGGGCCGATATGCCCATGCCATTGTCGGCAACCGTCACGACGACGGCACCGTTCGCCGGCACGGCCGAAAGCGAGATGTTGCCGCCTTCAGGGGTAAAGCTGGATGCGTTCTCGAGCAGGTTGTTGAAGATCTGCGCCAGCCGGGTGCGCTCGCCCTTGATGTGGATCGCACCCGCCGGCAACTGCAAGCTGAAGTGCTGCCTGCGTCTGTTCATCGCAAGCCTGCAGGCGGTGACCGCATCGCCAATGGCATCGGCCATGGCAACCCTGCTGTGCTCCAGGCGCAGCGTACCAGCGCCAGCGCGCGACATATCGAGCAGATCGTCTACCAGGCGCTGCATTTGAGCCATCTGCCGCTCGACAATCGCCTGCACGCGCGGCAGCAGCGGCTCTTCGATTTCAATCCGGCCCAGCATGGACGCTGCGATCCGGATTGGCGCCATCGGGTTGCGCAGCTCCTGGGCGACCACGGCCATGAAATCCGATTGCCGGCGATGTGCCTGCTCCGCGGCGGCCTGCAGTTCTTGCGCACCCAGCGCGGTCAGTACCAGTCGTTCATTCGCTTCGCGCAATTGCGCATTCCGGCGTTCGTGATCGGTCAGGACGAGTCCGTAGGGGGGCCCCGCCTGCCGCAAAGGCGCCGAAGGCGGCTCCAGGCCTGGATCAAGAGCGGCCTCTTCGCCGTGAATGAAAAAACTCCCTTTCCCATGTCTTTTTGCGCGGTACATGGCGGCGTCCGCTGCGGCGATGAGCGCGTCTACGTCCTGGCCGTGGTCGGGGTAGATGCTGATGCCGATGCTTGCCTTCAGGTGGAACTCATGTTCGCCGACGACGCTTGGGGCACTGAGCGCGGCGATCACCTTGTCGGCGGCGCCGGCGGCGTCGGATGGCTGCGAGACCTCCGTCAACAGGATGAGGAACTCGTCTCCTCCATGGCGGCTGACCGTGTCCGCCGCGCGAATGGCCGATGCAATGCGGCGCGCGGCCAGCTTGAGAACCTCGTCGCCCACCGAATGGCCCAGCCTGTCGTTGATCTGCTTGAAGTCGTCAAGGTCGACGAACAGCAGCGCGAGCCGCGCGCCATGGCGGCCTGCGCTGGCGATGGCGTGCGCAAAACGATCGCGCAGGAGCACCCGGTTGGGAAGCTGCGTCAACGCATCGAGTTCCGCCAACCGTGACACCTCGCGCAGCGCTTGCGCCGATGCCTCGGCTTCGGCCTGGCTGCGCAGCGCGGCGGCTACCAGCTCCTCGTTGGCCTCGAGCATCTGGGCAGCCTGGGTATTGCTCAGGCGGCTCTCCGCCACCACCAGGTCTTGCAGCAAGCGGACCAGCAAAGCGCGGGCGGCCTCGACCTTCTCCTGGACCCGGGCGAGATCACTCTCGGCACTCGCCGTGGCTTGGACCGGATCAGGAATGTCATCCATGGCAAATGGCCTGTTGCTTGCCGCCCTCAGCTGGCGTCGGCGTCATGCGCCAGGTCAGGCGAATAGGAGGCGTTCTTCTTCGTCGGCCTGCCACCGAGCAAGCCTTCGCGGTCGGGCACCACATCGCCCATCTGGATGCCATCCTCGTCGATTCTGAACAGGCGCAAGTGATCCGAATGGGCGCTCGCCCGCACCTTGACCACCGCCATCACGCGCATCAGCCGGCTGTCGATTTCGACATAGCGCTGCACGATGATCGCATCCGTCAGGAACGCGGTTCCGTAGGGGCTGAAACGCAGGTCGGTGTAGCGGTCTTCGAGCTCGGAAGTCATCAGCACGGTGACGCCCAGGCCGGACAGCGCGGTGACCATGCGCGACAGCGATTCGCGAAAGTCGTCGCGGAAGGTCGGCGCCAGGGCGAGTTCAAAGCCGGAGAGCGAATCGATGACCACGCGCGTCGCATTCAGGCGCTTCACCTCGCTCATCAGCAGCATCACGATCTCGTCGATCGAAAGATCGGTAGCGCGGCTGTCCACCACGCCGACGCGGCCGCTCTCGATGAGTTCGGCGAGCAAGGGGCCGCGCGAGCGGTTGTTGCGCTGCTCGAAGGCCGCAATCACGCCGGCCTCGCCGCGCAGCGCGCCCTCGGCCAGGAAGGACGTTGCCAGGATGCTCTTGCCCGACCCTGACGGACCGGCCACGAGCAATGAATAGCCGCGCGGCAGACCGCCGCCCAGCATGTCGTCCAGTTCCGCAACCCCCAGCTTCAACCGCGCATCTGCGCCTTCTACGGCCGCCGCGCCTTTCAAGGCCCCTGCGGTGTTGACGGGCGCAAACACCTGGATTCCGGCATTGCTGATGCGAAAGGTATGCAGGCCCGGCAGCGTCGGCTGGCCGCGCATCTTCATGATCTCCATCTTGCGCACCATGGAGTTGCGCTGCACGCTCTGGCGCAGCCAGATCAACCCGTCGGACACGGTGAAGACCGGGTTGGCATCGGTTTCGGTGAAGTATTCGCCGATCAGGAAGGTGGTGGCCTGCCAACTCGTCATCAGCATGCCGAGTTCCTGGACGAACTGCTGGAGCGTCTTCGGCGGCTTGCCGCCGCTCTCGCTCGCAAACAACACGGAGCGGAATGAATCCACGAACACCAGCGCCGGGCTGTGCAGCGTGACGGCTTCGACGATGCGGCGCAGCACCTGGTCGAGCTCGCCGGCCACGGCGTCCTCGGACAGGTTGATGAAGCGGATGGAGTGGTTGATCGCCTCGCTGTCGAAAAAATCGAACTGCTGCTGGTAGCGCAGCATCTTCAGCGGCGGCTCGCCCAGCACGGTGAAATAAATCGCCGAGCGCTGAGGCGTGGCCAGCGCGAACATCATCTGGTGCGCCAAGGTGGTCTTGCCACAGCCAGGCGGCCCCGCGATCAGGTTGAACGAGAATTCCGGCAATCCTCCGCCGAGTACATCGTCCAGCCCCGGCACGCCGGTGGCCAGGCGATTGATGGTTACTTTGGTGGTCATGGCAAGGTGTCCTGCGCGGACGAACCGCTCGATGTTTGAGCCCAGACGGAACGCAGCAGCCGCTCCGTGAGCGATGGTCCGACCAGGCTGGCAAGCAACCCGTGAAATGCTTCGAGCAGAGCGCTGCCACCGGCAGCGGCGTCGGCTGCGGTGC
>DATILI010000155.1:0-6752 GCA_035476635.1 Burkholderiaceae bacterium | reverse complement strand
GCGGCCGGCACCAGCATCGGCGCGGTGATGGCTGCCTATGCCGCGATGGACTTGCCGATGGAGCAGGTCATCCGCGCGGCGCGCACCGCCTTCAAGGCGAACCCGACCGGCGACTTCAACTTCGTGCCGCTGGTATCCCTCATCGGCGGCAAGCGCCTGAAGCAGGTGATCGACTCCGCCGTGGTGGAAAGCCGTGGCCAGCACATCGACATCGAAGACCTCTGGAAGGGCTACTTCTGCGTCAGCAGCAACTACTCCACCGCGCGTGAGGCGGTGCTGACCCGTGGCCACCTGGCCAAGTCGATCCGCGCCAGCGTCTCGATACCCGGCGCCTTGCCGCCCGTGATGCTGGACGGGGAGCTGCACATCGACGGCGGCTCGTTCAACAACTTCCCGACCGACGTCATGGGCCGCAAGGGCGCGGCGCGCATCGTCGGCGTGAACCTGCTGCGCGAACGCGATGTGAAGTACGACCTGGAGGATGTGCCGAGCTGGTTCGAGCTGCTGCGCGACAAGCTGCGCGGCGGCCGCAAGAAGTACCGGCTGCCCTCGCTGACTTCGCTGCTGCTCAACACCAGCACCATGTACAGCTACTCGCGCCAGCAGCAATCGCAAGCCGATGTCGACCTGTACTTTGCGCCCGGCGTGGATCAATATGGCTTGCTGGAGTGGGCCCAGTTCGACCGCATCGTCGAGGCCGGCTACCAGCACGGGCGCCAGCAGCTGGAGCAGGCCGGCGAAGCCCTGGTCGCGCCGTTTCGCTACACCTAGGGCGGCCCGCCATGCAACACCCGCGCCCTTTCATCCTGGAGACGGACAAGTCCAAGTCCCTGCACTTCAGCGCCAACCAGGCACAAAGCCGCATGAGCGTCGCGCGTCCGGATGCGTTGAACATGGAGTACACCCGCTTGATGATGGGCTTCCTGCTGTTCAACAGCCAGCCCGAAGAGCTGGGCCTGATCGGCCTGGGCGGCGGCTCGCTCGCAAAATTTTGCTACCGCTACCTGAGTGGCACGCGCATCGTGGCGGTCGAGATCAACCCGCACGTGGTGGCGGTGCGCGATGAATTCCAGGTGCCTCGGGACGACGAGCGCTTTTCGGTGGTGCTGGGCGATGGCGCCGATCTCGTTCGCGCTGCGCGGGAGAAGTTCGATGCGCTGCTGGTCGATGGCTTCGACGTTCACGGCATGCCGGCGCAATTGTCCTCGCAGGATTTTTACGGCCACTGCTTTGCGGCCTTGAAGCCCGATGGCTTCCTGGTCCTGAACCTGGACCGTGCGGACCGGCAGTTCGAAACCTGCATCGAACGCGTGCGCAACAGCTTCGGCAAGGACGAAGTCCTGCTGGTCATCGGCAACGACGGCAACAACGGCATCGTCTTCGCCTGCAAGGGCCAGCGCATGGCCAGGCATGCCATCGGCACGCTGCGGCGGCCCGCGACGCTGGCGCCCGAGGCCTGGACGCAACTCACGCCGGGGTTCACGCGCGTCGCCGCGGCCCTGCGGGAGCAGCGCGGCTGGCTGACTCCAGCCGGCAGCGTCTGAGCAGTGGGTGTTGTCCCTCGTGTGACAAAAGGGGCGGGTAAACCCCTCATTCAGTAAACGCTACATCGGGCAAATTCCGCGGGTCACTTTCTTAAAGGAACTCGCGCCCATGAACTTTCTTTCCACCCTGCGTCTCGCCGCCCTTGCCGGCAGCACTGCACTCGTTGCCTGCGGAGGCAGCGACACCCCCGTGCCCGAGGAAACGCGGGCGCAAGACAGTCGAAGCTTCACTGCCGATGCGAGCGCCACCACCTTTGCGCCCATGGCAGCCGCCGCGGGCGACAGCGTCGACATGAGCACCACCAGCCGCTGGGCCGGGGTTCTCAACGGCGCCGGCTATCGCGTGGAGGTGCCCGCCAACTGGAATGGCAAGCTGGTGATGCATGCACACGGCTATCGCGGCACCGGCGCCGCACTCACCGTCTCGGACCCGGCGATCCGCCGCTACCTGGTCTCCAACGGCTATGCCTGGGCAGCGTCGAGCTATAGCAAGAACTATTACGACGTGCGCGCCGGCGTTGAAGACACCAATGCGCTGGCGCTGGAGTTCAACCAGATCGCGGCGAAGAACTCGCGCCCGCTGTCCGCACCGAGCAAAATCTATATCACCGGGACCTCGATGGGCGGCCACATCACCGCTGCGGCGATCGAGGACGAAACCTATGCGACGGCCAGGAACAAGGTGAAATACCACGGTGCCGTGCCCATGTGCGGCGTGGTGGGCGACACCGATCTGTTCGACCAGATCGCCGCCATGCAGGTCACGGCGCAGGCGCTGGCCGGCGTCCCCAGCCACTCCACGGCGAAGTGGTCCGAAATACAGGCACAGGTAACGGGCACGCTGTTCACCAGCTTCCCGTCGGCCACGGCGCCCACGGCCCCGATCGCGACGACGGCCGCGGGCGCCAAGTACGCATCGGTGCTGAAAAACATCACCGGCGGCGAGCGCCCGATGTTCACGCAAGGCCTGGCCTTTGGCGGCAGCTTCGCCTCGGCCTATGGCAGCTTCGGTGGCGATGGCACGATCTCCGGCATCCTGAACAAGAGCGGGATCGACACCAGCGCGTTCATCTTCACCATTGACGGCGACAGCGCCGGGTCGGCGGCACTGAATGCCTCGGCGCAAAAGTTGACCCGGGTAGCGGACGCCAATCGATTGCGCACCGACGGCTTGCGCTGGATTCCAAAGGTTAATGGCGAATTCAAGATCCCGGTGGTCACCATCCACACGCTGGGCGACCTGTTCGTGCCGTTCAGCATGGAACAGAGCTACCAGAAGCGCGCTGCCGCCAAAGGCAACAACGCATGGCTGGTGCAACGCGCGATCCGCGGCGCCAGCCATTGCGACTTCACCGTCGCCGAGCAGGCAGACGCGTTCGACGCCATGATCAAGTGGGAACGCGACGGCATCAAGCCCGCGGGCGACGACGTGGTGACTGCTGCCACGGTGGCCGCTGCCACGTATGGCTGCAAGTACACGAAGAACACCCTGGGTCCTGACGAAAGCACAACCACCAAGGCGTTGCGCCCGGTGCTTGCGGCAAGCGCCGCGTGTCCTTGATCCGCGGCCTCGCAATTCAAGCCCGATGGGGCTAAACTGCCCCGCTGCACACGCAGGAATCAACGGGAGGCCCCATGCCATTGCTACGCATCTTCCTCACGGCGCTGCTCGCAATTGTCATCAATGCATGTGGTGGCGGCAGCAGCGGCAGTTCGCCCACGGTAGCGCCTGCCCCTGCGCCCCCTGAGATCATGACGATGTCGCCCACCAATCCCAGCGTCACCGCGGGGGGCAGCGTGGCTTTCAGCGCCAACGTGGCGGCCACCTTCGCCGTGGCAGGCGGCGATGCCAATGGCACAGTGACCTCCACCGGCCCGGGCAATGCCAACTACACCGCGCCTGCGACTCCGGGCGTGTACCAGGTCGTGGCGACCGCGACCGCGGATCCCTCCAGGAAAGCCACCGCGACGGTGACCGTCAGCGCCGGCAGCGGGTTTCGCATCAATCCCAACTTGCGCATCGCGCCGGGCACAACGACACAGTTCTCTGCCTTCCTCAACGATCAGCCCGTCACCGCCACCTGGTCAATAGTGGGCACTTGCGGCGGTTGTTCCATCAGCAGCAGCGGCCTGTTCACGGCCGGCAGCACCATAGAGAGCGTGACGGTGCGAGGCAGCAATGCGGCCAATCCGGCGCAGGCCGCCACGTCCATCGTGACCATTGCAACCGAGGTCATCCTGACCCTGAACGCGCCGGTGGCGCCCAGCCTGACCTGGGCCGACATGCTGACTTTTGGCGCGATCATCTCGCCCGAGGGCATCGATCGCGGCGTCACCTGGACGACCGGCCCCGGCGCCGGGTCTGGTTCGGTGATCCCCGTCGATTATTTCTACGGGTACCTGCCGGCGCCGACGCCGGGCGCCTATACCGTGACGGCCGCCAGTACCGCCGATCCCACCAAGATCGCAAGCCTGGCTGTCCAGGTCACGTCGCCGCCCGCAATCGCACTGCTGCCAACGGCCGGGGCACCTGCTTCGATGCGTTACGACCATGCGGCCGCTGCCATGCCGGATGGCCGCATCGTGCTGGTGGGCGGCCTCCAGGATCGGCAAGGATATAACCCGCTGCTTGCTTCCGAAGTGTTCACCCCGGTGGCGGGAACCTTCAGTGCCGGGCCGGTTCTGGCGCTGGAGCGGGTCCGGCCTGAGGCGATCGCGCTCGATGCGAACCGAGTGTTGGTGGCAGGCGGACAACAGGACTACCAGACCGCGCGCAACACGGCCGAGTTGCTCGACCTGTCCACCGGCACTGCCGCCGCCGCGGCCAACGCCATGAGCGCCCTGCGTATTCACCACGGCATGGCCCGCTTAAGCACCGGGCCGAACAGCGGCAAGGTCCTGGTGATGGGCGGCTTCAACGGCCCGATTCCCTATGGCGTTCCGACCTGGCGCGCGACCGACTCCGTGGATCTGTTCGACCCTGCCACCAACATGTTCGCGCCATCCCCGGCAATGCTGAACACCGCGCGCGGGCTCTTCACGGCGACGCCGCTGGCCGATGGCCGTGTCCTCATCGTCGGCGGCTTCGAGCCGGACCCCGGCGCGGGGGCGCTGGCTTCGGCAGAGATCTACGATCCGGTCGCCGGCACCTTCCGCTTCACGGGTTCCATGACGGTTGCGCGCTATGGCCACACCGCGACCCGATTGCCGGACGGCAAGGTGTTGATCGTGGGCGGCGACCGTGATGCCGCCACGCAATCGAGTGCGGAGATCTACGATCCCGCGACCGGGACATTCTCGACGGTCGCCTCGCCCTTGGCGGTCACCCGGAGCTACCATTCGGCCGCGGCCCTGGCCGACGGGCGGGTACTGGTCTTCGGTGGGGAAAGCGGCGAATTCCTGGTGCGTGGCACGGTCGAATCCTATGACCCTGCCACGCAGGCGTTCAGCATGTTCGGGCGCATGGCGACGGCCCGCGTCCGCGCCACCGCGACGGCCGTGACGGTTGGCCCCAGCGCCGGCAAGATCCTGGTCTTTGGCGGTGGGGCGCGGAACACGCCGCAAACGGCTGCCGAACTCACGCCTTGACAAGTGGTCCTGCGCGGCCTACCTTGAACTTTCGCCGTCTTAAAGGAGATGAACCATGATGATTGCACGCTGGAGCATTGATGCGAAGTTCGGCTACAAGCAGAACGTGGTGGACCTGATGCAGCGCTGGCTCAAGGAGATCGGGCCCCAGGCCGGCGTCGCCGTCAACAAGACGCGCCTGCTGACCGGTTCGATCGGCGCCCTGGAAGCCACGATCCAGACGGAACACGAGATCGAAGACCTTGCTGAATTGAATCGGATTTGGGACAAGCTGGCCACGATCCCGGCACACAAGCAGTGGAGCAAGGACCTTGAGCCCCATGTCGTCTCGGGAACCAGCCGCTGGGAGACTTACCGGGTGCTGTGACCTCATTGTTATTTTTACCAAGCGCGCGCTTGCTAAAAATAGCTTGATTTGTTATCGTCCTGGCTTATGGACAAGCCGGACGCGCGATCGATCGAACCCGTGGCGGAGCCGCCCGAGAAGCGTCCGCGCGGCCGTCCACGCAAGACGGTCGGCGAGCGCGACGACGGCAATCGGCGGCAGGAGTTGATTCACTCGGCGGCGAAGCTGTTTCGCAGCAAGGGCTTCGACGCCACCAGCACGCGCGACATCGCCGCCGCCGTGGGCATGCGCAGCGGCTCGCCGTTCTATCATTTCAAGAGCAAGGGCGCGCTGCTGTATGCGGTGATGGACGAGGGCATGCGCTCGGCCATCGAGCGGCAAGCGCTTGCCATTGCCCGCGCAAGCCACGATCCCCGTGATTTGCTGACGGTGCTGATCCGCAACCATTTCGACGTGCTGCTCGGGCCCGGCAGCGACTTTATTCCGGTCATGCTGTACGAGTCGCGCTCGCTGACAGCCCGGCAGCGCACCACGCTGGCCAAACTCCAAGGCACGTACGAGGCGCCCTGGGTGCCGGTGCTCCAGGCCCTGCAGGCCCAGGGCGCGCTGCATGCCGATGTGAAGCTGGCCCGCCTGCTGATCTTCGGCGCGCTCAACTGGTCGGCGCAATGGTTCGACCGCAAAAAAGGCGCTTCGCTCGACGAGCTGACGGACGCGGCGATGGCCTTGTTCCTGGGAAATCGATAGTCGAGGCGTGTTCGTGGGAGAAAGCCAATGAAATACCAGTCTGTTTTCAGTGCCGGCCTGTTTGCCGGCAAAGTCATCGTGGTCACCGGCGGGGGCTCGGGTATTGGCCGTTGCACCGCGCATGAGCTGGCCGCCTTGGGCGCGCATGTGGTGCTGATCGGCCGCAAGCTCGAAAAATTGCACGACGTGGCCGGCGAGATCGTGGCCGATGCCGAAGGGCACATCGGCCGTGTGAGCTTCCACGCCTGTGACATCCGCCAGGAGGATGCGGTGCGCACCACGGTGGCCGCCATCGTTGCGGCGCATGGCCGCATCGATGGCCTGGTCAACAACGCGGGCGGCCAGTACATCACGCCGCTCGAAGCCATCAGTGCCAAGGGCTGGGAGGCGGTGATCAGCACCAACCTCACCGGCGGCTTCCTGATGGCGCGCGAATGCTATCTGCAGTCCATGCAGCAGCACGGTGGCTGCGTCGTCAACATCGTGGCCGACATGTGGGGCTCCATGCCCAACATGGGCCACAGCGG
>DATILI010000154.1:0-12757 GCA_035476635.1 Burkholderiaceae bacterium | reverse complement strand
TGCTGGAAGCGCGCCCCCAGGTTGAAGATGGTGTTGCGGCCGGTGCGGTCGGTGTTGCGGTCGTTCACCATCACGCCGCCGCTGTGGCGCGCCTCCAGCGTGAAGGTGCTGCCCTTGGCCCAGCGCGGCTCCCAGGCCAGTTGTACGAAGGCTTGGCTGCGCGGCAGGCCGGGCAGGCGGTTGCCGGCTTGCACCGGCACTGTGGGCGCGGCGCAAGGTGTGCCGGCGCAGGTGAGAAAGCCGTCGGCGTAGGTGGCGTTCATCAGGGTCAGCGCCGAGCTCACCGTGAGCGTGCCCAGTTGCAGGTCGCCGGAGAATTCCAGGCCGCGGCGCAAGGTGCGGCCCGCGTTCTGGAAGGTCGAGCGGCCGCCGGTGTTGGACAGCACGACGATTTCGTCCTGCGTCCGGATATCGAACACGGTGGCCGTCCACGCGCCCTGGCCGTGGCGTCCGCGCAGGCCGGCTTCCACGCTGCGGCTCTTGCCGGCGGCCAGCCTTGTGTTCAGCCCCGTCAGGCCCGAGGCCTGGTACGCGGCTTCGTTGAGCGTGGGCGTTTCAAAGCCACGGCCCGCGCTCGCGTAGGCCTGCAGCTGATCGGCCAGGCGCCAGCGGATGCCAAGCACGGGGCTGGTGCCCGAATAGCGCACGCTGCCGCTGTCGTCCGGGTTGCCGGGGACGATGTAGCGGTCGGCGGAATCGAAGCGCACGCGCGAATGCCGTACGCCGGCGGTGAAGGTCCAGTCGGGCGTGTCCCATTCGGCCTGGGCGTAGGGGTCGAGCGTGCGGGCGCGGTTGGTCTCGTCGCGCCGCAGGCGGCCCTGCACGCCAAGGACGCTACCAATGAAATTCTCGTAGCCGCGCCGCTGTTCGCTTTGCCGGTCCGAGGCCAGCCCGGCCGCGAGCGTGAGGCGGCCGGTGTCGTATTGACGGTCCAGCCGCCAGCGCGCGTTGACGCCGGAGTATTCGCGGTCCAGGGCGATCACGCCGCCGGCGCTGCCTGGCGGTATCTGCGCGCCCGTGGTGATGGCCTGGAACTGCGCAACGGCGCGCGTGCCGCCATAGCCCATGAGTTCAAGCCGGTGCCCACCACCCAGCCGGTGCTGCAGCGCCAGGCCGAGCTGGCTTTGCGAAACGGATTTGCGGGTGTTGAACTGCGTGGCCGCCGTCGTGGTCTGGCCTGGGTTGGCGTCAAACTCGGCGCGCGTCAGGCCCAGCGGAT
Organism: Burkholderiaceae bacterium; assembly: GCA_035476635.1. Classification (GTDB taxonomy): domain Bacteria; phylum Pseudomonadota; class Gammaproteobacteria; order Burkholderiales; family Burkholderiaceae_C; genus DATILI01. Next base: position 11,538 of record DATILI010000154.1, on the reverse strand, counting down.
CTTGCGCATCGCCGAACTGGCGGTTGAACACCAGCACCACGCGGCCATCGTCGTAGTTGCGCGAGAGCTTGAGATTGGCGGTGCTGCGCTCCGCCGCGGACTGCGGGCGCGCACCGTCGGTGGCAAAGCTGCCCACGTCCAGCACATAGCTGTAGCCGCCCGGGTCTCCCTGCGCACCGGTCTGGCCGCTGACCTGGGTCGAAAGGCGCCACAGGCCATCGGCACCGGCGGCAGCGCCGGTGCGCCAGGTGGTGGGCCGTTGGCCGTCTTGCGTGTACAGCGCGATCACGCCGCCGGCCGATGCGCCGTAGAGCGCCGAGTACGGCCCGCGGATCACCTCGATGCGCTCGGCGCTGCCCAATGGAAAGTTGGCCGCCTGGCCCTGGCCATCGGGCGCGCTCGCGGGAATGCCGTCGACGAACAGCCGGACACCACGCACACCAAAGGTCGAGCGCGCGCCGAAGCCGCGGATGGAGATCTGCAAATCCTGCGCGTAGTTCTGCCGGTTCTGGATCACCAGGCCCGGCACGCGGCCCAGGCCCTCGGAGAGGTTGATCTGCAACTGGCCGGCGCGCAGCTCGTCCCCGTCGACGATGTCAATCGAGGCGGGCGCGACCCAACGCTGGCGGTCCGGCGCGCTGCCGGTGATGACCACCGGCTGCAAGGCGCCGGCTTCCGTCGGCGTTGCCGGCTGGGCCTGCACAGCGCCCGCAAGCGCGGCACAGGCCAGTGCGGACAGTGAAGGAGCGAGACTACTGCTTGGGCCGGATCGCATCGGCCGTGCCCTGGATGAACGCCTTGATTTTTTCGACATCGTCACGAGTCAGCTTTCCGGTGAAATCGGGCATGCCGCGCTCGGTGGCGGGGCCCTTGAACAAGAACTTGTCGAGATTTTCGATGAAGGCCGAATTCATGTAGCCGAGGTTGGGAATGTTTCCGCCGCGGTCCACGCCCGGCACGCCGTGGCAGAAGACACAGTTGCTCACGTACAGCGCGGTGCCGGCCTGGTAGTGGGCCGGGTCGTACTTGACGCCGGACAGCAGGCCCTCCATGCGGTACTTGACGAACTCGGGCATTGCCGCCTTGCCGCCCACGGCAAAGGTGTAGACCGTGCCCGGCCCCTGCCGGTCGGTGGCGCGCATGGTGACGCCATAGACGCCGCCCCAGCCGACGGCAATGGACACATACTGCTTGCCGTCCACCATGTAGGTCGAGGGCGCGGCGACCACGCCGGTGCCGGTGGGCGTTTCCCAGAGCTTCTCGCCGCTCTTGGCGTTGTAGGCGATGAAGCGGCCGTCCGCCGTGCCCTGGAACACCAGGTTGCCGGCCGTGGTCAACGTACCGCCGTTCCACGGCGAGACATGCTCCTGGCGCCAGGCTTCCTTTTGCTTCACCGGGTCCCAGGCCACGAGACGGCCGAACGGTGCACTCTTGGGCGGCTCCACATTCGCGAACATGCCCAGGTTCCAGCCCATGTTGCTGTGTGGCTCGCCGGGACGCTCGCCATTGAACTTCCAGTCCTTGTTGTCCATCAGGTTCACCGGCACGCCCTGCACCGGCATGTAGGCCAGCCCGGTCTGCGGGTTGAACGACATCGAGTGCCAGTTGCGCGCACCGAAGGCGCTGGGAATGATTTCGCGCGGCCGGTCGGCGACGCGGGCGATTGCCGTCTCGATCACCCGGCCGTTCTTGTCGTAGCCCGAGGCCCAGTTCACGTCGACGAAGTTTTGCGCCGAGATGAACTTGCCGCTGGCGCGGTCGATCACGAAGAAGAAGCCGTTCTTGGGCGCATGCAGGATAACCTTGCGCGGCTTGCCCGCGATCTTCAGATCGGCCAGGATCATCGGTTGCGTCGAGGTGAAGTCCCAGTTGTCGCCGGGCGTTTCCTGGTAGTGCCAGACGTACTTGCCGGTGTCGGGATTGAGCGCGACGATGGAGGCCAGGTACAGGTTGTCGCCGCCGCCCGGGCTGCGCTTGGCGCGCGCCCAGGGCGAGCCGTTGCCGGTGCCGACGTACATCAGGTTCAGATCGGGGTCAAAGGTCATGGAATCCCAGGCGGTGCCGCCACCGCCGGCTTCCCACCATTTGCCGGCCGGGTCCCAGGTCTTGGCGGCACGAGCCATGGACTCGTCCTCGAACGGCTTGCTCGGGTCGCCCGGCACGGTGAACCAGCGCCATTTCTGGTCGCCGGTGCTCGCGTCATAGGCGGTGATGTAGCCGCGCACGCCGTACTCGGCACCGCCGTTGCCGATGATGACCTTGCCCTTGAACACGCGCGGCGCGCCGGTGATGGTGTAGCTGAACTTGCGGTCGATGATGGTGTCCTTCTCCCACGCCACCTTGCCCGTGGCCGCATCGAGCGCGATCAGCCGACCGTCGTAGGAAGCGACAAAGACCTTGCCCTGATGCAGCGCCACGCCACGGTTCACGACGTCGCAGCAGCCCTTGAAGCCGCCTTCGCGCGGCACCTTCGGGTCGTAGCTCCAGATGCGCTGGCCGGTACGCACGTCGACGGCATGCACCACGCTCCACGAGGCGGTGACGTACATGATGCCGTCCACCACCAGCGGCGTGGCCTCCACGCCGCGTGTCGATTCCAGGTTGTAGGACCAGACGAGTCCCAGCTCCTTGGCGTTGGCAGTGTCGATCTGCTTGAGCTTGGAGAAGCGCGTCTCGGCATAGTCCAGCCCGTAGCTGGGCCAGTCCGCGGTCGTCGCGGCGTTGGCGCGCATGAAGGCGCCGTCGACCTTCTTGGTCGCCGCGGCGATGTGGGCACTGCTGCCCTTGGAAGTGGCCGGCGCCTGCGCCGATGCGCCGGTGGCCATGGTGACGGCCAGCACGGCGGCGCACCATGCCAGCGGCATAGAGGTAATTGGCTTCATCGTGTCTCCTTCGTGGCTCTATTTTTCGGGGAGCCTGAAGCATGATCCTGTCCGGCGCGCACGGCACCTTCGGGATTTCCCTAGGCGGGAACTGTTCCATCCCGAAACACCTCGACCGCCTTGCTCCGTACTTTCCCCTAGTGGTCGCCGTGCCGGTTCGGCCCAAACTTTGCGCCTGTTCCAAATAGACACACAAACAAGGGGCGGCGATGAATTTGCGGACGCAGACCCAGGCTGGCGCGGCGCCCCAGCAGCTGTTCTTCACAACGCCGGTGCAGCGCGTGGCGCTGGCGCGGCAGCAGTTTTTCGAAGAGGGCCAGCGCCCGTCGGGCCTGGTCGGCGAGGCCGTGATCCAGTCGTGGATGCGCTGCCGCAAGGCCAGCGCGAACCCCAGGGGCGCGGTCGCCTTCGAGCCGGTCAGCGTCAGCCGGCTGCATTCGGCATTGGGCCGCAATCGGCAGTTGCTGCAGGCCGCGGGCCAGGAATTGGCCAGCATGGAAACTTCGCTGGCCGGTACCGAATGCCGCGTGTTGCTGACCGACGGCGAAGGCGTGATCGTGCACGCCACGCAAAACTCGGCGGCGGCACAGGAACCGATTCTTAAAAAGGCGGCGCGCGTGGGCGTCAACATCTCGGAAGGCGTGGTCGGCACCACCGCGCCCGGCATCGTGGCCAGGACGGGACAGGCCTGCACCGTCAGCGGCGCCGAGCACTTCTATGAATTCCTGCAGTTTTTCCAGTGCGCGGCGGCACCTATCCGCGATGTGCACGGGCGCCTGGCGGCGGTGCTGGACCTGTCGATCGAATCACGCACCTTCGGCTTCGACGCAGCGTCGATGGTCGGGCTGTATGCCACCTCGATCGAGAACCGGCTGCTGCAGGCCCAGTCCACCGAACACCTGGTGCTGCAGTTCCAGGCCAGCCCCAGCTTGCTGGGCACGCCGCTGGAGGCACTGGCCGGCATCACGGCCGATGGCCAGGTGGCCTGGCTCAACAGCGTGGCCGCGCGGCTTTTGGACCAGCAACCCGGTGCACCGCTTTCGGATACCGAGTGCATGCTCGGATTGAGCCTTGCGGACTTGCTGCGCCAGCTGCGCAGCTCCCGCGCCGAGGCGGTCCGGCTACCCAGCGGCCTGGGTGTGTGGGTCAAGGTGCGCATGGCGGCGCGCAATGGCGCGGACTTCAACCATGGCGTTTGCGTGAGCCCGCTGGCGCTGGCTGGGGATGCGCAAGCGAGGCCGGCGGCGCAGGCCGGCCAAGATGCGCCACCTGCGCAAGAAGCGCAAAGCGCCGAGCCCGCATCGGCCGCGCAAGCAGCCGACGCCACCCTGGGCGACCACAGTCGCCTGCTCATCGAGCGCACGCTTCAGGCTTGTGGCGGCAATATCTCCAAGGCCGCGCGCACACTGGGCGTCTCGCGCGGCATGCTGTATCGGCGCTTGCAGCGCTGGGGCCAAGCACCCTCTGCAACGTCCTGAGATTGCTTTTTTTAAGCGAGCGCGGCAGGCTGTGATGCAGCGGCCTTTTCCTGGGCCAACGCGTCCAGAGCATGGGCCACCACGTCCTGCATGTCGACGGGGCGCAGGAAGCGGTCCCGGATCAGCTTTTCGCAACTGCGCTTGGTCATGGAATGCGGCTGGCCGCCGTGGCTCACGAACATGAACAAAGTGCCCTTGGTGCTGGCCCAGATCAACTGGGCGCGCAGCCAGCGCTCCTTGGAATAGAGATCGACCCAGCTGCCTTCGCGCAAGCCGAGCAGGATTTGCGCAGGGCTCAGGGCGCTGCCGTCGTCTTCCGCTTGTTGTGCCTCTTCGGCGCTTTGCGGCAGTTCCAGCGGAACTGTGGCCGAATCAGCTGGCGTTGCCGTGAGTTCGCCGCGGTCGGACGGCACGATGTCTTCGAAGCCGGCCGCGTTCTGCTCCTTCGGGCCAAGCCAGAGTTGCCTGGATGCCTTGGGCGTACGCTGCTCCAGCGTGGCGGGCGGAATGTCGGGTAGCGGAATGTCCAGCGGCATCGGCGCCGACTCCGAAGCATCGCGCTGGCTGCGCAGGCGGCGCAGTTCCAGTACCGGCTGGTGCAGCTTCATCAGCGCCTCGAAGAAGGCCTGGCTTTCCTTGGGCGTCTGCCCCAGTGATGCGAGGCCGGTGCGCAGCTTGCCCAGCAGGCCGGGGATCATGGCGATCAGCTTGGCCGGCTCGTTGAGCGTCTGGCCAAGCTTGACGCTCCACAACAGGTCGGACACGACGGCGCCGAAGCCGCCCGGGTCGAGCTGGTTCGGCTCCTTCATGCGCGCGTTGGCCATGACCAGCGCCCACGGGCCGAACAGGAAATCCAGCACCACCGCCGGCGCCTGCTCCAGATCGGAGCGCAGGCTGAAGTCATAGGCAATCTGGTCGGCCTGGGCCTGGCGCTGCTCGGCCACGCGCAGGGTCTGCATCAGGCCTTCGCGCTGGCCCTCCTCGCCCTGGTCCTGCTCGGTCCAGGAGGTTTCCAGCTCGGTCAGCACATCGCCGAAAGGCTGCGGATTCTCCACCGTCAACTTGTTGAGGGTGTTGAAGGATTCGGCCACCGGCTCGAAGAAGGTGCCGAACTCCTCGCTGAACTCGTCGTTGTATTTGAAGCTGCGCTGCGCCACGCCCTCGATCAGGCGGCGCCCGGGGTGCCGCTCGTCGCTCAGGAAGCGCGGGTCCACCATGGCCAGGCGCAGCAAGGAGGGCTCCAGTGCCACGATGGCTTCGCGCACCGGCACCAGCAGGCGCGGGTCTTGCGCGACCTGGTTGACCACCTTGCGCACCACCTCCAGGCCGAGCACCTGGCCGACCTGGGTTGCATCTTTCTTGAGCTCGGTGCGGACGATGGAGCGGCCCACCGCGCTCGAATAGGCGCCCCAGACTTTGGAACTGAGCTGGCTGAGCACGTCGACAAAACGCTGCGGCCGGTCGACCACCGGCATGGCCTGGTAGTGCGGCGGCGGTATTTCCTGGGGCGGCTCGTCCTCCGGCTCCTCGGGGCTGTCTCTTAGAGCGGCGAGTTCTTCCTCGACGGCGGCATAGAAACTTGGCGCCAGCTTCTGGTGCGAATTGGCGCCACCATGAAAAAGAAAGTCCTGGAACAGCGCATCGCCGATCTCGACACCCGAGAGGTCGGCGTACTGCATCGATTGCTCTTCGGAGGCGTGGCTGGGCAGCCCGCCATGCCCGCTTTGGGGCCCGCCGGCCGGATGCAGCCCGCCCGAAACCGAACCCCAGCCCGAAGCGCCGCTGCCCTGGCCGCCACCCTGGCCACTGCCTTGGCCACTGGCGCTGGGTTTGCCGGGAGCGCTTGCCCCGCTGGGCGACTGCAGCACGCGATAGCCGGCGGCCTGCACCTTGGCGCGCGCCAGCAATTGCAGCTGTTTTTCGTAGATGCCCTTGAGCTCGCGGCCCAGGGGCTCAGCCATGTGCTTGAACCACAGCGAAACGCTGGCCGGCTCGGCGCGCGCTGCCGTCATCAGCAGGCGCAGCGTCTGCGCGAAGACGTCGGGGCGCAAGGGGTTGAGTTCGGGGGAAACGGTGGGCAGGCCCTGCACCGAGCTCATCAGCGCGTCCAGCTCCGACAGGGGCTGCTCCACCATCGGCACGATGCGTTGCAAGAGCCTTGAAGACTCGATTGCCTCGGTGAGCTGGGTGTCATCGACCAGGCTCAGCACATCGGGCCGCTGCTTGGGGCTGGCGGATGCCGGCTGCAACTGGCTCGGCTCCCTGGCCGCCGCTGCGGCAGCCGCCTTGAAGGCCACGAGCAGTTCCCGCGGGTATTGCGCGTACCAGTCGGCCTTGTGCTTGAGCAACTCGCGCCAGGCGGTGCCGAGCTCGTCGCGCTCGGCCATCTTCATGCTCTTGGGTTCAGCCTCCTGCAGGATGGCGACGGCATGGTCGACGCAATGCTCCAGCGCGCCCTTGGACGCAGCGGCAGCTTCCTGAAAACATTGCTGAAGAATGGCGGATTGCGATGCCATGGTGAACGAAGTAGGCATGAAGTGTAAGGGCGCCGGACAGCCCGCGCCGCGCCGCACGGGCAATGGCCTTGGGTCTTTGAGTGATGGGCGGTGTGATGGTGGCGACAGAGGGTCGGTTGGTAATAAATTGTTACCGTTTTTACCGAAGCACTAAGGACCGCCCCCGCACTCCATCATGCCTCAGCACCCATCCAGAAAAAAGGCACCCGCAGGTGCCCGTTTTTCTTGCGGCAATTCTCAGGCCGTCCCAGCCTTCACCTTCAAGCGCCACGCATGCAGCAGCGGCTCGGTGTAGCCACTTGGCTGCTGCAGGCCCTTGAACACCAGATCGCAGGCGGCCTTGTAGGCGGCGGACGCTTCGAAGCGGCCGGCCATGGGCTGGTACAGCGGGTCGCCGGCGTTCTGGCCGTCGACCACGGCGGCCATGCGCTCGAAAGTCTGGCGCACCTGGGTCTCGCTGACCACGCCGTGCTGCAACCAGTTGGCGATGTGCTGGCTGGAGATGCGCAAGGTGGCGCGGTCTTCCATCAGGCCGACGTTGTGGATGTCAGGCACCTTGGAGCAGCCCACACCCTGGTCGATCCAGCGCACCACGTAGCCCAGGATGCCCTGCGCGTTGTTGTCCAGCTCCTGCTGCTTTTCGGCATCGGTCCACTTGTCTTGCGTGACCACGGGAATTTGCAGCAGGTTGGCCAGGATGTTCTCGCGCTCGGTGTCGGCATTGGTCTGCTCCAGCTCCTGCTGTACCTGGGCCACGCTGACCTGGTGGTAGTGCAGCGCATGCAGCGTGGCGGCGGTGGGCGAGGGCACCCAGGCGGTGTTGGCACCGGCCTTGGGGTGGGCGATTTTCTGCTCGAGCATCGCGGCCATCAGGTCGGGCATGGCCCACATGCCCTTGCCGATCTGCGCCTTGCCGCGCAGTCCGCACGACAGGCCCACCAGCACGTTGTTCTTCTCATAGGCGCCGATCCAGGCGCTGGTCTTCATGTCGCCCTTGCGGAACATCGGGCCGGCCTGCATGGCGGTGTGCATCTCATCGCCGGTGCGGTCCAGAAAGCCGGTGTTGATGAAGGCCACGCGCGATGCAGCGGCTTCGATGCAGGCTTTCAGGTTGACGCTGGTGCGGCGCTCTTCGTCCATGATGCCGAGCTTGACGGTGTTCTCGGGCAGGCCCAGCAGCGCTTCGACGCGGCTGAACAGCTCGGAGGCAAACGCCACTTCCTTCGGGCCGTGCATCTTGGGTTTGACGATGTAGACGCTGCCGGTGCGCGAGTTCTTGATGCCGCTCTGGCCCTTGCGCTTGAGGTCGTGGATGGCAATCGTCGTGGTGATGACCGCGTCCATGATGCCTTCTGGAATCTCCTTGCCGCCCTCATAAAGAATGGCCGGGTTGGTCATCAGGTGGCCGACGTTGCGCACGAACATCAGCGAGCGGCCGTGCAGGGTGACTTCGCCGCCCTTGGCGCCCTTGTATTGGCGATCGGCGTTGAGCCCGCGCGTGAAGGTCTTGCCGCCCTTGGCGACTTCCTCGGTCAATGTGGCTTGCAGGATGCCGAGCCAGTTGGAGTAAGCCAGCACCTTGTCTTGTGCATCGACCACGGCCACCGAGTCCTCCAGGTCGAGGATGGTGGACAGCGCGGCCTCCAGCACCAGGTCGCTGACGCCGGCCGCATCGCTCTTGCCGATGGCGGTGCTGCGGTCGATCTGGATGTCGATGTGGATGCCGTTGTGCTGCAGCAGCACGGACGAAGGCGCGGCCGCGTCGCCCTGGTAGCCGATGAACTGTGCCGCATCCTTCAATCCGGTGCTGCCGCTCCCGGTGGCGACGACGAGCTGGCCGCCTTCGACCTGGTAGCCGGTCGCGTCCTTGTGCGAGCCGTTCGCGAGAGGCGCGGACTGGTCGAGGAAGTTGCGCGCGAATTCAATGACCTTGGCGCCGCGCACCGGGTTGTAGCCCTTGCCCTTTTCCGCGCCGCCCGCCTCGGCAATCGCATCGGTGCCGTACAGCGCGTCATACAGCGAGCCCCAGCGCGCATTGGCGGCATTCAGGGCGTAGCGCGCGTTCAGGATAGGCACCACCAGCTGCGGGCCGGCTTGCAGCGCGAGCTCGGCATCGACGTTGCTGGTCGTGGCCTTGGCATTCGCCGGCGGCGGCACCAGGTAGCCGATTTTTTCGAGGAAGGCGCGGTAGGCAACCATGTCCTGGATCGGGCCCGGGTTGGCCTTGTGCCAGGTGTCCAGTTCGGTCTGCAGGCGGTCGCGCTCGGCCAGCAGGGCGACGTTCTTGGGCGCCAGGTCGGCGACGATGGCGTCAAAGCCCTGCCAGAACCTGGGCGCATCAACGCCGGTGCCGGGCAAGACCTTGTCCTCGATGAAACGGTAAAGCTCGGTGGCCACCTGGAGGCGGTGTGAAGTGGTGCGTGCGGTCATGGGGCTCTCCTTGAAATCAAACTACAAATTCATCAAATCAGAAAAATGCGAGCACGTCGCGCAGGCTCGTGCCGGTGCGCGTGGGCTGCGTGCCGAGTTCTTCAAACGGCTGCTGGGTGCGGTTGACCCACAGCGTGCGAAATCCATACCAGGTGGCGGCCAGCGCGTCCCAGCCGTTGCAGCTGACAAAGGCAATCTGCTTGGGCTCCAGGCCCGTCGCTTGCGGCCCGAGCGCGTAGGCATCGGGATGGGTCTTGTATTTGCGGATGGTGTCCACGCTCAGCACATGGTCCAGCAGGTCGTCCAGGCCCGCGCTGCGCACGGCAATGCCCAGCATTTCCGGGTCGCCGTTGCTCAGGATGCCGGTGACCACGCCTTTGGCTTTCAGGGCCTGCAGCACTTCGCGGTTTTCTGGAAAGGCGCTCAGGTGCCGGTACTGGTTCATCAGCTGATCGGCCTTGGCATCGAACTCGCCTTCGCCCCAGTTGGCCAGGGCGCCGGGCACGATCTTCTTGATGGAGAAGACCAGGGCGGCGCGCGTCAACTTCCAGAAGGGCTGGTAATGCGCACCGCCATTGCTGGTGGTGACGAGCCGCGTGTATTCGATCTGCTTGTCGCGCCACAGCACGCCCAAGAGCTGGCCGTGGCCGGGAAAAAGTTGCTCGGCGCGCAGGCCCACGCTGTACACGTCGAACAGCGTGCCATAGGCATCAAACAAGACCGCACGGGGCTTTTCCATGCCCCGTACTTTATTTGATACTTTCTTGATTATTAATATAGTTAAGTGCTATTTATCCCTGACAAAAACGAATGCAATCAAGCACTCACTGCGAGGACCAGCCCACAAAGGGTAGGTACGGATGCCGGAAACAAGCGAGGTTCGGTATATTTAATGTGTTAAATGATTTGCGCTTCAAGCAGGCCGCCTTCTCATGATTCTTCTTGCCTCCAATGAAAACCCGTTGGGCATGCCCGCATCCGCGCAACAGGCGGTAGCCGCCGCGTTGCAAGGCGCCGGCAACTACCCCGATGCCAATGGCACCGCACTGAAGCGGGCGCTGGCCGCCCGGCTGGATGTGCCCGCCGCCTGGTTGACCCTGGGCAGCGGGTCCAGCGAAATCCTGGACCTTGCCGCGCAGGTCTGCGTGCAGCCGGGCCAGGTGGTGGTCTATTCGCAATACGGCTTCATCGTCTATGGGCAGGCCACGGCGCACGCCCATGCGCGCGCGGTGGTGGTGCCGGCGCGCGACGACTTCGGCCATGACCTGGATGCGATGCTGGCCGCCATCACCGACGACACCCGCCTCGTCTTCGTGGCCAATCCCAACAACCCGACCGGCAACTTCATCGAAGCGCCGCGCCTGCTGGCCTTTTTGGAGCAGGTCCCCGCTGGCGTGACGGTGCTGCTGGACGAGGCCTACACCGAGTACCTGGCGCCGGCGCAGCGCTACAGCAGCATGGACTGGGTGCACCGCTTTGCCAACCTGGTCGTCGCGCGCACTTTTTCCAAGGCCTACGGCCTGGCCGGCTTGCGTATCGGCTATGGCGTGGCGCAAGCGGCCCTGACGGCAAAGCTCAACGCGCGCAGGCCGCGCTTCAACGTGACGACGCCGGCCCAGGCGGCCGCGATCGCCGCCCTGGCCGACTCCGACTACCTGGCCCGCACGTATGCGATGAACACGGCCGGCCGCAGCCAGCTCGAAGCCGGCTTGCGCGGCATGGGTTGGCGCGTACTGCCCTCGGCTGGCAACTTCGTGCTGGCGCACTTTGGCGATGCGGCTGCGGTGCATGCGGCGCTGCTGGCCCAAGGCATCGAGGTCTCGCGCCTGGACCCCTACGGCTTGCCCGAGTGGCTGCGCATCAGTGTCGGCCTGCCCGAGCAGAACGCGCACCTGCTGGCGGTGCTGCGCGATGTGCCGGCGGCGGCCAGAACACGCTGAGCATTTCTGGACAGACCTGAAGACCCAAGGAGACAAGCATGAAACGCCGTCAACTCACTGCCCTGGCCGCGTTGGCCGCCGCCGCCACGCTGACCAGCTCGCCCCTGTTCGCGCAAGAGCGCACCGTCAAGATCCTGGTGGGCTTTCCGCCGGGCGGCTCCGCCGATGTGATTGCGCGCCTGCTGGCCGACAAGCTGCGCGTTTCGCTGAACCAGAACGTGATCGTGGACAACAAGCCCGGCGCCGGCGGCCGCATCGCGCTGGGTGAAGTCAAGCGCGCCGCGCCCGACGG
>DATILI010000153.1:0-3810 GCA_035476635.1 Burkholderiaceae bacterium | reverse complement strand
GCGTTGACCCAGCCCCTGGTGGAGCGCCTGGGCCGGCTTACCGTGATCGAGCTGGACCGCGACCTGGCCCAGCGCCTGCGCGCCCATCCGCAGTTGAACGTCATCGAATCCGATGTGCTGAAGGTGGATTTCTCCCAGGCGGCGCAATCGTTGGGCGTGCAGAAGCTGCGCGTGGTTGGCAATCTGCCCTACAACATTTCAACGCCGATCCTGTTCCACTTGCTGGACCAGGTCGGTGTGATCGCAGACCAGCACTTCATGCTGCAAAAGGAAGTGATCGACCGCATGGTGGCCAAGCCCGCCACGTCCGACTATGGCCGCCTCAGCGTGATGCTGCAATGGCGCTACGCGATGGAGAGCGTGCTGTTCGTGCCGCCGGAGAGCTTTGATCCGCCGCCACGCGTGGACAGCGCCGTGGTTCGCATGGTTCCGCACGATCAGCCAGCGCCGGTTGATGTGCAGTGCCTTAGCGAAATCGTGCAGGTGGCGTTCAGCCAACGACGCAAGCTCTTGCGCCACACGCTGGGGAAATGGCTGGAACAGCGCGCGTACCCCGGGGTTTTCGACGTCCAGCGCCGCGCCGAGGAAGTGCCGGTCGAGGCGTATGTCGCGCTTGCCTTGAAGGTCAACGCGCAATAAAAAAGCCCGCTCACGCGAGCGGGCTTTTCATGTTGCGGCCTTGCCGCCAGGAATCAAGCGGCGGCGAGCCAATATCCCGCATTGAATGGGCTGCTCATGCGCAGCGCCAGCGGGGAGACGTCCACCAGTTTGTCGGTGGGCATTTTTTCGCCGGATTCGGTCGTCAGGTCGATAGCGGCGGCAGCGTTGCTGCCTTGAGCCTCATTCGCCCGTTCTGCTTGGCTGGTTTGTGCAGAACGGGCTACAGAAAAGAATAGAAGCACCTGAATGGTATCTTCCGGTCGCTCCAGTAATCCGCAGTGTCGCGGAAAATGTCGAGCAGCTGCTCGCGCGCTTCCTTGTCGAACTTGGCGTGCGCCGGAATCTGCTCCAGCACCACGATGAAGCCAGGCTGCGGGCCCGATTTGTGCAGCGGATCGGTCATGCAGTCGTACAGCGCATCGAAATTCTTGCCGAAGTGCGCCGGAAAGGTGAACTGGTCGGCGATCAGGTCCAGCACATCCTGCTTGCTCTGGGCATTGGCCAGATTGGCATACAAGAAGTGCTGCCCCAGGTTTTGCGCGGCGTCCTGCAGGTCCTGTACCCGGAAGGCGCGGATCGATTGCACGATATTGGTTCTCACACCGCGCAGCGGTGTTTCGAGGTCTTTACGAAGTGGCTGTTCCATCTCCGCGTCTCTTTCTATAGTCAATAAACTCATCCCGGGGTCTGAAGCCGGTGTTTCCCGGCTCGGCGTGCCCGAGTACATTTTTGAAAAAAACATCATTCAACTACCCGGCGAAAACTCGCGTAATGGTCACTCGTGTAATAGCAAGCATCTGGTGCTTGCGCCTTGCCCCCGCACACTAGGCGCCGGGCTCCTCGATCGCGCGATCCCGGCGTCCTCACGGTGTACTCCCTGTAGTAGCCACGCTGGTGGGCAGGAAGTAGCCGCTCTCGGTTGCCAAACACCGTACCGTCCTTGTCATGCGGAAACGGCCCGCCTTGACGAATCAAACGGTACGTTTCCTGTCCTTGCCTGGGCAACTCGGCCACGAGCATCGTGGCTTGCGGGTCGCTTGGCTGCCCCTTGGCTTGCACCAAAATGGGGTTTGTTACCAGGGCCGCCAATAAAGTGCAGGCGAGTACTAACTTGCTTGCACGGCTCCCGACCATTCGCAACATGAAACCTACCTTTGGCAGACATTCGGGTAAACCCGAAAACTCAAGGGCGCTAGTGTGACGCAACAGTCCTGAAAATGCAAGAGGCTGCCCAAAATTTGAGCAGCCTCTTAAGGGTTTTTAACAATTACAAGTTAGTACTTGCTGTCTAGATTTCCCTATCTGGCTGCATTGGCGTCGGCAACCGTCAAGGCCGTCATGTTCACGATGCGGCGTACCGTCGTGCTGGCGGTCAGGATGTGCACCGGTTTGGCCGCGCCCAGCAGCACCGGGCCGATGGCGATGTTGCCGCCGGCTGCAGTTTTGAGCAGGTTGTAGGAAATGTTGGCGGCATCTATGTTGGGAAGTACCAGCAGATTGGCATCGCCTGCCAAGGTGCTGCTTGGCATCTGCGCAGTGCGGGCCTTGCCGTCCAGCGCGACGTCGCCGTGCATTTCTCCATCCACCTCCAGCCAGGGCGCCTTGTCGCGCAGCAGTTCCAGGGTGTCGCGCATCTTGATCGCACTGGGCTGGTTGCTGCTGCCGAAGTTCGAGTGGCTCAGCAATGCGGCCTTGGGCTTGATGCCGAAGCGCATCATTTCCTCGGCGGCCATGATGGTGATCTCGGCCAATTGCTGGGCCGTCGGGTCGTAGTTGACGTGGGTATCGACCAGGAATATCTGGCGGCCCGGCAGCATCAGCCCGTTCATGCAGGCATAGGTGCAAACGCCCGCGCGCTTGCCGATCACCTGGTCGATGTAGCGCAAATGGATATCCGTCGTGCCCCAGGTGCCGACGATCATGCCGTCCACTTCGCCTTTTTCCAGCAGCATCGCGCCGATCAGCGACAGGCGCCGGCGCATCTCGATCTTGGCCATCTGCGCCGTGACGCCTTTGCGCTCGGTCATGCGATGGTAGGTCTGCCAGAAATCGCGGTAGCGGTGGTCCTGCTCGACATTGACCACGTCATAGTCCAGCTCTTCCTTGAGGCGCAGGCCGAACTTCTCGACACGCTCGGCGATCACGGAAGGGCGGCCAATCAGCGTGGGCCGCGCAATGCCTTCGTCCACCACGATCTGCGCGGCGCGCAGTACGCGCTCCTCTTCGCCTTCGCAATACGCAACTCGCTTCTTGGCGGCGACCTTGGCCGCCGCGTAGATCGGTTTCATGGCGGTGCCGGAGGCATAGACAAAGCTTTGCAGCTTCTCGCGGTAGGCGGCCATATCCGTGATGGGGCGCGATGCTACGCCGCTATCGGCGGCGGCCTTTGCCACCGCCGGTGCAATCTTCATCATCAGCCGCGGATCGAACGGCTTGGGGATCAGGTATTCCGGCCCGAAGGCGAGCTGGTGTCCGGCATAGGCGGCCGCCACCACTTCGCTTTGCTCGGCTTGCGCCAGGTCGGCAATGGCATGCACTGCGGCGATCTCCATTTCCACCGTGATCGTGGTCGCGCCCGAATCGAGCGCGCCGCGGAAGATGTAGGGAAAACACAGGACGTTGTTGACCTGGTTCGGGAAGTCGGTGCGGCCGGTGGCCATGATGGCGTCGGAGCGCACGGCCTTCACCTCGTCCGGCATGATTTCCGGATTCGGGTTGGCCAGCGCCAGGATGATCGGGTTGGCCGCCATCTTCTTGACCATGTCCTGCTTCAGCACGCCGCTGGCGGACAGGCCCAGGAAGATGTCGGCGCCTTCGATGACCTCGGAGAGCGTGCGGGCGGAGGTCTTCTGCGCGAACGGCAGCTTGTCCTCGTCCATCAGCTCCTTGCGGCCTTCGTAGACCACGCCGGCCAGGTCGGTCGCGAAGATGTTCTCGCGCGGCATGCCGAGCTTGAGCAGCAGGTTCAGGCAGGCCAGCGCCGCGGCGCCGGCGCCCGAGGTCACGAGCTTGACGTTCTTGATGTCCTTGCCCGTGACTTTCAAGCCGTTGATGATGGCCGCGCCGACGCAGATGGCCGTGCCGTGCTGGTCGTCATGAAAGACCGGGATCTTCATGCGGTCGCGCAGCTTGCGCTCCACATAGAAGCAG
>DATILI010000152.1:0-19657 GCA_035476635.1 Burkholderiaceae bacterium | reverse complement strand
GTCCCAGCCTTAAAAACAGCCGCGTTGAAGCGATTTTGCTTTTGCGTCTGGAAACCTGTGCGACGTGCAAGGAAACCGAATGTCTGAATCCATGGAATCTTTTGCCTCGATGTTCGAGGAATCGCTGCAGCGCTCTGAAATGCGCACCGGCGAAGTGATCACTTCCGAAGTGGTCCGTATTGAGCACAGCTTTGTCGTCGTGAACGCCGGCCTCAAGTCCGAAGCGTACGTGCCGATCGACGAGTTCAAGAATGACAAGGGCGAAATCGAAGTCCAGGTGGGCGATTTCGTCTCGGTGGCCATCGACGCCATCGAAAACGGTTACGGCGACACCATCCTGTCGCGCGACAAGGCCAAGCGCCTCGCATCGTGGATGAGCCTGGAAAAGGCCCTGGAATCCGGCGAATTCGTCACCGGCACCACCAGCGGCAAGGTCAAGGGCGGCCTGACCGTCCTGGTCAACGGCATCCGCGCATTCCTGCCCGGCTCGCTGATCGACACCCGCCCCATCAAGGACTTGTCTCCCTACGAGAACAAGACCATGGAATTCAAGGTCATCAAGCTGGACCGCAAGCGCAACAATGTGGTGCTGAGCCGCCGCGCCGTGGTGGAAGCCTCCATGGGCGAAGAGCGCGCCAAGCTGATGGAAACCTTGAAAGAAGGTTCTGTGGTTCGTGGCGTGGTCAAGAACATTACGGAATATGGTGCGTTCGTTGACCTCGGCGGCATCGACGGCCTGCTGCACATCACCGACATGGCCTGGCGTCGCGTGCGCCACCCGAGCGAAGTCGTTCAGGCCGGCCAAGAGATTACTGCCAAGATCCTCAAGTTCGACACCGAGAAGAACCGCGTGTCCCTGGGTCTCAAGCAGATGGGCGACGACCCGTGGATGGGCGTGAACCGCCGCTATCCGCAAGGCACGCGCATGTTCGGCAAGATCACCAACATCGCCGACTACGGCGCGTTCGTGGAACTCGAGCCCGGCATCGAAGGCCTGGTGCACGTCTCCGAAATGGACTGGACCAACAAGAACGTGGCTCCTTCCAAGCTCGTGTCGCTGGGTGACGAAGTCGAAGTCATGGTCCTGGAGATCGACGAAGACAAGCGCCGCATCAGCCTGGGCATGAAGCAGTGCAAGGCCAACCCGTGGCAAGAATTCGCGCAGAACACCAAGCGCGGCGACCGCGTCAAGGGCCCGATCAAGTCGATTACCGACTTCGGCGTGTTCGTGGGCCTGGCTGCCGGCATCGACGGCCTGGTGCACCTGTCCGACCTGTCCTGGAACGAGCCGGGCGAAGCCGCCGTGCGCAACTACAAAAAGGGCCAGGACGTGGAAGCGATCGTGCTGGCCGTGGACGTGGACCGCGAGCGCATCTCCCTGGGCATCAAGCAGCTCGACTCTGACCCGTTCACGACCTTCGTGACGGTGAACGACAAGGGCCAGACCGTGTCCGGCAAGGTCAAAACGGTGGACGCGCGTGGCGCTGAAATCGACCTGGGCCAGGACGTCATCGGCTACCTGCGCGCCAGCGAAATCTCCCGCGACCGCGTGGAAGATGCCCGCAACGTGCTCAAGGAAGGCGACGAAGTCACGGCCGTGGTGGTCAATGTGGATCGCAAGACCCGCAACATCCAGCTGTCGATCAAGGCCAAGGACATGGCTGACCAGAACGAAGCCATGCAAAGCCTGAGCCAGCAGTCGGCCCGCGAAAGCGCCGGCACGACCAGCCTGGGTGCCCTGCTGCGCGCCAAGCTGGACAACAGCGAGAAGTAAAAAGGACTGTCATTGCGGGCTTGCCCCGCAATCCATGCCACGGCGTGGATCCCGGGCCGAGCCCGGGATGACACCCTTGCCAAGCCATGACTCGTAGTGATCTTGTAGAAGAACTGGCATCCCGTTTCAGCCAGCTCACGCACCGTGATGCCGAATACGCCGTCAAGACCATTCTGGACGCTGTAAGCGACGCGCTGGTACGTGGGCACCGCATTGAAATCCGTGGATTCGGCAGCTTTTCCATCAATCGCCGGCCGCCACGCATGGGACGCAACCCGCGCAGCGGCGAGAGCGTGGCCATCCCCGAAAAACGTGTTCCCCACTTCAAGCCGGGCAAGGCCCTGCGCGAAGCGGTGGACGCGCGCACGGCGGAGCTGGAGGCTGGCAAAAAGAGCTGACGACCAACCCGAGTCGCTAGAATCACCTCGTCACCGAGGAGATGAATGAAACACCTCATGTGGCTGCTTAAGTGGATGCTTAAGGCGGCCATTTTTTTTACGCTGTTTGCCTTCGCATTGAACAACCAGCAAGACGCCACCGTGCACTTTTTCTTCGGCACGCGCTGGAGTGCGCCGCTGGTACTGGTGGTGCTGACGGCGTTCGCCTGCGGCGTGGCCATCGGCGTGCTCGGCATGGTGCCACGCTGGTGGAAGCATCGCAGCGCCGCACAGAAGGCCGCGCTTCGGGCTGCCCAGGCCACCGGCCAAACTTCCGCAGAAAGCATCGCCCCTTCCGAACTCCTGCCTTCTTCGCTGCCGCGCCATGGATCTTGAACTGAGCTGGATCCTGCTGGGATTGCCCATCGCATTCGTGCTCGGCTGGGCCGCATCCCGGCTGGACCTGCGCCAACTGCGCTTTGACAACCGCCAGGCGCCCAAGGCCTATTTCAAAGGACTGAACTTCCTGCTCAACGAGCAGCAGGACCAGGCCATCGATGCCTTCATCGAAGCGGTGCAAAACGACCCGGACACGTCCGAACTGCACTTCGCCCTGGGTAACCTGTTTCGCCGGCGCGGCGAGTACGAACGCGCGGTGCGGGTACATGAACACCTGCTCTCGCGTGGCGACCTGAGCAAGACCGACCGCCAGCGCGCACAACATGCACTGGCGCTGGACTTCCTCAAGGCAGGCTTGCTCGACCGCGCCGAAGACGCTTTGCGCAAGCTGGAGGACACACCATTCGAAGCCCAGGCCCGCCTGGCGCTGCTGGCCATCTACGAACGCTCGCGCGACTGGCCCCTGGCGGCAGAGATCGCGCAGAAGCTAGAAGCCTCGGGACAAGGCAGTTTCAGCGGCCGGCAAGCGCACTACCTGTGCGAGCAGGCCGCGGCGCTGCTGGCCAATGGCCAGGCCGATGAAGCACGCGCCAAGCTGGAGCAGGCAATCGCCACCTCGCCCCAGACGGCGCGCGCGCAGATCGACCTGGCGAAACTTCAGCTTCAGGCCGGCCAGGCCGTGGACGCCTATGGCACGCTCAAGACACTGGCGCGCGAGGTTCCGCTGGCCATGCCCCTGATCGCAAGCCAGATCGCGGAACTCGCGCCTCGCGTCAACCGCGCCGCGGACGCGCTGCACCTACTCAAGAACAGCTATGCCGATGCGCATTCGCTGGATGTCCTGGAGGCCATCGTCGCCTTGGAAGCTGTGCAGCAGACGCCAGCCGCGTCAGCGCGCGAATGGTATGTGACCCACCTGGAACGCGAGCCTTCCCTCGTTGCCGCGGCCAAGTGGATCGCCGGTGAACGCCTGGAGCACGAGCAATTTCATCCGCAGGTGCAGCGTGCGCTGGACCATGCCGTCAAGCCGCTCACGCGCTACCGCTGCGCCGCCTGCGGCTTCGAGGCCAAGCAGCATTTCTGGCAATGCCCGGGCTGCCAGGCCTGGGACAGTTATCCGGCGCGCCGGGTGGAAGAACTATGAAAGTTTTCAAAGGCAGGCTTGCGAAAGCCCGCGTGCTGGTCGTCGGCGATGCCATGCTCGACCGCTACTGGTACGGTGCCGTCGACCGCATCAGCCCTGAAGCACCGGTTCCGGTGGTGCGCGTCACGCGCGAAGAAGAACGCATCGGCGGCGCTGCCAACGTGGCCTACAACATCGTCACGCTGGGCGCGCAGGCCTCGCTGCTGACGGTGGTCGGCGACGACGATGCCAGTCACAAGCTGGAAGCCCAGGTGGCCCAGACCGGCATCCAGCCCCATTTCGGGCGCGATGCCGATCTGAAGACGACAGTCAAGCTGCGTGTGATCGGCCGCCAGCAGCAGCTGCTGCGCATGGATTTTGAGAACACCCCCAATCACGAGGTGCTGGCCTCGCAGTCCGCGAGCTTTTTGGCGCTCTTGCCAGAGCACCATGCGGTCCTGTTCTCCGACTACGGCAAGGGCGGCCTGGCCCACGTCACGCACATGATCGACGCGGCGTGCAGCGCCGGCAAGAGCATCCTGATCGACCCCAAGGGCTCGGACTATTCACGCTACCGCAACGCCAGCGTGATCACGCCCAACCGCGCCGAGCTGCAGCAGGTGATCGGCAGTTGGCGCGACGAGGAAGAGCTCGTTGCCAAGGCGCAGAACCTGCGCACGCAGCTCAACCTGGACGCCCTGCTGCTCACGCGCAGCGAAGAAGGCATGACGCTTTTCGACGCCGAAGGCCAACTGCATGTGGGCGCCCAAGCGCGCGAGGTGTTTGACGTGACGGGTGCCGGCGACACCGTGATCGCCACGATGGCCGCGATGGTGGCAGCCGGCTTGAGCCTGCGCGAAGCCATGCCGCTGGCCAACAAGGCGGGTGGCATCGTGGTGGGCAAATTTGGAACCGCCACCGTCAGCTATGAGGAGCTATTCGAATGACCCGCATCGTCGTCACAGGAGCGGCCGGCTTCATCGGCAGCAATATCGTCAAGGGACTGAACGCGCGCGGCATCGACAACATCATCGCCGTGGACGACCTCACGCACGGCGACAAGTTTCGCAACCTGGCGGACTTGCAGATTGCCGACTACATGGATGCCGACGCCTTCTATGAACTGTTCGCCGAAGGCGCTTTCGGCAAGGTCGAGGCCGTGTTCCACGAGGGCGCCTGCAGCGACACGATGGAGACCGACGGCAAGTACATGATGGACAACAACTACACGCTCTCGTGTGGCCTGTTCAATGCCTGCCAGCAGCGCGGCAGCCGCCTGCTCTATGCCTCTTCGGCCGCCACCTATGGCGGCTCCGACACCTTCCGCGAAACGCCCGAATTCGAAAAGCCGCTCAATGTCTATGGCTACAGCAAGCTGCTGTTTGACCAGCGCATGCGCCGCGAATTGGGTGCGGACTTCCAGCGAACGAAGAAAGGCAAGAACGGACAGGTCGCGGGCTTTCGCTACTTCAATGTCTACGGCCCGCGCGAGCAGCACAAGGGCCGCATGGCCAGCGTCGCGTTTCATCAGTTCAACCAGTTCCAGGCCGAGGGCAAGGTCAAGCTGTTTGGCGAATATGGTGGCTACGGGCCGGGCCAGCAGATGCGTGACTTTGTCTTCATCGACGATGTGGTCGCGGTCAATCTCTGGTTCTTCGATCATCCCGAGAAGTCCGGCATCTTCAACCTCGGCTCCGGGCGCGCCCAGCCGTTCAACGATGTCGCGGCGGCGGTCGTCAATGCCATGCTCGCAGCCAAGGGTGAAGCCGCAGTGGACTTGGGGCAAGCGGCAGCGCGCGGCCTGATCGAGTACGTTCCCTTTCCCGATGCATTGCGCGGCAAGTACCAGTGCTACACACAGGCCGACTTGAGCGCGCTGCGTGCCGCCGGTTGCGAACACGCATTCGCTGATGTGCAGACCGGCGTGACGCGCTATGTCCAAGCCTTGGCTGCGGCACAGTCGACATAGCCCAACAAACTGTTACCTACAACGGGGGCCGGCGAACAGCCACAAGAGTCAACGCCTCGCGAAATTCTTTCGTTGTGATGAGACCAGTCCGCAAGCGCTTGCGAGACTGGCAAAACTCAAATCACTCATAACGAAAGACTCTCAATCATGCTGAAGAAAATTCTGGCCCTCGTGGCTGCGCTGTACGCTGTGGCTTCGTTTGCTGCGGTAGACGTCAACAAGGCAACTGCGGCTGATCTCGATGGCATCAAGGGCGTTGGCCCCAGCCTCTCCACCAAGATTCTTGACGAGCGCAAGAAGGGCAATTTCAAGGACTGGAACGACTTCATCGAGCGCACACGGGGCGTGGGCGAAGGCAACGCGGCGAAGTTTTCAGCGGAAGGCCTGACGGTCAACGGCAGCAGCTTCAAGGGCGCAGCCGCTACCTCGGCAGCCACCCCGAAGGATGGCAAGCCCATCGCCAGCGCCGACCAGAAGAAGACCCGCGCGGAAGAGCGCAAGGAACGCGCTGAAGCCAAGAAACTCAAGGCCGACGAAGCCAAGTCCGACAAGCCTGTTGCAAAGGATGCAGCGGCCAAGGCGGAAACGATCAAGCCTGCCGTCGCCGCCACCACCGATGCCGCGAAAAAATAAGTGCCGCCCCGGCACTACCCAACCCGCTTCGGCGGGTTTTTTCATGCCCGTCCAGCGCTACACCAATGCGATGAGGTCAGTCACTCCCACATCGACACCGGCTTGCATCAGCAAGGTCGTGATCTGGCCGCGATGGTGCGTCTGGTGATTGAAGAAATGGGTCATCGCCTGCCACATCGGATGCGCACGCTGCACGCCCTTGGTGTTGCTGTAGCGCATGGTGCGCAGCGCGAAGTCTTCAGGCATGTCGGCCACCCAGGCCTCGATCGCGGTATCGACCTGCATGCGCCGCGCGCGCAAGCCTTCGAAGTCTGGATGCAACTGCGTGCTGTGCGCCGCCCCTTCGGGTAGTTGCAGCACCTCGGGTGTCAGCGCAGCAAACGTGTGACCTTGCCTTGCAAAGCGGCCAAGCCACATCACATCGCCCCAGACCAGGTGGTTCAGCGTGCCCTCAATCGACCCGAAGAAAGCGCCACGCTCCAGCTTGCGCTCTTCGTCGGCGAGGCTGGCGCAGGCCGCGTAGATGCGCTCATTGAACCAGCGGTTGTAGCGCGCCAGGAAACGGTAGTTGTCGGCAAACGGTTGTGTCATCTCGCGTGCTCAGGCTTCACCGTACCCGCCCCCACCCGGCGTCTGGATCTCGAACACATCACCCGGCGCCATCTCGGCCTGGCCGATATGGTCCAGCGCTTCGACACTGCCGTCGACGCGCAGAACCCGATTGATGCCGACTTGCCCCGCCTGGCCACCCGCCATGCCGAACGCGCCATGCTTGCGGCCGTTGGACAAAATGCTGGCCGTCATGGCTTCCAGGAACTGCACGCGCCGCACGCCGCCATTGCCCCCCTTGAAGCGCCCCGCGCCGCCGGAGCCCTGGCGGATCTCGTAGCTCTGCAGCCGCACCGGAAAGCGGAACTCCAGCACCTCGGGGTCCGTCAAGCGCGAGTTGGTCATGTGGGTTTGCACGACGCTGGTGCCGTCGAAGCCGTCACCCGCGCCGGAGCCGCCGCTGATGGTCTCGTAGTACTGGTGGCGCGCATTGCCGAAGGTGAAGTTGTTCATCGTGCATTGGCTCGCCGCCATCACGCCCAAGGCGCCGTACAGCGCATTGGTGATGCAGGTGGAAGTCTCCACATTGCCCGCGACGACCGAGGCCGGCGGATTGGGGTTCAACATCGAGCCCGGTGGGATGATGACTTTCAATGGCTTGAGGCAGCCCGCGTTGAGCGGAATGTCGTCGTCCACCAGCGTACGGAATACATAGAGCACCGCCGCCATGCACACCGCCGTCGGCGCGTTGAAGTTGTTCGCCTGCTGCAGCGAAGTACCAGTGAAGTCGATCTCGGCGCTGCGCTTGGCCGCGTCCACGCGCACCGCCACCTGGATCTGCGCGCCATTGTCCAGCGGCAAAGTAAACGAGTTAATTGGGGTCAAATTCCAATTATTCGTTGCTTTCATTTCTGCTTGGCGCTGCGCCTCCAATAATTGGAATCTGACCCCAATTAACTTAATCACGCGACGCACCGACTCCTCGGCGTTGTCCTGCACGTGGCCCATGTAGGCCTGCACCACGTCGAGCCCGAACTGCTCGACCATCTTGCGCAGCTCCTGCACGCCCTTTTCGTTGGCGGCGATCTGCGCCTTGAGGTCGGCCATGTTCTGCTGCGGGTTGCGGCTGGGGTATTCGCCACTCTTGAGCAGCGCGATCATCTCGGCCTCGCGCAGCACGCCGCGCTCCACCAGCTTGACGTTGTTGATCTGCACGCCCTCTTCTTCGATGCGCGTTGAAAACGGCGGCATCGAGCCCGGCGTGGTGCCACCGACGTCGGCATGGTGGCCGCGGCTGCCGACATAGAAGGTCGGCTTGTCGCTCAAGTACACCGGCGTGATGACCGTGATGTCAGGCAAATGGGTGCCGCCGTGATACGGGTCGTTCAACACATAGACATCGCCCGGCTGCATGGTGCCCCGGTTGTTCTGGATCACGGTCCTGATGCTCTCGCCCATCGATCCCAGGTGCACCGGCATGTGCGGCGCGTTGGCAATCAGGTTGCCCTCGGCATCAAACAGCGCGCAGGAAAAATCGAGCCGCTCCTTGATGTTCACCGAGTAGGCGGTGTTCTGCAGTTGCAGCCCCATCTGCTCGGCGATGTTCATGAACAGGTTGTTGAAGACTTCCAGCAGCACCGGGTCCACCGTCGTGCCGGCGGCGAACTGGACGGCGCGCTGCGCCCTGCGGTCCAGCACCAGGTGGTCCAGGGCCGTCAAGCTTGCCTCCCAGCCCGGCTCGACGATGGTCGTGGCGTTGCGCTCGGCAATGATGGCCGGACCGCTCACGATGTCGCCGGGGCGAAGATCCTCGCGCACCACCAGTGCCGCTTCGTGCCACTGCCCACCCGAATACATGCGCACGGTTTCTCGCTGGGGCACCTCGCGCGGCTCGTGCGTCGCATGACGCGGCTCGGCGGGCGCATCGCCGGCCACCACGGCTTCCACCGACACGGCCTCCACCACCAGGCCCTTACCCTGCATCAGGAACGCAAAGCGCTGGCGGTAGGCCGCCTCGAAGCCTGATTCGATGACATCGAGCGATCCGAACGGCACGACGAGCGCCGAGTCGCTGCCCTCGTAGCGCACATGCACGCGCCGGTGCATTTGAACCGCGCCACCGGAGACTTCCTGGCGCTGTAGTTCGGCCTGCGCAGCGGCCGCCAGCGCGTCGAGCTTCGCGGCGACCTCGGGCAAAGCCGTGGCCGAGAGCTTGAGCTCCACCGCCTGCTCGCGAATCACGCTCTGGTCGGCCAGGCCCATGCCGTAGGCGGAAAGCACACCGGCCAGCGGGTGCACGAATACGCGCGTCATGCCCAGGGCATCAGCCACCAGGCAGGCATGCTGGCCGCCGGCGCCGCCAAAACACTGGAGGGTATAGCGCGTCACGTCATAGCCGCGCGCCACCGAAATTTTCTTGATGGCGTTGGCCATCTGCTGCACGGCGATGTTGATGAAGCCCTCGGCAACCACCTCCGCGCTGCGCCCGGTCTTGCTGGCCAGGGCGCTGAATTTTTCCTCGACGGCTTCATAGCTCAGCGCCTCGTCCGCGTGGACGCCGAACACCTTGGGGAAATAGCGCGGCTGGATCTTGCCCACCATCACGTTCGCATCGGTCACGGCCAGCGGCCCGCCACGCCGATAGCTTGCCGGGCCCGGGTTGGCGCCTGCGCTCTCGGGGCCGACGCGAAAGCGTGAACCATCGAATTCAAGAATGGAACCACCGCCCGCGGCCACGGTGTGGATGCTCATCATCGGTGCGCGCATGCGCACGCCAGCCACCTGAGTCTCGAACTCACGCTCGAATTCGCCGGCATAGTGCGACACGTCGGTCGAGGTGCCGCCCATGTCAAAACCGATGACCTTGTCGTGCCCGCCCAGCGCGGCGGTGCGTGCCATACCCACAATGCCGCCCGCCGGTCCAGAAAGAATCGCGTCCTTGCCCTGAAAGGCGTGGGCATCGGTGAGCCCGCCCGAAGATTGCATGAAGAACAGCTTGACGCCCGGCATCTCGCCAGCCACTTGCTCCACATAGCGGCGCAGGATGGGCGAGAGATAGGCGTCGACCACCGTCGTGTCGCCGCGGCTCACGAACTTCATCATCGGGCTGGTCTCGTGCGAGGTGCTGACCTGGGTAAAGCCCGTCTCCATGGCAATGCGCTTGGCCGCCCGTTCGTGCTCGGTGAACCGGTAGCCGTGCATGAACACGATGGCCACGCTGCGCAAGCCGCGACCGTACGCCGCTTGCAGGTCGCCGCGCAGGCTGGCTTCGTCCAGCGGCTGCAGCACCTCGCCATGCGCGCCCACACGCTCGCGGGCTTCGATGACCTCGCTGTACAACAGCTCGGGCAACACGATGCGGCGGTCAAACAGGCGCGGTCGATTTTGGTAGGCAATGCGCAAGGCGTCACGAAAGCCGCGGGTGGTGACCAGCAGCGTGCGCTCGCCCTTGCGTTCCAGCAGCGCATTGGTGGCCACGGTGGTGCCCATCTTCACGCACTCCACTTGCGCTGGCGTCACCGGCTCACCGGCTTTCAGGCCCAGCAGGTACCGGATACCGGCCACCGCTGCATCGCGGTACTGCTCTGGGTTCTCCGAAAGCAGCTTGTGCGTAACCAAGGTAAAGCTGCCATCGGCCTGGGGCCGCCTTCCCACGACGTCGGTGAAGGTACCGCCACGGTCGATCCAGAATTGCCAGCGGTCGCCGCCGGGTTTGGAAGTGTTGTCTTGCATGATTTATGTAGTTTGCGTTTCAGGTTCCATCGTACCCACTTGTCACTGGTGTCAACGCGCCTTGCCCATCAGCAGATCGGGCACGATGGTCACGATCTGTGGGAACACCGTGATGAGCGCAATGCAGACCACGAGGCACAGGAAAAACGGGATGGCCGCCTTGGCGATCAGGTTGCTGTCCTTGCCCGTCATGTTCTGCAGCACGAACAGGTTGAACCCCACCGGTGGCGTCACTTCCGCGATCTCCACCAGCAGGATCACGAAGATGCCAAACCAGATCAGATCGAAGCCCGCTTTCTGGATCATCGGCAGCACCACGGCGCTGGTCAGCACGATCATGCTGATGCCATCCAATGCGGTGCCCAGCACCAGGTAGATCAGGACCAGGCAGGCGATCAGGGCGTAAGGCGAGAGCTGCAGAGCACTCACCCATTCGGCCAGCTCGCGCGGGATGCCGGTGAATGCCATGGTCTTGGTCAGGAATGCGGCGCCCGCCAGGATGAACATGATCATGCAGCTGGTACGCGCCGCCCCGCTCAGGCCCTCCTTGAAGTTGATCCAGGTCAGCGACCGGCTCCAGCCTGCCAGGGCCAGTGCGCCGACCACGCCATAGGCTGCGCATTCAGTGGCCGTGGCCCAACCGGCGATCAGCGACCAGCAGATGAAGACGATCAGCAGCGCGCAAGGAATCAGGTTCTTGGACAGCCGCAGCTTTTCCCTGAGCGTCGTTGCCGGTTCGTCCGCGGGCATCTGGTCTTTGTTGCGGCTGGCCCACCAGGCGATGTAGCCTGAGAAAAGCAGCATCAGCAGCAGGCCTGGCAGGAAGCCGGCAAGAAAGATGCGGATGATCGATGCGTCCGCCGCAACGGCGTACACCACCATGGTGATGGAGGGCGGGATCAGGATGCCCAGGGTGCCGGCGGTCGCCAGCGAGCCGATGGCGATGCTTTCGTTGTAGCCACGCTTCTTGAGCTCTGGCAGCGATACCTTGGCAATGGTGGCGCAGGTGGCGGCCGAAGAGCCGGACACCGAACCGAATATGCCGCAGCCCAGGATAGTGGTGTGAAACAGCCGGCCCGGCACGCGGCTGAGCCAGGGCGCCAGGCCGCTGAACATCTCTTCGCTCAAGCGGGTGCGAAACAGGATTTCGCCCATCCAGATAAAGAGCGGCAAGGCGGCGAGCTCCCAGCTCGCGTTGCTCTCCCAGAACGCGGAGAACAGGTTCAGGCCCGGCTGGCTGCTGGTGAAGAAGGCCTGGCCGACCCAGCCGCAAATGGCCAGCGTCATCGCGATCCAGACGCCGCCCGAAAGCAGCAGCAGCATGAGCAGCAGCAACACGGCGCCGATGGCAAGAATGTCCATGGGAAGGTTCCTTCAAAGGTCCGATGAGAAATCGCCTTTGGCGTGGCGCTCCTGCACCAGCCGCACATAGGTCGGCACACCGCCGCGCAACACAATCACCAGTTCGTCGAGCACCGCCACCAGGAATAACAGCGAACCGAGCGCGAAGCTCATTTGCGGAATCCAGATGGGTATCGGCCACAGGCCTTGGGCCAGCTCATTGAACTGCCAGCTTTCGTAGGTAAAGCGGCAGGCCCACCACGCGAGATAGCCCACGGAGGCAACCGCCACGCCGAGGCAGGCGATCTCCAGCGACCTGCGCATGGGCGGCGGCACTTTCTCCAGCACCAGGGTCACGCGCACGAAGTCGCCATGCTTGAAGGCATGCGCCATGGTCAGGAAGGCTGCTGCGGCGCACAGCCAGGCAACGACATCATTGGTGGCGCCTGTCGGAAATCCGAACTGGCGTCCGAGCGTTTGAAACACCATCAGGACGCAGATCAGCGCGATGCATGCGCAGCCCAAGGCACCGGCAGCGGCGTAGGCACGATCCAAGCCGCGGCGCAACACAGTGTCGGACGACGCTTCGGGGAATCCATCAGCCAATGGCCGGGCGGACTCCTCGACCCCGACAGCGGTGGCTGCACTTGTGGCGCTTGCGGCAATGGACATCGCGGGCTTCATTTCGGGCGTCTCGTGTTTCACTTCTTGCTGTAGGCATCAATGACCGCCCGGCCATCGTCGCCCGCAAGCTTGACCCAGTCGCCTGTCATGCGCTCGCCAATGACTTTGAGTTCTTTCTTGAGCCCATCGCTGGTGGTGTCGATCTTCATGCCCTTGGCGGCCAGCTCCTTCATGTACTCGCCGTCTTTCTGCTCGCTCAGGCGCCAGCCTCGCTGCTCGGCGGCGGCGGCTTGCTGCAGCACGGCGTCTTGCGTGGCGCTGTCCAGCGCGTTGAATACTTTCTGGTTCACCACCACCGCATTGCGCGGCAGCCAGGCATTGACGTCGTAGAAGTACTTCACGCTTTCGTAGAGCTTGCTGTCCACGCCGCTGGCGCTGGAAGTCAGGAAGTTGTCCACACCGCCGGTGGCCAGCGCGGCAGGCAGCTCGGCCAACTGGATGGTGACGGGCTGTGCGCCCACGGCCGTCGCGATAAACGAGGTGGCCGGGTTATAGGCCCGCATCTTGGTGCCGCGCAAGTCCTTGAGCGCAGCAACCGGTTTGGCGGAGTAAAGTCCCTGCGGCGGCCACGGCACGGTGTACAGCAGCTTCATGCCTTGTGCCGCCAGCGTCTTTGCCAGCACCGGCCGCGAGACGTCGTCCAGCCGTTTCGCTTCGGCATAGCTGGTGGCCAGGAACGGGATCGAATCCACGCCGAAGATCGGCGCCTCATTAGAAGCGCCGGAGAGGATGAATTCGCCCACCGGCACCTGTGCCGACTGCACCGCGCGCTTGATTTCGTTGGCCTTGAAAAGCGATGCGTTCGCGTGGACGGTGATCTTCAGCTTGCCGGCCGTGGCTTTGTCCACGCCCTCGGCAAATTGCTGGAGGTTTTGCACCTGCAGCGTGTTGGTCCCGTAGCCGGAAGGCAAGTCCCATTTCGTTTGGGCCGAGGCCGCGCCGGCAAACGCAATGGCCGAGAGGCAGAACATGAGCTGTTTCATCGAGGAATCTCCTTAAAGTCTGGCAAGCTGGTGGTTGAGTAGATCGGTGATCAGCATCGCGCCCGGGGCGTGCGTGATACAGAACGCGGGGCGGGCTTGTGCAATGGCGGCCTGGGGCGTGACACCGCAGGCCCAGAACACCGGAAGCTCATCGGGCAGCACGGCCACCGCGTCGCCATAGTCGGGCCGGCTGAGATCGGCAATACCGATCTGCGCCGGGTCGCCGATGTGGACCGGCGCCCCATGCACATCGGGAAAGCGCGAGGTCACCTCGACCGCGCGAATCGCATCGGCGGCGCGCAAAGGCCGCATCGAAACCACCATCGGCCCGCCGAACATGCCGACCCGCTCGGTCGCCACATTGGTGCGGTACATCGCAACGTTCCTGCCTTCATCGATATGGCGCAGCCTCAGGCCCGCGTCCAGCAGGGCTTGCTCGAACGAGAACGAGCAGCCGAGCACGAAGCTCACCAGGTCGTCGCGCCAGAGCGCACATATATCGGTCGGTTCGTCGACCAGCTCTCCGCTGTGCCAGACGCGGTAGCGCGGCACGTCGGTGCGGATGTCGATATCGGCGCCCAGCCTGGGCAACCAGGGCTGGCCGGGCTCGGACACCGCCAGCACTGGGCACGGCTTGGGATTGCGCTGGCAATAGCCCAGGAAGTCGCGGGCATCATCGGCGGGAAGGATCACCACATTGCCCTGCACATGGCCCTGCGCCAGGCCACTGGTGTGCGATGCCCATGCACCCTCGCGGATCAAACGGCGCACGTGGCGCGCGTTTTCGATGCCCTCGGGAGCGAACACCGCCTGCGCCGCTTCGGAAAATGAACCCACCGCAACTCCTCCAAAACATGTCACCGTGATGACGATGGGCGAATTGTGGTGGGCAGGCCTCAGGTCGGCAAATTCAAAATTTTTTGCTTAGCTCATCGATTTTTTCGATGGTGTATTTTGCTTTCGCGGTGCCTTGGCACGCACCAAGGCGGGCGGATCGATGAAGTCGAAGGCCGACTTGACGACGGTCTCCACCGCCATCGACGTGGGGTCGGCGCGGTAGCTCGCATGGATCGGCAGCGGCTGCAGTGGCGTGTCGCAGGCCAGCACCTTCAGATTGGGAAACGCTGCCAGCCGGATCACCGCGCTCAGCGGCAAGGTGGCCACGCCGAAACCGCCTTGCACCAGTTGCACCATGGCGGAGACCGATGAGATGGTGTGCACCCGTTTGGGCTCCAGCTTGGCATGGCGCAGTTGGTCTACCAGGGCCACGTGCGGCTGTGAACCGCGCTGGAAGGTCAGCAAATCCACTTCGGCGAGATCGGCCAGGCTGTAGCGCCGCTTCTTGTACAGCTGCGGGTTGCCCACGAACACCATTTCCATCGGCGGCAGGGCCTGGCTGCGCACGCCGTCGGCCGCGGCCGGCAGCACGGCAAAGGCCAGATCCAAGGTGCCGCGGCGCACCTGCTCCACCAGGATCGGCGTGGTTTCCACCGTCAGTTCCAGTTCCAGCGCCGGATGGTCGGCGCGCAACTTCTCGATCCACGGGATCAACCAGGAATGCAGAACCGACTCGATGGCACCGATGCGCATGGACACCGCCAACGGCGCGCCGGCGCCCATCTCGGCCTTGATCTCGCGCTGCAGCGCAAGCAGGCGCTGCGCATGGGTAAAAAAGCGGGTACCGGCCCCCGTGAGGCGAAACTGCTTGTCGCGTCGGTCCAGCAGCAGCACGCCCAGTTCCTCCTCCAGCGCGGCGATGCGGCTGGACATGGCCGATTGCGTGAGGAACAGTTTTTCGGCCGCGCGCGTCACGCTCTTGAGCGAGGCAACCCAATAGAAGGCTTCGACGAAACGCAGGTTCATGCCAGTGCCCGCCCGGCCGCCCGAAGGGCACTGAGCGCCCCCTCGGGGGGCAGAGAGCGAAGTGAACGTGGGGGCGTTTCATTTGCCGCGTCGGCCACCGGGGGAAACACCGGAGCGGTTGGCCCGGGAATTGCATTTATGCTTACGACTTCGTTCATTTTCATCATTGTCTTGGAGAGATCATGAAACTCAAACTCGGCGTGCTGGCGGCTGCCCTGACCCTGGGCACTTCCGCCTTCGCCCAGACCAAGTGGGATCTGCCCGCAGCCTACCCGGCCGGCAACTTTCACACGGAGAACCTGAGCCAATTCGCAGCCGATGTCGACAAAGCCAGTGGCGGCAAGCTGAAGATCGCGGTGCATGCCAATGCCTCGCTCTTCAAGGCGCCCGAAATCAAGCGCGCCGTGCAAGGCGGCCAGGCCCAGATTGGCGAAATCCTGCTCGCCAACTTCGCCAACGAGAACCCGATCTATGCGTTGGACGGCGTGCCATTCCTCGCCACCGGTTATCCCGATGCCAAGCTGCTGTATGACACTTCCAAGCCGGCCATGGACAAGCTGCTGGCGGCACAGGGCATGAAGATGCTGTTCTCCGTGCCATGGCCGCCACAAGGCATTTACAGCAAACGCGAGGTAACCTCGGTGGCCGACCTGCGCGGCATCAAGTGGCGCGCCTACAGCCCGGCCACTGCCAAGATCGCAGAACTGATTGGTGCGCAGCCGGTGCAAATCCAGGCCGCCGAGCTCAGCCAGGCCCTGGCCACCGGTGTCGTGGAAAGCTACATGAGCTCGGGCTCAACGGGCTATGACTCCAAGACCTACGAACACATCAAGAACTGGTACGACACCCAGGCCTGGCTGCCGAAGAACGGCGTCATCGTGAACCTGCGCGCCTTCAATGCGCTCGACCCTGCGACCCAGGCTGCAGTAACCAAAGCCGCTGCCGATGCCGAAGCACGCGGCTGGAAAGTCAGCCAGGCCAAGAACGACGAATACAAGAAGCTTCTAACCGACAAGGGCATGAAGATCCACAAACCCTCGGCTAAGCTGATGACCGACATGCAGCAGGTCGGCACCATCATGCTGGCCGACTGGCAGAAGGCAGCCGGTGCGGAGGGCACGGCCATCGTCGAGGCATACAACAAAGCCCGGGCCAAGAAGTAGGCCATGCCGAAAACCGTGACCATCCCCCTGCGTTCCTGGCTGGACAAGAGCTTCAACGCAGCGGCGGCGCTCGCGGCCTTCTGCGTCTTCCTGATCTTCGTGCTGATGATCGTGGCCGGCGTCGGCCGCCAGCTCAACCTGCGTGTCAGCGGCGTCAACGACATCGTTTCGTGGTTGTGCGCGGCAGCCTCCTTCTTCGCCATGGCCCACGCCTTTCGGCACGGAGACTTCGTGCGCGTTACCCTGATGCTGGACGCGGTCCCGCCGCGGGCGCGGCGATTGCTGGACAGTCTTTGCCTTGCGGTGGCCGGTGTGTGCGTGGGCTATCTTGCCTGGTGGGCAACCAAGTTCACCTACGAGAGCTATGAATTCAACGAGATGGCCACCGGCCTGGTCGTGATCCCGATCTGGATTCCGCAGGCCACCTTTGTCCTCGGCTCCTGGTTGCTGCTGGCCGCGGTGCTTGATGAACTGGTGACCGTGGCGCGCGGCGGCAAGCCCAGCTACCAGCGTGCGGTGGAAGAGCGCCACGCCAAGGGCGATTTTTCCTCGGACATCTAACGCACCAAGCTCGCCAATCCCGCTGAAGGCCAGCGCCAGCCAGGCGCTTTTGAGAACCACGAAAGACAACAACAATGGATACCCTGCTCATGGGCGGCATGCTGCTCGCCATCATGCTGGTGCTGCTGGCCGGGGGCGTATGGATCGCCATGACCCTGGCCATCGTCGGCTGGATCGGCCAAGCCTTCTTCACCTCCACCATGCCCGGCAAGAACCTGTTCTCCGCTTTCTGGGAATCCAACGCCTCGTGGGAACTGGCCGCCTTGCCGCTGTTCATCTGGATGGGGGAAATCCTGTTTCGCACCAAGCTCAGCGAGGAAATGTTCGAGGGCTTGCGCCCCTGGCTGAACCGCGTGCCGGGGCGCTTGATGCACACCACGATCCTGGGCTGCGGCGTGTTCGGATCGGTGTCGGGCTCGTCTGCGGCCACCTGCGCCACCATCGCCAAGGTGGCCCTGCCCGAACTCAAGCGCCGCGGCTACAACGAAAACCTCGCCATCGGCTCCTTGGCTACTGCCGGCACGCTGGGTATCCTGATTCCGCCCTCGATCACCATGGTGGTGTATGCGGTGGCTGCTGACGCTTCCATCATTCGCATCTTCCTCGCCGGCTTTTTGCCTGGCCTGCTGTTGATGCTGCTGTTTTCCGGTTACATCGGCTGGTGGAGCCTGGCGCATCCCGAGCAAGTACCGCCGGCCGACCCGCCGGCCAGCTTCAGGGAAAAGCTGCGCAAGTCCGGCAACCTGATTCCCTGCGCGCTGCTCATCGTGTTCATCGTCTGGGTGCTGGTGGCCGGTTGGGCCACAGCGACGGAATGCGCTGCATTCGGCGTGCTGGGCTCCCTGGCCATTGCGGCCTATGGAAAGAGCCTGACCTGGCAGAACTTCAAGGACGGCCTGATGGGCGCCACGCGCACCAGTTGCATGATCATGTTCATCCTGGCTGGCGCGGCCTTCCTGACCAAGACGATGGCTTTCACCGGGATTCCGCGCGAGTTGGCGGAGTGGGTCAATGGCATGCAGCTCTCGCCCTATGCCCTGATCGCCGTGCTGGTGGCCGTGTATCTGGTGCTGGGCACGGCGCTGGACGGCATCAGCATGATCGTGCTGACCGCAGCCGTGGTCCTGCCCATGGTGCAGAAGGCCGGGTTCGACCTGATCTGGTTCGGCATCTTCGTGATCCTGCTGGTCGAGATTGCCGAGGTCACGCCGCCGGTGGGTTTCAATCTTTTCGTGCTGCAGAACATGACGGGCAAGGACAGCACCGTGATCGCACGTGCCGCCATTCCCTTCTTCATGTGCCTGGTGTTCTGCATCGCGCTGATCACCGTGTTCCCGCAGATCGTCACCATCCTGCCTGACATGGTGATGGGCAAGGAGAAGTAGCCCCGTACTCAACGAAACGGCGCCAACAATCGTTCGTCGTCCAGCAAGCTCCAGCACCTCATGCCTGTGGCCTGCTCGATGGCGCTCTGGTAAGGCGGCATATTGGTGCACTCCAGCACCAGATGCGTGAGCGACGGCTCGCGCACCTTCAGGGCCCGGGCCGCGGCGACCACGTCCTCCTGGGCCCGCGCGAGATCCATCGTCGCTTCATTGCCCAGAATGCGGCGCGCAAACTCGCCTTCGGTGTCAACGCCCTGCACCACCACATCGTCCAGGCGTTCGGCCTGCACGCCAGCGGCGAGAAGGTGCTCGCGCCCCAAGGCTTCTGAACTGATGGTGAGCACGCCGACCCGCCCATGTTGGCCAAGAAGCGCGGGCAGCTGCAGCAGACTGGAGGTGATGACCGGCACCGGCACGGCGGCCTGCAGCTCAGCCTGCAGCAGCACCAAAAAGCCGCAGCTAGTGGTGATGGCCTTGGCGCCCTCGCGGGCCAGGAGCTTCACCACGGCCACAAAGCCCTCTTCCAGTTGTGCTTCGCGCAGACCAGCGGCCGACTGCACCACGGCGCTCGGCCAGGCGCGCTCCAGCACCACACGCCGCGTGGGCGGATCAAATGTGGCCGGATGGCCGATATCGCCCAGCGGGCGGGGAAATTGCGTGTCCAGCATCACGATGCCCAGAAACGCGGAATCGTGGCTGTCTGCCAGGGCGTCGGCGGTTAAAGTCATGGCTGCATTGTTCCGCGAAACCATGAGAAGGGTCTGATCTTGTCCGTATTCGCCATCTGCCTGGGCGCCTGCGCTGGCGCGCTGGCCCGCTGGGGCCTGTCCTTGTGGCTCAATCCGGGCGGATTGATTCCCTGGGGTACGCTGGCCGCCAATCTGGTGGGCGGCTATCTGGTGGGGGTGTGCGTGGCCGTGTTTCAGGCCGTACCGCAATTGGACCCGGCATGGCGCCTGGCGCTGGTCACCGGTTTTTTGGGTGCGCTAACCACGTTCTCCAGCTTTTCAGCCGAGGTCGTTGGCATGCTGCAACAGCAGCGCTATGTTCTGGCACTGGGCACGGCGGCCCTGCATTTGCTGGGCTCGCTGCTGTTGACGGTGCTGGGTATTCGCAGCACC
>DATILI010000151.1:0-11408 GCA_035476635.1 Burkholderiaceae bacterium | reverse complement strand
GGGCTACAAGGGGGACTGAGCCTCTTCAGCGCCCTGGCGGGCCGCCTCCAGGCACTCCTTGAGAATGCGGCCGTCGCCGATCTGATTGGCCAGGAGCAGGATCAGCCGCGCGTTCAGCAGCTCGGACTGCGCCGGTGTGAGACCGGCATGGGCGTCCAGCAATTGTTCGTAGAACGCGTCGGCGTCCTGGAAGTTCAGGGTGGTTTTCATACGACTCTTTCTGGTCAGTTGAGGACAGAGCTGGCCTGCTGTGCAGTCTGCGGTCTGTCCCGCAAAGTCTCACGACATTCCCATCGCCTGCCCGATGGCATCAACCAGATGGCCGTCCACCGCTTCGCCGGTGGCCACCAGGTAGCCGTCGGGCCGCACCAGCGCCCAGGCGTGGCCGAATACATGGCAGGCGGCCTGCAGGTGGCCTTGTCCCTTGGCGTTCTGGTCGACCACATGCTCCAGGGCCTGGGCGCGTGTATCGGGGCCTACCACCTGCAGGGCGCGCACCGGTGCGCTCAAGCTCAGCTGCTTGATGCGCGCGCAGGCGTCGGCCGACATGTCGCCGAATACCAGCAGCAGCAAGCGGCCATTGGCCCAGCGCAGCAGGTCGTTGACCACGCCCTGGGCGCCCGCGGGCGTGCCGTCCGTTCCGGGCGTACCGTGGCCCCAGGTGAATGCGGCGTTCTGTACCGACTGGCCGCCCGTGGCATCGCAAACGCTGGAGCGGGTGTACGGGTTGGCCACCGCCATGCGCCCGGTGTTGACCAATTGGCGCGCGAACACATGCTGCTTGGCCAGGCTGATGGCCGCGCTGCGAAACACCCGCTCCACGCCGTCGGCCGGGCGCAGGAAGCGCGCCGTGCGGTTGGTCACCAGCACGTTTTGCTGCGCTGCCTCGTGGCGTTCCTCGTGGTAGCTGTCCAGAAGACTCGGGGTGGCGCGTCCCTGCAGCACGGCGGCGAGCTTCCAGGCGAGGTTGTCGGCATCGGCGATGCCGGTGTTGCCGCCGCGCGCGCCGAAGGGGCTGACCACCTTGGCCGAGTCGCCCATGAAGAACACGCGGCCATGGCGCATGTTGTCGATGCATTCGCTGCGGTAGGCGTAGGGCCCGACCCAGACGATCTCGACTTCCACGTCCTTGCCGAACTGGCGTTCCAGCCGTTCGCGCACCACATCCTCACGGCTCACGTAGGCCGGGTCGGCATCGGGCGCCATCTGGTAGTCGATGCGCCAGACCTCGTCGCCCATCAGGTGCTGCCAGACCGCGCGGTTCTCGTTGAAAGGCGCCTCGATCCAGGTATGGCGCTCCACCGGCGGGTGCTTGGTAAAGCGCACGTCGGCAATGCACCAGCGGTCATCGCCCTTCTTGGCGGTGACACTGGCCTGGCACCACTGGCGAAACGGGCTGCGCGCGCCGGTGGCGTCCACCACATGGTCGGCCTCGATCTGGTAGCTGCCCGCGGGCGTTTGCACCGTCAGGGTTGCGCCGTCATTGTCTTGGGTGAACGCCGTAACGCGGCTTTGCCAGCGCAGGTCGACATGGCCAAGCTGATAGACGCGCTCGACCAGATAGCCTTCGATGTAGAACTGCTGGATGTTGATGAAGGGCGGCTGGGTCGACAAGGTATAGGCGCTTTGCCGCGCCAGGTCGAACGAATACACCTCGTCCTTGCCGGCAAAGGTGCGGCCCACGCTCCACTGCACGCCCTTGGCCGCGATCGGCGGGTAGACGCCCAGGCGGTGGAAGATCTCCAGCGACTTCTGCGTGTAGCAGATGCCGCGCGACGAGGCGCCCTTGACGCCCACCGTGTTGTCTTCGTCCAGCAGCACCGCCTTAACGCCCTGGCGCGCCAACGCGCAGGCCAGGGTCAGGCCGGTGATGCCGCCGCCGACGATGACCACAGGATGGCGGCTGGCCTTGCCGGTCTTCAGCTCTTCGGGTTCGACGAACGGGTACTCCGGCAACTTGTAGCCCGTGCCTTGCGTGAACTCATAGCCGTTGGTAAAGGAGGTGGCGGCGTAGTCGGATGGCATGGAGGGCTCCTGCATGCTGGTTCCTTTGCAGTATATGAATGATTGTGGGTGCCAAGGGAGCTGGATCGATCACTCCATCGTGATGCCGCGTTCCTTGATGAGCTTGTGCCAGACCTTGGTTTCCGAGGCGGTGTAGGCGGCCATCGCATTCGCATCGCTGGGCACCGGGTCCCAGGCCGCTTCAAAGAGTTTCTTCTTGACCTCGGCGTTGCCAAGCGCCGCCTGCATTTCGCGCGTGAGCCGGGCCTGCACGTCCTTGGGCGTACTGGCCGGCACCACCAGGCCTTGCCAGGCGTAGGCCTCGACATCCTTGAAGCCGAGCTCGGCCATGGTCGGCACATCGGGGAGCTGGGCAATGCGCTTGCCCGACAAGATCATGAGCGGCAGCAGCTTGCCCGATTTGATGGCACTCATGCCGCTGGAGGTGTCCACCATCATCAGCGGAATCTGGCCGCCCATCACGTCTTGCAGCGCAGGCGCCGCGCCGCGGTAGGGCACGTGCACGATGAACAGGCCGGTGCGGCTCTTGAGCAGCTCCATCGCCAGATGGTGCGGGCTGCCGTTGCCGGGCGAGCCGTAGCTCAGCTTGCCGGGGCTGGCCTTGGCCGCGGCCAGCAGCTCCTTGGCGTCCTTGATGCCGGCGTTGGGCGCGGCCACCAGCAGCAGCGGGGCGCGCGCCATCAGGCCGATCGGTGCGAAATCCCTGGCCGGGTCATAGGGCAGCTTCTTGTACAGGGCAGGGTTGTAGACCAGCACGCCGTTGTCGGCGGTGAACACGGTGTAGCCGTCGCCGGGCGACTTGGCGGTGATGTCCGCGCCGATGATCGCTCCCGCACCGGGGCGGTTGTCGATCACGACCTGCTGGCCGACCTGGCTGGTCAACTGCGCGGCGATGGTGCGGGCCAGAAAGTCGGTGCCGCCGCCTGCCGGGTAGCCGACGACCCATTTGACAGGTTTGTTCGGATAGGGCTGGGCCTGGGCACTGGCGGCGGTGGCCAGCAGCGCGAGCATCAATACACGGCGGGTGAGGGAAATCAGCTTGTGCAAGTTTGTCTCCTGGGGAAGTCGTTGGGGAAATAGCGGGGAAGCAAGGTCGCAGGGCGATGCGACAAAAAGGGCGGCCCGCCGCGCCTGCTCTTCGGGGCGGTTGCGAGGGGTGCGTGCGGGATGCCCGGTTTCGTCAGGCGGGCGGCGTGCCTGTGAATTCCGGGCGGTCGTTGGTCTGGGGCTTCAGCGCATCGGCGGCCTTGCCGGAAGCGCGGTCTTTGCGCCACTGTTCCTTGCGCGCGGTCCATTCGTTGAGCCGCGCATGGGTGGTCTTGCTTTCCTGCAGCATCTGGAACTCGTCGGCCAGCTGGGCCGTCAATTCCAGGCGCACACCGTTGGGGTCGAAGAAATAGATGCTGTGAAAGATGTGGTGGTCGGTGATGCCCAGCACTTCCACGCCGTGCGCCTCCAGCCGCGCTTTCATGTCCCTGAGCGCCTGCTGCGAATCGACACGGAACGAAATATGGTTGACCCACAGCGGCGTATTCGGCGATGGCAGCGCCGCCTCGTCGTTGCCGAGATCGAAAAAGGCGATGAATGAACCGTCTTGCAGGCGGAAAAAGAAGTGCGTGTACGGACAGTATTCGCCGGTGCTGGGAACGTAGTCGCTCTGGATGATGTGATACAGCGGCAGGCCCAGGATGTCCTCATAGAAGTGGCGCGTTTCCTCGGCGTCCTTGGCCCGGTAGGCGTAGTGGTGAAGCTGGTGGATCGGCGCCGGCGCCGGCAGTGCGGTGTCGCTCTTCAAAACTGCGGTCATGGATGTCTCCGGTTTGGATCGGGATTTAACAATGCGTAATTCATTTACTGTATCGTAATTTCCCGGAATTGCCAATCGGTTGCGGCCCGGCCTGTCTTCTGTTGATAATTGATATCGATAGTATTTAGTCGATAGTTAAACTAAATAATGAGAATTGATGCAGCCAATTAGACGTAGGGCCCTAACGGGACTACGCTGCAATCGTCTTTGACGCACAGCGTGTTCGAGGCGTAGAAAGAGCGCTGACTTGCCCCACTTTCTTCTGGCAACGAGTCAGCTTGGTCAACCCACTAGGAGATTTCCCATGGCAGCACTCAAAGGCTCCAAGACGGAAGAGAACCTGAAAGCCGCATTCGCCGGCGAATCCCAGGCAAACCGTCGCTACCTGTACTTCGCAAACAAGGCCGACATCGAAGGCCAGAACGACGTGGCGGCGCTGTTCCGCTCGACCGCGGAAGGTGAAACCGGCCATGCGCACGGCCACCTCGAGTGGCTGGAGCAATGCGGCGACCCGGCCACCGGCCTGCCCATCGGCCCTACGCGCGACAACCTCAAGGCCGCGGTGGCCGGCGAAACCCATGAGTACACCGACATGTACCCGGGCATGGCCAAGACCGCGCGCGAAGAGGGCCACGACGAAGTGGCCGACTGGTTCGAAACGCTGGCCAAGGCCGAGCGCTCGCACGCGAACCGCTACACCAAGGCCTTGAACGAACTGGTGGACTGAACCAGGGTCCTGTTTGCTGGGCATCGCTTGCGGTGCCCAGTGCACAGCACCACTCCCACGAGAGAGACAAGAACATGGCCGCACGTGAAGGCAACCTGGAAGCACCCACACGTCACCCGATCGACTGGAAGAATCCCGCGTACTACGACGAGGGCGCGACCCTGCATGAGCTGGAGCGCATCTTCGACATCTGCCACGGCTGCCGCCGCTGCGTGAGCCTGTGCGGCTCGTTCCCGACGCTGTTCGACCTGGTGGACGAGAGCAAGACCGGCGAGGTCGACGGCGTCGACAAAAAGGATTACTGGAAAGTCGTCGACCAGTGCTACCTGTGCGACTTGTGCTACATGACCAAGTGCCCCTATGTGCCGCCGCACGAATGGAATGTGGATTTCCCGCACACCATGCTGCGCGCCAAGGCCATCAAGTTCAAGAAGGGGGAGGTGAAGGCCAGCGAGAAATTTCTGGCCTCCACCGACGTGCACGGCCAGTTCGCCGGCATTCCCGTCGTGGTGCAGGTGGCCAACGCAGTGAACAAGACCAAGCCGGCGCGGGCCGCGATGGAAAACGTCCTGGGCGTGGACCGCAACGCCTGGCTGCCGGCGCTCGCCACGCGCAAATTCCGTTCCGGTGCGGCCAAGTCCGGCGCGCACGCGGTGCGCGACGGCGAAAAAACGCCGGGCAAGGTGGCGATCTTTGCCACCTGCTACGTCAACTACAACGAGCCCGGCATCGGCCACGACCTGCTCAAGGTGCTGGAGCACAACGAGGTGCCCTACGTGCTGGTCGAGAAGGAAAAGTGCTGCGGCATGCCCAAGCTCGAGCTGGGCGACATGGACTCGGTGAACAAGAGCAAGGAGGCCAACATTCCCGTGCTCGCCAAATATGCGCGGGACGGCTTTGCGATCCTTTCCGCAGTGCCCAGCTGCACGCTGATGTTCAAGCAGGAGCTGCCCCTGATGTACCCCGAGGAGCAGGACGTGCAATTGGTCAAGGAAGCGATGTGGGATCCGTTCGAGTACCTCATGGCCCGCAAGCGCGACGGCCTTTTGAAGACGGAGTTCCCGCAAGCCCTGGGCAAGATCAGCTACCAGATTCCCTGCCATGGCCGCGTGCAGAACATCGGCAAGAAGACCGAGGAAATGCTCAAGATGGTGCCGGGCACCTTCGTGCAGACCAATGAGCGCTGCTCGGGCCATGCCGGCACCTTTGGCGTGAAAAAACCCTTTCACACGCAAGCCATGAAGATCGGCAAGCCGCTGTTCAAGAAGATGGCCGAGCACCCCGGCTCCGGCCAGGGCGACGCCGGCGTGCCCGACTACATCAGCTCCGACTGTCCGCTGGGCGGCCACCACATCGCCCAGGGCTTTGAGAACAACAAGCTGGGCACACCCACCCTGGCGCATCCGCTGACGCTGGTGCGCAAGGCTTACGGACTAAGGTAAATGAACTTGCGGGACAGACCTTCGGCTCTGTCCCCAACTGACTAGAGACATTCATGCAACTGACCGGAAAAATCACCCGCGACAGCCTCATGACCCTGGAGGCCTACAGCAAGTACCGCAAGGAAAACAAGGCGGCCATCATCGCGCACCGCAAGCTGCGCTCGGTCGCTTTGGGCGAACACGTCACCTTGCAGTTCGAAAGCGAAACCAGCATCCGCTACCAGATCCAGGAGATGCTGCGCATCGAGAAAATATTCGAGGAAGAGGGCATCCTGCAGGAGATCGAGGCCTATGCCCCGCTGATGCCCGACGGCGGCAACTGGAAAGCCACGATGATGATCGAATACCCCGACGAGAACGAGCGCAAGCGCGAATTGGCGCGTCTCATCGGCGTGGAAGACCGCATGTTCGTCGAGGTCGAAGGCCATGCGCGCGTGTACGCCATCGCCGATGAAGACCTGGACCGTGAGAACGACGAGAAGACCTCGGCCGTGCACTTCGTGCGCTTCGAATTCACGCCGCAGATGTGCGCGGCGGTGCGTGCGGGCGCGAACGTCAAACTCGGCTGCGACCACCGCAACTATCCGGCGCACGTGACCATCGGCGCCGAGGCGCTCGCCTCGCTGGCAAGCGACCTGCGCTGATACCTCCCCGGCCCGCCATGCAAGTGGGCTGCCGCGATAATCCAGGCTTCCCGTGCGAAGCCTTTTTCTTTTGTTGGGATTCTCGAAAAAAACATGCTGTTCCTGCTCTCGCCCGCCAAAGCCCTGGACTACGAAACACCGGTGCCCGAGCTGCCGCACACGCAGCCGCTATTCGTCAAGCAGTCGATGCAGTTGATCGACGTGCTG
Organism: Burkholderiaceae bacterium; assembly: GCA_035476635.1. GTDB lineage: Bacteria > Pseudomonadota > Gammaproteobacteria > Burkholderiales > Burkholderiaceae_C > DATILI01. Next base: position 4,556 of record DATILI010000151.1, on the reverse strand, counting down.
AAACCCAAGTCGCCGCAGCAGATCGCCGAATTGATGTCGCTGTCCGACAATCTCTCTTCCCTCAACGCCGCGCGCTACCAGGCCTTCAGGCCCCGATTCACCGAGAAGAACAGCCGGCAGGCAGCGCTGGCCTTCGACGGCGACGTCTACGGCGGCCTGCAGGCGCGCACGCTCAAACCCGAGGAGCTGGACTGGGCGCAAGAACATGTCTGCATCCTGAGCGGCCTGTATGGCGTGCTGCGCCCGCTGGACCGGATGCAGCCCTACCGCCTGGAGATGGGCACCAGGCTCGCCACCAGCGCCGGCAAGGATCTCTACCAGTTCTGGGGCACGCAGATTTCCGAATACCTGAACAAACGCCTGCGTGCCGAGCTGGCCCCCGTGGTCGTGAACCTCGCCTCACATGAGTACTTCAAGTCGGTCAACCGCAAGGCCTTGAAGGCGCGCGTGGTCGAATGCGTGTTCGAGGAGTTCCGCAATGGCCAGTACAAGATCATCAGCTTCATGGCCAAGCGCGCGCGTGGCCTGATGGCGCGCTACGCCATCACGCACCGCATCCTCACGCCGCGCCAGCTTGAGGGGTTCGACCTCGAAGGCTATGCGTTCGATGCAGCAGTGTCCCAACCCGAGCGGCTGGTTTTTCGCCGCAGGGCGGATTGATCACGAGGCGGTCATGAGCAGCACCGGGCAGCAAATCACGCCCCAGTTGCGCCAGTGGATCGTGGAGCAGGCCCAGGCCGGCCACGGCCCCGAGGCCGTGCTCGATTCCATGATCGCCTCCGGCTGGAACGAAGACGTGGCGGCCGAGGCGCTGGAATCCACCTTGCGCGACCACCTGAAAACGCAGGCGACGCTGCTGGCCCTGCCGCCGGCCGTCACGGTGCCCGAGCCGGCACTGCACGAGTCGGCGCTTTACCTTGACGCGGGCGACCGCCAGGTGCATGTGCTCAGTGCCATGGCCCATCCGCGCATCGTGGTGTTCGGCAACCTGCTTTCCGGCGAGGAGTGCGACGCACTGATCGAGGCCGCCAGGCCGCGGCTGGCACGCTCGCTGACCGTGGCCACCAGGACCGGCGGAGAAGAGGTCAACGCCGACCGCACCAGCAGCGGCATGTTTTTCAAGCGTGGCGAGAACGAGGTGGTGCAAAGGTTGGAGCAGCGCATCGCCAGGCTGGTCGGCTGGCCAATGGAAAATGGCGAGGGCCTGCAAATCCTGCACTATGAGCCCGGTACGGAGTACAAGCCGCACTACGATTACTTCGACCCCACCGAGCCAGGTACGTCGACCATCCTCAAGCGCGGCGGCCAGCGCGTGGCCACCATCGTCATGTACTTGAGCGAGCCCGGGAAGGGTGGCGGCACCACCTTTCCCGACGTGAATCTGCAGGTGGCGCCCAAGCGCGGCAATGCCGTGTTCTTCAGCTATGCGCGGCCCCATCCCTCGACCAAAACGCTGCACGGCGGCGCGCCCGTGCTGGCCGGCGAAAAATGGATCGCCACCAAGTGGCTGCGCGAGCGAGAATTCTCCTAAGGGCGCCCTGGGGCGCTTCACCTTGAAAAATGATCTTTGGAAGTTATGAAGATAAGAGCAAACGGAATTGATATCGAAGTGGAGGACACCGGCGGCACCGGCCCGGTCGTCCTGCTCATCATGGGCCTGGGCATGCAGCTCGTGGCCTGGCCCGCCCCGCTGATCGATGCGCTGGTGCATGCGGGCTACCGCGTCGTGCGCCACGACAACCGCGATATCGGCCTGTCCCAGCACTTCGACCACCTGGGCACGCCCAACATCCTGTGGGCAAGCTTGAAGCACAAGCTGGGCTTCACGCCCAAAGCCCCCTACAGCCTGCGCGACATGGCGGCGGACGCGATCGGCGTACTCGATGCACTGGACATCGCCAAGGCCCACATCGTCGGCGTCAGCATGGGCGGCATGATTGCGCAGCGCGTCGCGCTGGCGGCGCCGCGGCGAGCCTTGAGCCTCACCAGCATCATGAGTTCCAGTGGCGCGCGCGGCCTGCCTGAGGCCCGGCCCGAGGTGTTTCGTGCGCTGCTGAGCCGGCCGGCCAGCGCGGCGCCGCAAGACGTTGCCAACCACTACGTGAAGCTGTTCAAGATCATCGGCAGCCCGGCCTTTCCGGTTCCCGAGGACGAGATGCGCGAACGCATCCTGCTGGGCATCCGCCGCAGCTTCCATCCCGTGGGAACCCTGCGCCAGATGGTGGCCATCGCCGCCGACGGCGCGCGCGCCCAGGAGCTCGCGCAGGTGCAAAGCCCGACCCTGGTGTTGCATGGCAAGGCCGACCCGCTGGTGCCATTTGCCTGCGGTGAAGACACGGCCCGGCGCATTCCAGGCGCCAGGCTGGTCGGCATTGAAGGCATGGGCCACGATCTGCCCCCTGGTGTCGTCGAGCGGCTGCTGCAGCCCCTGCTTCCCCACTTGAAAGCGGCGTAGCTGCCATGAACACCCCCGAACAATCGCAATTGGGCAAGGTCTCCGCGTACATCGACCAGTACGACGCCTCGCTGCTGTTTCCCATCCCGCGCGCGGGCAAGCGCGAGGAGATCGGCATCAAGGGCACGGGGCCGTTTTTCGGCGCCGATTTGTGGACCGCATTCGAATTGAGCTGGCTCAACGCCCGCGGCAAGCCGCAGGTGGCGCTGGCCCACATCATGATCCCCTGCGAGTCGGCCAACATCATCGAGAGCAAGTCCTTCAAGCTCTACCTCAACAGCTTCAACAACACCCGCTTTGCCGATGCCGCCGAAGTGCAGCAGCGCCTGCGTGCCGATATCGGCGAGGCGGTCTGGCGCGGCGCGCCTTCGCAGGCTTCCATCGGCGTGAAGATCTTGTTGCCCGAGCTGTTCGACCGCGAGCCGCTGCACGAGTTCGATGGCCTGAGCCTGGACCGGCTTGATATCGAATGCACGCGCTACACGCCGGCGCCGGATTTGTTGACCGCCAGCTTCCATGAGCAGCCGGTGCACGAAGTGCTCACCAGCAACCTGCTCAAGAGCAACTGCCTGGTCACCGGCCAGCCGGATTGGGGCAGCGTGCAGATCAGCTACAGCGGCCCGCAGATCGAGCAGGGCGGCCTGCTGCAATACCTGGTGAGCTTTCGCAACCACAACGAATTCCATGAGCAATGCGTGGAGCGCATCTTCATGGACATCTGGACGCGCTGCAAGCCGGTCAAGCTGGCGGTGTATGCGCGCTACACGCGCCGCGGCGGGCTGGACATCAACCCGTTTCGCACCAGCCATCCGCAGGCGCTGCCGGCGAATGTGCGCAACGCGCGGCAATAGACGCGGCTTGCCGAGGCGGCCAGCATTCCAGCGGCGGCGTCACGGCTGGCGCTTGAGCTGTGCAAAAGACTGGAGCCCGGACAAGTCCGGGAAATCGCCTGCGCGCTTTTCCTTCATCGCCACCACCGCCTCGCGCACATGCGCATTGCTCCAGATCGCGCCCTGCACCCAGCCCATCTGCTTGAGCGCATCGTCCACCGAGTGGTCGCGCGCGTAGTGGATGACCTGCTTGGTGCCCCAGATCGCCACGGGCGGCTTGGCCGCGATTTCCTTGGCGCATTGCAGTGCGGCGGCGAGCAGGGCTTCGGGCGAGTCGAAGACCTCGTTGACCAGCCCGAGGGCGAGCGCCCGCTGCGCCCCCAGGCGGCGGCCGGTGTAGGCCAGCTCCTTGACGACGCCCAGGGGAATCAGTTTGGGCAGGCGTTGCAAGGTGCCCACATCGGCCACCATGCCGATGTTGATTTCCTGGATGCAAAAGAAGGCGTCGGCCGTGGCGTAGCGGATGCAGCAAGCCGTCACCATGTCGACCGCGCCGCCGATGCAGCCGCCCTGGATGGCGGCAATCACCGGGATGCGCAGGGTTTCCAGCTTGGTGAAGGTGGCCTGCATGTCGGTGAGCAGGTCGAAGATGGCGGCGCGGCCTTCGGCGCAGCTGTCGTCCATGGCAATCTCGCCGCCGAATGTTTCCAGTGCCATGCCGGCGCTGAAGTGCTTGCCGGTGGATGAAATCACCAGCGCGCGCGCCTTGCCCTCGCGGTGCAGGGTGCTCAGCACTTCGTCCAGCTCGCGCCAGAAGGTGGGGTGCATGGTGTTCATCGCCTCGGGGCGATTGAGCACCAGGTGCGCTACGTGGTCGGTGACGGTGAAGGTGAAGCAGTGCAGGTGGTTCATCCCCGCACTGTAGGTCAGCCGGTGATGTCGAGCCAGTCACACCTGAGACGCCGCGTCCGATGCGCCTGCGCGCGCCAGCGCACGTACAGCTGCGGCAGGACCATGGCCACGGCGCATAGCGGAAACGCCCATGGCGCCTCGAAAGCGAAGGCCGGCAGCCAGCCGACCCAGCCCATGACCCAGAACATCAGCACCACGTCCAGCAGCTGGTACTCCAATGGATGATCGGCCTTGTGCGCCACATGCCACCTCTTGATGCGCTGCAAATCCTGGAGAGTCAAGTGCTTGGCCATCGAAATCTCCTCATGGAAATTCCAGTGTAAGTTCAGAGTAAGCTTTCGTCAAACTTACAAACGGGC
>DATILI010000150.1:0-3887 GCA_035476635.1 Burkholderiaceae bacterium | reverse complement strand
AGCCAGGCGAAACGTGAACCTGGCCACCAAGGCAGCGAGCGCTCCGCCCAGCAACATGGATGTACACGTCACCACGAAGCCCAGGATCACGGTGTTGTGGAAGACCTCGCGATAACCACGCTCGGAGAAGAAGCGGGCATAGCCGGCCAGTCCGAACGAACCGTCGTCGCCGACAAAGGACTTCCCCAGCATCGAGACCAGCGGCCAGACAAGCGCGCCGCCCAGGATGGCAAGTGACGCCAATGCCAGCGCCAGCCACATCGGATCCCGGCGAAGTGTGCCAAGCATCAGCGCGCTCCCACCAAGGCTGAGCCTTTGGGCAGGTTCAGGACCACCGAGCTGCCGCGCGCACGCTGGTGCCCCTGGTGGCCCGACCAGGTGTCGACGCGGATCTGACCCACAGCGGTGCGAACCGTGTACCCGGTGATACTTCCCCGGAACTCGGCCGACTCGATGACGCCCGTCAGCTGGCCTTCGGCGACCGGCCCATCGTCGGCCAGCGTGATCTCTTCGCTGCGAACGGCCAGCGCCGCACCATCGCCAATCGCGCCCGCGCTGTGGGTCAGCAACACGATGTCGCCATCGGCTTGAAGCCGCCGTGTGCTTCCGGCTGAAGGCAACTCCTTCCTGATCTCGATCAGGTTCGCGCTTCCCACAAAGTCGGCGGCAAAGGCGTTGGCCGGCGCGCTGTAGACCTGATGCGGGGTTCCGATCTGGACCACCCGCCCCTTGTCCATCACCGCGATCTGGTCCGAGATGGCGAGCGCCTCCTCCTGGTCGTGCGTGACGAACACCGCGGTGATGCCAGCCTCGAGCTGCAGGTCGCGCACCATGGTGCGAAGCTCGACCCGCAACTTGACGTCCAGCGCGGACAGCGGCTCGTCCAGCAAAAGCACTTTGGGCTGGATGACAAGTGCGCGCGCCATGGCCACGCGCTGGCGCTGCCCGCCCGACAAGGCTGCGGGCGCCCGCTCCGCCATGCTTTGCAGGCCCACGCGTTCGAGCATCGCCATCGCGCGCGCCCGCGCTTCATCTTTCGAAACACCGCGCGCATCGAGCCCGTAGCGGACATTCGCCAGGATGGATCGATCGGGAAACAGCGCATAGTCCTGAAACACCATGCCAACGCCCCTGCGATGCACGGGTATCGCAGTCACGTCTTCCTCGCCGAAGAAGATGCGCCCCTTGTCCGGCCGCACAAATCCGCCGAGCATGCGCAAGAGGGTTGTCTTGCCGCAGCCTGAAGGCCCGAGCAGCGTGAAGAAGCTTCCGCTGGGGATGGTGAGGTCGAAGCCGGTGAACAGCGCGTGCCCTCCATAGCTCTGCTCGATGTCATGAAAAGATACGTTCATCGCCTTGCTGTTCTTTCGGATCAGCGATTGGAGAGAATCGCCCGCCACTCGGCGAGGAACTGGGCGCGGTCCGCGCCCATCTGCCCGTCGTCCAGGGCCAGGACCTTGATGCCGCTGAGAGCGGGCAGGTCGGCGAGCTTGCTTACGTCGATATCGGTGCGAAGCGGCCTGCGATAGGCGGTCTTGAAGATCTCCGTCTGTGCTTTTTTGGAAGCCAGGAACTGGTAGAGTTTTCGGGCTTCGGCCGGGTGCTTCGCGCCCTTGATCAGCGCCATCCCCTCTGGCGAAAGGAACGTCCCTTCCGCCGGATAGACCAGGCGGATTTCCTTCAGACCTCCCGCGACATATTCGTAGGCCGCGTATTCCATGGTGACAGCGACCGCGAACTCGCCCTTGGCGACGCCCTCGTAGGCAGCGGAAGTCGTGCCGACGATGGTTGCGTTCCGGACGATCTGGGCGAGGACTTCCTTGCCCAGGTACTTGCGCACGCCGTACATCGCAACAAAAGAGGCGCTGGTGCGCTCGGGGTCCGGCACGACCAGCTTGCCTTTCCATTTGGGGTCCGCCAGGTCAGCCCAGCCTTTGGGCAATTGCCCGCCGGGGATTTGACGCAGGTTCGACATCAAGACATTGACATGGACATTGGTGCCGAGCCACTGGCCCGTAGGGCTGCGGTAGGCGGGCGGCACCTCGCTCGCGTCCGGCGACAGGTACGGCTCCAGTTGCTCGCGGAACTGATTGATCGTCGAGACGCCGCCGGACCAGAAGATGTCGCCAAGCGGATTGGCCGCCTCGGCCTTGATGCGCTGCATGAGGGCGCCGGTCCCGGCGCGGACCACGGACACCTTGATTCCGGGATGCTCTTTCGTGAACAACTCAACAACGCGGTTGACCGTCTCGACGTTGTTCGACGAGTACAGGACGACTTCGGCCGCCGACGCTGGCGCGATGCACGCGGCAAGTATGAGTAAGCTGTATATCCTTCGCAAGGAATCGATAAACCTCATGTGAACACCCTTTGAGTAGCAATGGCGCCGATACTAGGCAAATCGCCGTCCCGGCGCCATCCACGCGCAGCAAGCGCATGCTTTTCACTTCCAAGCCTGATGACTTTTACTCATGCCAAGAAACTCTGAGCTACCTCTGACGGCCATTCGTGCTTTCGTGGCTGCAAGCCGTCACGGCTCGTTTAGTCGAGCAGCGCAGGCACTTGGCGTGACGCAGAGCGCCCTGAGCCGCCATGTCGCGACCCTGGAGAAGCTCAGCGGCACCCGGCTGTTCAATAGACGGGGATCAGGTATCGAGTTGACGCCAAGTGGGGCGCAGTATTTCGACGCCATCAAGGACGCACTGGCGACCATCGAACTGGCAACGCAGCAGGTTTGCCAAACTGGACAAATTCACAACCGGCTGAGAGTGCGGACCTCCATGCCGAGTTTTGCGATGACGGTGGTGGTCCCTTCGCTTGCCTCGTTCACAGCGAAGACGCAGATCGAAGTCGACCTCATCACGTCGCTGGCGGCCCCACAGCCCAGGGATGAATTCGATGTGCTGATTACGCGCGATCTCAACGTTCCCAATACCGAAAGCTGGGAACTGTTGCAGGAAGAATTGCTGTGCGTTGGAGCGCCGGCCGTGGTTGCGAAACATCTCGCCGGCTCGGTCAATCGCTGGCCCATGATTGGTGCCAAGTCGCGGCCGGATGCCCTTGCGCTTTGGGCTACCGCCATGGACATCGCGCCGCAGCGGCTGCATATGAATGCGATGTACGACCACCTGTTTCTCGCCGTCTCAGCTGCCATCGGCGGGACCGGGTTGCTCGTCGCGCCCAAACTGGTGGTACTGGACCATTTGCGATCTGGCGTTCTTGTGCCGGTCGATGCGAGGCCCGTGAATTCGGGGGCTACCTACACCGCATTCGTCAATCCCAGGAGCAATCACCTGCAGTCAAGCCGGGAGTTTTGCCGCTGGCTCAAAGGCATCCTTCGCACCAGGAACACCGCCGGGTTCTCGCCGCCAGCATCAGGAGTCCCTGAAACGCCTTGCGCTGCACATCCTGGGTCGTCACGCGAATAGCGCCGCATGCCGGCGGGCCCCCAGGCCATGTGCGGCTCCGTCTTTGGCTTACGCGGAATGACGTAAGCGGATACCCCCTCCTGGATTTTTCGCTCCGTTGATGCGCGTCGGAGACAAGTGCATGATGGCGAGATGGAAAACATCACAGACGAAGAATTGGCTTCAATGGCCGTCCAAATCGGCATGGCTGTCGAGGGCGTGCCCATACCGCCGGAATATCGCGCGTTCGCAAATCTCGTTGCGCATCGATGCGCGGAAATCGCTGACCGTCGCGATCCTTCGGTGCGGCCAGGGGCGGCCATCAGGGGCGCCTTTGGTTTGAAGGACAGGCGCAAGGTAGGCAGACCGCGCGAGCGCAATGAGGGTAAGCAATAGCCGACCGCAACAGGAGGCCGCCTTGCTCATCGCGCAACTCTCGGACCTGCACGTCAGGCCCCAAGGCCGGCTTTACCACGGTGT
>DATILI010000149.1:0-7304 GCA_035476635.1 Burkholderiaceae bacterium | reverse complement strand
TCGCGCGAGCCGGTGGACGCGCCTGAAGGCACGGCGGCGCGGCCCATCGTGCCCGATTCCAGCAGCACGTCGCATTCCACGGTGGGGTTGCCGCGCGAGTCCAGGATTTCGCGGCCGACGATGTCAACGATTGCACTCATTTTTAGTTCCGTCTCTCAAGATAAAAAAACTGTTCACACGCCTTCGACAACGATCATGCGCATGACCGCAGCACCTTGGCGCGACTTGCGCGCGGCGGCGTACTCCACCGAGTCGTTGAAGGCCTTGGCCTGCTCTACAGAGGGGAACTTCAGCATGACCAGGCGGCTGGGAGCCCAGTCGCCTTCGAGCACTTCCACCTTGCCGCCACGCACGCAGACTTCGGCCCCATGGGCCTTCATCGCGATGGTAGACAGCTTTTTGTACTCTTCGTATTGTTCCGGGTTCGTAACTGTGACGTTGGCAATGATGTAAGCACTGGGCATCTTGTTTCAGGCAATGAAGTTGTTTTCGAGGTAACCGTTCTTCTTGGTCACGCGGTCCAGCGCGAGCAAAGTCTCCAGCAGCGCCTTCATGTGCTTGAGCGGCACGGCGTTGGGTCCGTCGGACAGGGCCTTGGCCGGGTCGGGGTGCGTTTCCATGAACAGGCCGGCAATGCCGACAGCCACGGCCGCGCGCGCCAGTACCGGCACCATCTCGCGCTGGCCACCCGAACTCGTACCTTGCCCGCCGGGCAACTGCACCGAGTGCGTGGCATCGAACACGATGGGCGCACCGGTGTCGCGCATGATCGCGAGCGACCGCATGTCGGAGACGAGGTTGTTGTAGCCGAAGCTCGCGCCGCGCTCGCAGGCCATGAAGCTGTCCTCGGGCAAGCCCTTTTCCTTCGCGGCGGCACGCGCCTTGTCGATCACGTTTTTCATGTCGCCTGGTGCGAGGAACTGGCCCTTCTTGATGTTCACCGGCTTGCCCGATTGCGCCACGGCGCGGATGAAATCGGTCTGCCGGCACAGGAAGGCGGGGGTTTGCAGCACATCCACGACGGCGGCGGCGAACGGGATGTCGGCCTCGGTGTGCACGTCGGTCAGCGTGGGCAGGTTTAGCTCCTTCTTGACCTTGGCCATGATTTCCAGGCCTTTGGTCATGCCCGGGCCGCGGAAGCTCGTGCCCGAGGAGCGGTTCGCCTTGTCGTAGCTGCTCTTGAAGATGAACGGGATACCCAAGGCGGACGTGATTTCCTTCAAGGTGCCGGCCGTGTCCATCTGCAATTGCTCGGACTCGACCACGCAGGGCCCGGCGATCAGGAAGAATGGCTGATTCAGGCCGATGTCGAATCCGCAGAGTTTCATGCGACTGCCTTCAGAGATTTGTTGCCCGTGGCCTGGTGGTCCAGCGCGGCCTTGATGAAGGCGTTGAACAACGGGTGGCCGTTCCACGGCGTGGACTTGAACTCGGGGTGAAATTGCACGCCCATGAACCACGGATGCACGCTATGCGGCAACTCGACGATCTCGGTCAGTTGCTCGCGCTGGGTCAGGGCGGAAATCACCAGCCCGGCCTTGCGCAGTGCATCGAGGTAGTTCACGTTGGCTTCATAGCGGTGGCGGTGCCGTTCGGTCACCACGCCACCGTAGATCTGGTGCGCCAAGGTGCCCGGCGTCACGTCCGAGCTTTGCGCGCCCAGGCGCATCGTGCCGCCCAGGTCGGAGTTCTCGTTGCGGGTCTTGATGGTGCCGTCGGCGTCTTTCCACTCGGTGATCAGCGCGATCACGGGGTGCGGGGTACCAGGCTCGAACTCGGTGCTGTTGGCGTCTTTCAGCCCGGCAACATGGCGTGCGAACTCGATCGTGGCGACTTGCATGCCCAGACAGATGCCCAGGTAGGGAACCTTGTTTTCGCGGGCGAAGCGCGCCGCGCTGACCTTGCCTTCGATGCCACGCTTGCCGAAGCCGCCGGGTACCAGTACCGCGTCGTACTTGGCCAGTTGCGAAACGCTGCTTTCGCTGATGGTCTCGGAGTCGACATAATCGATCTTCACATGCGCATGGTTTTTCATGCCGGCATGGCGCAACGCCTCGTTGAGCGATTTGTAGCTGTCCGAGAGATCGACATATTTGCCGACCATGGCGATCGAAACCTCTTTTTGCGGGTGCTCGGTTTCGTACACCAGCTCGTCCCAGCGTTTCAAGCTGGCAGGCGGGGTGTTCAGGCGCAGCTTGTCGCAGATCAGGCCGTCCAGCCCCTGCTCGTGCAGCATGCGCGGCACCTTGTAGATGGTGTTCACGTCCCACATGGAGATGACACCCCATTCGGCAACGTTGGTGAACAGCGAAATCTTGGCGCGTTCGTCCTCCGGGATGCGGCGGTCGGCACGGCATAGCAGGGCATCGGCCTGGATGCCGATCTCGCGCAGCTTCTGCACGGTGTGCTGGGTCGGCTTGGTCTTGAGCTCGCCGGCGGCGGCGATCCAGGGCACGTAGGTCAGGTGCACGAAGGCCGAGTTGTTCGGCCCCATGCGCAGGCTCATCTGGCGCGCAGCCTCGAGGAAGGGCAGGGATTCGATATCGCCCACCGTGCCGCCGATCTCGACGATGGCGACATCCACCGGCTCTGGCGTGAATGTGCTGGGGTCTTCACCCTGGGGCGCAATGAGGCCGGCGCCGCGCTTGATGAACTCCTGGATTTCATTGGTCACGTGCGGAATCACCTGCACGGTCTTGCCCAGGTAGTCGCCGCGGCGTTCCTTTTCCAGCACCGACTGGTAGATCCGGCCGGTGGTGAAATTGTTGGTCTTGCGCATGCGCGTTTCGATGAAACGCTCATAGTGGCCAAGATCCAGGTCGGTTTCCGCACCGTCGTCGGTGACGAATACTTCGCCATGTTGAAATGGCGACATCGTTCCCGGGTCGACGTTGATATAGGGGTCGAGCTTGATCAGGGTGACTTTGAGGCCCCGCGATTCCAGAATCGCAGCGAGGGAGGCTGAGGCGATTCCCTTGCCAAGGGAGGACACCACACCGCCGGTGACGAAGACAAATTTGGTCATGTCAGGGTCGGGAGTAATCCCGGGGAGGTGGTAAAGCGAGATTATAGTTGTGACCCCGTCTGATACATTCCGGCGAATGAATGATTTGGACGGAAAACACATTGTCCTTGGGCTTTCAGGCGGTATAGCCTGCTACAAGTCCGCAGAACTTTGCCGCGGGCTGATCAAGGAGGGGGCCACCGTCCAGGTGGTGATGACCGAGGCTGCCGAGCAGTTCATTACCGCGGTGACGATGCAGGCCCTGTCCAACCGGCCGGTCTACGGCTCGCAGTGGGACAAGCGCGAGCCCAACAACATGCCGCACATCAACCTGAGCCGTGAAGCCGACGCGATTTTGATCGCCCCTTGCAGCGCCGACTTCATCGCGCGGCTGGTGCAGGGCCGGGCCGACGAGTTGCTTAGCCTGCTATGCCTGGCCCGGCCCCTGCACGAAGTGCGGTTGCTGGTGGCGCCGGCGATGAACCGCGAGATGTGGGCGCACCCGGCCACGCAGCGCAATATGGCGCAGCTGCAGGTCGATGGCGCGACCATTCTGGGTGTCGGCAACGGCCTGCAGGCCTGCGGCGAAACCGGCGATGGCCGCATGCTGGAGGCCGCGGAGTTGCTGGAGGACGTGATCGCCTTCTTTCAGCCCAAGCGCCTGGCAGGCCAGCACGTGCTGGTGACGGCAGGGCCGACGTTCGAGGCCATCGACCCGATCCGCGGCGTGACCAACCATTCGTCGGGAAAGATGGGTTTTGCGGTGGCGCGCGCGGCGCGCGAGGCCGGCGCCGAAGTGACCCTGGTGGCCGGGCCGGTCAGCTTGCCGACGCCGCGCGGTGTGCGCCGCGTGGATGTGAAGTCGGCGCAGGACATGTTGCAGGCCAGCGTCGCCGCCGCTGAGAGCGCCACGGTTTTCGTCGCCACCGCCGCGGTGGCCGATTGGCGGCCGGCGGCGCCCAGCGGGGAAAAGATCAAGAAGGACGGCAGCGGCCGGTCGCCGGTGCTGCATTTCACTGAAAACCCCGACATCCTGCATACCTTGGCGCAAAGCCAGCGGGCCAAGAGCGGTGCGCTGTTTTGCGTCGGCTTTGCCGCCGAAAGCCACGACCTCGTGGCGCATGCACAGGCCAAGCGCGCGCGCAAAGGTATTCCGCTCCTGGTGGGCAACATCGGCCCGACCGCTTTTGGGCAGGACGACAACGTGCTGCTGCTGGTCGACGAACAGGGCGTGCGGGAAATGCCGCGTGCGAGCAAGCTCCAGCTGGCTCGCCAATTGATCGCAGAAATTGACAGCCGCATGCGGCTTGGGCTCAAGAAGAAATGAAAATCGACGTCAAAATCCTCGACCCGCGCATGGCCGACCAGCTGCCCGCGTATGCAACACCCGGCAGCGCCGGCCTGGACCTGCGGGCTTGCCTGGACAGCCCGCTGACCCTGGAGGCCAATGCCTGGCGGCTGGTGCCCACGGGCATTGCGATCTATTTGAAGGACCCGGGCTATGCCGCTCTGATCCTGCCGCGTTCTGGCCTGGGCCACAAGCACGGCATTGTGCTGGGCAACCTGGTCGGGCTGATCGACAGCGACTACCAGGGCCAGCTCATGGTCAGCGCCTGGAACCGCAGTGACGTGGCCTTTACCCTGCAGCCCATGGAGCGCCTCGCGCAACTGGTTATCGTGCCGGTGGTGCAGGCGCAGTTCAATGTGGTGAGCGAGTTTCCGTTGAGCGCGCGCGGCGAGGGCGGCTACGGGTCGACCGGCAAGGGCTGAGGCCGCCCTGACCCCATACGCCCTGTCGCCTGCCTTTTCCTACGGAGATGGGGACTTTTTCCTACGCCAAGGCGCGGTCTCGGCTGGGCGTCGCGCGTCCCGGGAGGTCGTCAAATGCGAGTGTGGCAAGTCAATGCCCACCACCAAGGAGAACTCCATGCTCAAGCACTCACGCTATATTTCGCTGGCCAGCGCTGCCGTCGCCGCCGCCGCCCTCACGGCCTGTGGCACCAGTGACCCCTATGGCCCCAACAACTACCCCAACTACCCCATTTCGCAGGGCCCGGCGGCGAATACCTATCCAGCGGGAACGCAGAGCTATTACGTCGAGTACGGGCGCGTGACCAATATCCAGGTCGTGAATCCGGGCAGCAGCCCCGGAAGCGGCACGCTTGGCACGGTCATCGGCGGTGTCGCCGGCGCCGCCGTGGGCAGCCAGATCGGTGGCGGCTCGGGGCGCGTAGCAGCCACCATCCTGGGCGCCGTCGGCGGCGCGGTGCTGGGCAACCGCATCGACAAGGGCCGCGACGATTCCCATGCGGTTCATCGCATTACCCTGCAGACAGACCGGGGCGACTGGCGTACGTATGACGTAGGGCCGACGAACCTGGCCATTGGCGAAAGAGTTCGCATAGAAAACGGCCAGATCTTCCGGGCCTGAAATCTACGGACTGAAGCGCCTGATTCGGCGCTCAGTGCAGCAAGTCGCTACCCGGCGCCTGCGTCTGCACCTTGAAGAACCCGCTGCCTGCGGAACCACGGCCGACTTCCTCGGCGGTGGCTTCGCGCACTGCCCGTACCTTGAGGTGCAGGCGCAGGGCAATGCCGGCCAACGGGTGGTTGCCGTCGAGCACCACATGCTCCGGATAAATCTCTGTCACGGTGTACAGCGCGTCCTTCGGGGCGTCTGCACTGCAGCCGGCCGGCAATGCGCCGCCATCAAAGGTCATTCCCTCTTCGAGTTCCTTGGGGAATAGCGTTCGCGGCTCCAGAAAGACCAGCTGGTCGTCGTAGTCGCCAAACGCTTCCTCGGGCTCCAGATGCAGGTCCACTGCATCGCCCACCCCATGGCCCTGCAGGGCCTCGTCTATCTTGGGCAGCAGATCGTCGCCGCCCACCAAAAACTCGACCGGTGCGTCCAGCACGTCGAGTTCATCGCCGAGCGTGTCCTTGAGTGTCCAAGTCAGCCCGACCACGCATTGTTGAGTGATTTCCATAGGAGAATTGTCGCAGTTTGGAAGCATGGCTTCGCCAATAGTAGGGAACCCTCGATGGACAACACATGGACGTGAAGCAGCCGCTCCCGCTGCTGGGATCCTTGAACCCAGAGCAATTCATGAAACGCCACTGGCAAAAGAAGCCCTTGGTGATACGCCAGGCCATTCCCGGCTTCAAGGCGCTGCTGGACCGTGTCGAGCTGTTCGCACTGGCCGCGCGCGACGAGGTGGAATCGCGCGTGGTCAGCCGTGGCTCCAAGGGATGGCAGTTGCGCCGCGGTGGCCCTATGCCGCGCCGCGCCTTGCCGCCGCTGAAGCAGCGCGACTGGACCTTGCTGGTGCAAGGCGTCGACCTGCACCACGAGGGCGTGCACAAACTGCTGCAGCAATTCCGCTTCGTCCCGGAGGCTCGCATGGACGATTTGATGATCAGCTACGCGACCGATGGTGGCGGCGTGGGCGCCCATTTCGACAGCTATGACGTGTTCCTGCTGCAAGCGCATGGCCAGCGTCGCTGGCGCATTGGCCGCCAGAAAGATTTGCGGCTGCAGCGGGGCGTGCCACTCAAGATACTGGCAAATTTTTCACCGGAAGAGGAGTTCGTGCTGGACCCCGGCGACATGCTGTACCTGCCGCCGCGCTACGCCCATGACGGCGAAGCCATTGGTGAATGCATGACTTACTCGATCGGCTTTCGAGCACCACAGCGTGCGGAACTCGCGCGCGAGTTGCTGCCGCGCATGGTAGAAGATGTGGTCGACGCGGCGGGCAGCCCGCTCTACCGCGACCCGGGCCAGGCCGCCACCGGCCAGCCCGGCGAGATTCCACCGGCTCTGCTGGCCTACGCGCACGATGCGCTGATGGATGTGTTCAAAGACCCGCGATCGCTGCCGCGCGCCTTGGGTGAGTACTTGACCGAGCCCAAGGACAACGTCTGGTTTGATCCGGTGCGCGCACCTTCCGTGATGCGCAGCGTCGTCCTGGACCGCCGAACGCGCATGATGTTTGATGCCCACCATGTCTTCATCAACGGCGAGAGCTACCGGGCCTCGGGCCGCGACGCCGCGCTCATGCGGCAGCTCGCCGACCAGCGCCGCCTGGATACCAGGACACTGCAGCGCGGCAGCGCTGGCGCCCTTGCGTTGTTGCAGGAATGGTGCGAGGCAGGGTGGTTGCATGACAGCCATGAAGGCGGTAGCGTGGCCGGCGCCTGAGCCGCCGGCTTGCATTTTTGAAGCGAGGTGACGTTATGACCACGGAAGATTCTGCGGGGGCCGCGCCCGTCTTGCCTGCGGGCCGTTTTTCAGGACGCA
>DATILI010000148.1:0-74530 GCA_035476635.1 Burkholderiaceae bacterium | reverse complement strand
ACAAAGTATTGTTTATGATGACACCGAAGAGTGGCAGTCATCAGACCTGAACCTGCTTGGAGTGACGCAGGTTCCGGTATTTGCGTTCTCTAAATCCGAAGCAGCTTTGAAAGCAATCGTTCGTATTTAGTCGGCTTGTTGGCCGTTAACCCGCCGATAGGTCAAGCGCTTGCCGGTGATGCCCTTCAACGCCAGGGTAGTGCGGTCCATGTCGTTGTAACCCAGAGCGGTGCGGGTGTTGTAGCGGAAATCGAACTCGGTCACGTAGCGCTGCATGTGCTGTTCACCAACATGGTGGAAGGTGCCGATCAGACCGCGCTTGAGGATGGAGAAGAAGCCTTCCACGGTGTTTGTGGTCACGGCGCCGCGCGAGTATTCCTTCTTGGAGTGGTTCACGCGCTCATGCGTGGCGTAGCCCTTGCCTAGCGCCTTGTACAAGCCTGATTCGTCGGTGTGCAGGGTTGGCATCCTTGGCGATGTTCTTTGCCAGCAGTTCTTTCAGCGAAGCCGGGGTAAGGGTCTGGACGTGGAAAGAGCGCACGGTACCGCCGCGCTGCACCAGCGAAATAATCTGTTCCTTGTGGACGTGGCCGCCCTTGGCATCCCACAGCTTGCCGATCTTGGATTGCTTGGTGTTGCCCCAGTAGGTTTCATCGGCCTCTACGGTGCCACCGCCAGAGCCGAGCAGGCCTTCGGGTTCCGTCTTCATGGCTTCGCGGATGCGGTGGCTCATGAACCAGGCTGTCTTGTAGGTCACGCCCAGCATGCGCTCCAGTTGCTTTGAGGAAATGCCTTTCTTGGATGCGCACATCAGGTGCGTAGCCATCACCCACTTGTGAAGCGGGATCTTGGAACGCTCGAAAACGGTGCCGACCGTCACGGTGTACTGCTCACGGCAGTGGCCGCAGAAAAGCAGGCCGGCGCGGGCGCTTTGGCCTTCGATGCGGCTTTGGCGGTCCGCGCCACCACAGTGCGGGCAGACCGGGCCATTGGGCCAGCGAATCGCTTCCAGATGCGCGCGGGCGGCTTCTTCGTTGTGAAATTGCGGCAGGTTGAGGATTGCTTCGGCCATGATTTGCTTTCGGTATGGCTGAAGTATGGGCGTTTAATCTGCGTTTGTCAAGTACATAATTCGCAGCGAATCGCAGTTCTTTCAAGCATTGCAATGGATTACTGCTCCTATTTTCAATGTGTCCCTAATTAATTCCTGATTTATATAATCAAGAATTAATTGGAATCTGACCCCAATTAATCTGCTTGGCATTGTTGTTGCAGTGCACTATGCTAGTGATCCCTGCGAAAACCCATAGGAGTGCGCCATGACTACGGCTGCCGAAAAACAATACTTGCAACAAACCGGTCTGTACGACCCTGCCAACGAGCATGACGCATGCGGCGTGGGGTTTGTGGCGCATATCAAGGGCGAGAAGAGCCATGCCATCGTGGAGCAGGGCTTGAAGATCCTCGAGAACCTTGACCACCGTGGTGCCGTGGGTGCCGACAAACTGATGGGCGATGGTGCCGGCATTCTGATCCAGCTGCCCGATGCGCTGTATCGAGAAGAGATGGCCCGGCAAGGTGTGGAACTGCCTCCGCCCGGCGAGTATGGCGTCGGCATGATCTTCTTGCCCAAGGAACACGCTTCGCGCCAGGCCTGCGAGCAGGAAATGGAGCGAGCGATCAAGGCCGAGGGCCAGGTGCTGCTGGGCTGGCGCGATGTGCCAGTCAACCGTGAAATGCCGATGTCGCCGACCGTTCGTGCCAAGGAGCCCATCCTGCGCCAGGTGTTCATCGGCCGCGGCAACGACGTGATCGTGCAGGACGCGCTGGAACGCAAGCTCTATGTGATCCGCAAGACCGCCAGCGCGGCGATCCAGAGCCTGAAGCTCAAGCACAGCAAAGAGTATTACGTGCCAAGCATGTCCAGCCGGACCGTGGTCTACAAGGGTTTGCTGCTGGCCAATCAGGTGGGCACCTACTTCATGGACTTGCAAGACCAGCGCTGCGTCTCAGCATTGGGCCTGGTGCACCAACGCTTCTCGACCAACACCTTTCCCGAGTGGCCGCTGGCACACCCTTATCGCTATGTCGCGCACAACGGCGAGATCAACACCGTCAAGGGCAACTACAACTGGATGAAGGCCCGCGAGGGCGTGATGTCCTCGCCCGTGCTGGGCGCCGACCTGAAGAAGCTCTACCCCATCAGCTTTGCCAGCCAGTCCGACACCGCCACGTTCGACAACTGCCTGGAGCTGCTGACCATGGCTGGCTACCCAATCAGCCAGGCCGTGATGATGATGATCCCCGAGCCCTGGGAGCAGCACACGACGATGGACGAGCGGCGCAAGGCCTTCTATGAATACCATGCCGCCATGCTGGAGCCGTGGGACGGCCCGGCCTCAATCGTGTTCACCGACGGTCGCCAGATCGGCGCCACCTTGGATCGCAACGGACTGCGGCCTTCGCGCTACTGCGTCACTGACGACGACCTCGTGATCATGGCTTCGGAATCGGGCGTGCTGCCTGTGCCGGAAAACAAGATCGTGCGCAAATGGCGCCTCCAGCCGGGCAAGATGTTCCTGATCGACCTCGAGCAAGGTCGCATGATCGACGACGAGGAACTCAAGGCCAGCCTTGCCAACAGCAAGCCCTACAAGCAGTGGATTGAAAACCTGCGCATCAAGCTCGACGACGTGGCGGGCCTGCCCATTCCCAACATCAAGAGCAGCGTTGAACTGCTCGACCGCCAGCAGGCCTTTGGCTACACCCAGGAAGACATCAAGTTCCTGATGTCGCCCATGGCGCAAGCCGGCGAAGAAGGCATTGGCTCGATGGGCAACGACAGCCCGCTGGCCGTGCTCTCGTCCAAGGACAAGCCGCTTTACAACTACTTCAAGCAGTTGTTCGCACAGGTGACGAACCCGCCGATCGACCCGATTCGAGAAGCCATCGTGATGTCGCTGGTGTCCTTCATCGGCCCCAAGCCGAACCTGCTGGACATCAACCAGGTCAACCCGCCGATGCGCCTGGAAGTGAGCCAGCCCATTCTCGATTTCGACGACATGGCCAAGCTGCGGGACATCGAAAAATACACCCAGGGCAAGTTCCGCAGCTATACGCTGGACATCACCTACCCGCTGGCATGGGGCCACGAGGGTGTCGAAGCCAAGCTGGCTTCGCTCAACGCCGAAGCGGTCGATGCGATCAAGAGCGGCAAGAACATCCTGATCATCAGCGACCGCGGCGTTGGCCGGGAGCAGCTGGCGATTCCAGCGTTGCTGGCCTTGTCTTCCATTCACCAGCACCTGGTGCGTGAAGGCTTGCGCACGACGGCCGGCCTGGTGGTTGAGACCGGCACGGCGCGCGAAGTGCATCACTTCGGCGTACTCGCCGGCTATGGTGCGGAGGCTGTGCACCCCTACCTTGCAATGGAAACGCTGGTCGAGATCCACAAGGGCCTGCCTGGCGATCTGTCAGCCGAAAAGGCCATCTACAACTACATCAAGGCGGTCGGCAAGGGCTTGTCGAAGATCATGTCCAAGATGGGCGTGTCGACCTACATGAGTTACTGTGGCGCGCAGCTGTTCGAGGCCATCGGCCTGAACAGCGACACAGTGGAAAAATACTTCACCGGCACCGCCAGCCGGGTCGAAGGTATCGGCGTATTCGAGATCGCACAAGAGGCGATCCGCATGCACAAGGCCGCCTTTGGCGACGACCCGGTGCTGGCGAACATGCTTGACTCCGGTGGCGAATATGCCTGGCGCGTGCGCGGTGAAGAGCACATGTGGACGCCGGACGTGATCGCCAAGCTGCAGCACAGCACGCGTGCCAACAACTGGAACACGTACAAGGAATATGCGCAGTTGGTCAACGACCAAAGCCGCCGCCACATGACCTTGCGCGGCCTGTTCGAGTTCAAGATCGACCCGGCCAAGGCCATTCCCGTAGAAGAGGTCGAGCCCGCCAAGGAAATCGTCAAGCGCTTTGCCACGGGTGCGATGTCGCTGGGATCGATCTCCACCGAAGCACACGCCACGCTGGCCGTTGCCATGAACCGTATTGGCGGCAAGAGCAACACTGGCGAAGGCGGAGAAGATCCGGCGCGTTACCGGCAGGAGCTCAAAGGCATTCCGATCAGGCAAGGCCAGACCCTGGCCGACGTGATCGGCAAGGATGTGGTGGAGGCCGACTACGCGCTCGAAGCGGGCGATTCATTGCGCTCAAAGATCAAGCAGGTCGCATCGGGCCGCTTCGGCGTCACCGCGGAGTATCTGAACTCGGCCGATCAGATCCAGATCAAGATGGCGCAAGGTGCCAAGCCCGGCGAGGGCGGCCAACTGCCAGGCAGCAAGGTGTCGAACTACATTGGCAAGCTGCGTTACTCGGTGCCCGGCGTGGGCTTGATCTCTCCGCCGCCGCACCATGACATTTACTCGATCGAGGATCTCGCCCAACTGATTCACGACTTGAAGAACGTGGCGCCGCACTCCACCATCAGCGTCAAGCTGGTGTCGGAAGTCGGCGTTGGCACCATTGCCGCGGGCGTGGCCAAGTGCAAGAGCGATCACGTCGTGATCGCGGGCCATGATGGCGGAACCGGCGCATCGCCCTGGTCGTCGATCAAGCATGCCGGAAGCCCCTGGGAAATCGGCCTGGCCGAAACCCAGCAGACCCTGGTGCTCAACCGCCTTCGCAGCCGCATCCGCGTGCAGGCCGACGGCCAGATGAAGACCGGCCGGGACGTCGCCATCGGCGCGCTGCTCGGTGCCGACGAGTTCGGTTTCGCCACCGCGCCGCTGGTGGTCGAGGGCTGCATCATGATGCGCAAGTGCCATCTCAACACCTGCCCGGTGGGCGTGGCCACGCAAGACCCGGTGTTGCGCAAGAAGTTCACCGGCAGGCCCGAGCATGTCGTCAACTACTTCTTCTTCATTGCCGAAGAAGTACGCCAGATCATGGCCCAACTGGGCATCCGCAAGTTCGACGACATGATCGGCCGGGCCGACCTGCTTGACATGAAGAAGGGCATTGAGCACTGGAAGGCCAGCGGCCTGGACTTCGGCCGCCTGTTCGCGCAACCGAACGTGCCGGCCGATGTGCCGCGCTTTCATGTCGAAGAGCAGGACCATGGCCTGCACAAGAGCCTGGACCTCGTGCTCATCGAAAAATCCAGGGCCGCGATCGAAAAGGGCGAAAAAGTCCAGTTCATCGAGGTGGCGCGCAACGTCAACCGCTCGCTGGGCGCGATGCTGTCAGGGGCGGTGACCAAGGTGCACCCCGAGGGCCTGCCTGACGACACCATCCGCATCCAGCTCGAAGGCACGGGCGGCCAGTCGTTCGGCGCATTCCTCACGCGCGGCATCACGCTGTATCTGATCGGCGACGCCAACGACTACACCGGAAAGGGCCTGTCGGGCGGTCGCATCGTGGTGCGCCCGAGCATCGATTTCCGTGGCCCTGCCATCAACAACATCATCATCGGCAACACCGCCCTGTATGGCGCGACGACTGGTGAAGCTTTCTTCAGCGGCGTCGCCGGAGAGCGATTCGCAGTACGCCTTTCGGGCGCCACGGCGGTAGTCGAAGGCACGGGCGACCATGGCTGCGAATACATGACCGGCGGCACCGTCGTGGTGCTGGGCAAGACCGGCCGCAACTTCGCGGCAGGCATGAGCGGCGGCATTGCCTATGTCTACGATGAAGACGGCCAGTTCGCCAGCCGGTGTAACACTTCCATGGTGTCGCTTGAAGAAGTCAGCAGCGCGATCGAGCAGCAGTCCAGCATGGGCAAGGCTGTCTGGCACCGCAAGCAGACGGACGAAGCGCAACTCAAGAAGATGCTTGAAGAGCACAACCGCTGGACCGGCAGCAAGCGCGCGCGCGAGCTCCTGGACAACTGGGCGCAAGCGCGGAGCAAATTCGTCAAGGTGTTTCCCAACGAGTACAAGCGTGCGCTTGTCGAAATGCACGACCGCGATGTGGCGGCCGCCAGCGAAAGCACGGCCGGCCAGGCTGCGACCAATGTGGAAGCGGTCGCGGCCAAGTAAGACCACTCCACGAACAGAACAAACGCACATCGACAGGACAGCATCATGGGAAAAATCACGGGCTTCATGGAATACGAGCGCATCGAAGAGGGCTACAAGCCGGTCGACGAGCGCGTGAAGCATCACAAGGAATTTGTCATCGGCCTGGATGACGCACAAGCCAAGGTCCAGGGCGCGCGCTGCATGGACTGCGGCACGCCGTTTTGCAACAGCGGCTGCCCGGTGAACAACATCATTCCGGACTTCAACGACCTGGTGTACCGTGGCGACTGGCAAAACGCAATCGCCGTGCTGCACTCGACCAACAACTTCCCCGAGTTCACCGGCCGCATCTGCCCCGCGCCCTGTGAGGCGGCCTGCACGCTGAACGTGAACGACGAGCCGGTAGGTATCAAGTCGATCGAGCACGCCATCATTGACCGGGCCTGGGCCGAGGGCTGGGTGCCGGCGCGCCCGGCCAAGCACAGGACTGGGAAAAAAGTGGCCGTCATCGGCTCCGGCCCTGCCGGCATGGCCGCCGCGCAGCAACTGGCGCGCGTGGGGCACGACGTGACCCTGTTCGAAAAAAACGACCGCATCGGCGGCCTGCTGCGCTACGGTATTCCCGATTTCAAGATGGAGAAGTCGCATATCGACCTGCGCGTCGACCAGATGAAGAAGGAGGGCGTGGCGTTTCGCACCAGCGTCATGATCGGCAAGCTGCCCGAAGGCTCCAAGGTCATTAACTGGGCCAAGGAAACCATCACGCCCGAGCAGTTGCAAAAGGATTTCGACGCGGTGGTGCTGACGGGCGGGGCCGAACAGTCGCGCGATTTGCCGGTGCCCGGCCGTGAGCTGGACGGCATCCACTTCGCGATGGAATTCCTGCCGCAGCAAAACAAGATCAACGCCGGCGACAAGGTCAAGGGCCAGATTCGTGCGGAAGGCAAGCATGTCATCGTGATCGGCGGCGGCGACACCGGCTCCGACTGCGTGGGCACCAGCAACCGCCATGGCGCCAAGAGCGTGACCCAGTTCGAGCTCATGCCCATGCCGCCCGAGCAGGAGAACAAGGACCTGACCTGGCCCTACTGGCCGTACAAGCTGCGCACCAGCTCCAGCCACGAAGAAGGTTGCGAGCGCGAGTTTGCGATCGCCACCAAGGAATTCATCGGCGAAAAGGGCAAGGTCACCGGCCTCAAGACCGTTCGTGTCGAGTGGAAAGACGGCAAGATGGTCGAGGTTCCCGGCAGCGAGCAACTGCTCAAGGCCGACCTCGTGCTGCTGGCGATGGGCTTTGTCAGCCCGGTCGGAACCGTCCTCGAAGGCTTCGGCGTGGAAAAGGATGCGCGTGGCAATGCCAAGGCCAGCACAGACTTTACCGGTGGTTACGTGACCAATGTGCCCAAGGTCTTTGCCGCCGGCGACATTCGCCGTGGCCAGTCGCTAGTGGTCTGGGCGATTCGCGAGGGCCGGCAGGCCGCGCGCGCGGTGGATGAGTTCCTGATGGGGTACAGCGACCTGCCCAGATAGGTGGCCTGCGGGTTTACCTGAATCCCTTATCATCGAAAAGCCGGGCGCCGTCCGGCTTTTTTGTTTTATGGACCAAGACAACGCTGATGCACTGATCGAGTTGCGCGACCTCACCTTCGGGTACGGGGAGCGCGTGATCCTGGACGGCGTCAGCCTGACGGTGCCGCGCGGCAAGGTCACGGCGCTGATGGGTGCGTCCGGCGGCGGCAAGACCACGGTGCTGCGCCTGATCGGCGGCCAACACCGGGCACAAGAGGGCGCGCTGCTGTTTGACGGTGCGGACGTCGGCGGCATGGACCAGGCAGCCCTGTATGCCGTGCGTCGCCGCATGGGCATGCTGTTCCAGTTTGGCGCCCTGTTCACCGACCTGAGCGTATTCGACAACGTGGCCTTTCCCTTGCGAGAACACACTGACCTGCCTGAAGCCTTGATCCGCGACATCGTGTTGATGAAACTCAACGCTGTTGGCCTGCGCGGTGCGCGCGACCTCATGCCCTCGGAGGTCTCGGGTGGCATGGCGCGCCGCGTGGCGCTGGCACGTGCGATCGCGCTCGATCCCGATCTCGTGATGTACGACGAGCCGTTCGCCGGGCTGGACCCGATCTCGCTGGGCACCGCGGCAAGCCTGATCCGCCAGCTCAACGATGCGATGGGATTGACCAGCATCGTGGTTTCGCACGACCTTGAAGAAACCTTTCGCATCGCAGACAAAGTCATCGTGCTGGCCAACGGCAAGATCGCAGCCCAGGGCACGCCCGACGAGGTGCGGCACAGTGACGACCCGCTGGTTCACCAGTTTGTCCATGCGCAGGCTGATGGGCCGGTACGGTTTCACTACCCCGGTGTGAGCGTGGAGCAGGACTTTGGCGCGGGGTTGGGGGCGCGGCAATGAGCTGGTACCGCCCTTCGGATGTCGGCTTTGCCACGCGTGGCAAGCTTGCCGACCTTGGCCATGGCGCGCGGATGTTCGTGCGGCTGATCGCTTTGTTCGCCACCTCGTTCAAGCGCTTTGGCCTGGTGCGCGACCAGATCCATTTTCTGGGCAACTATTCGCTGGCCATCATCACCGTCTCGGGCCTGTTCGTCGGCTTCGTGCTCGGCTTGCAGGGCTACTACACCCTGCAGCGCTATGGTTCTTCCGAGGCGCTGGGCCTGCTGGTTGCGTTAAGTCTCGTGCGGGAACTTGGGCCTGTGGTCACAGCGTTGTTGTTCGCCGGACGCGCGGGCACTTCGCTTACGGCCGAGATCGGCTTGATGAAGGCTGGCGAGCAGCTCAGTGCGATGGAAATGATGGCGGTCGATCCCGTGCGCCGCATCCTGGCCCCGCGCTTTTGGGCCGGCGTCATCACCATGCCGCTGCTGGCTGCGGTGTTCAGCGCGGTCGGCATTGTGGGTGGCTGGGTGGTCGGCGTGCTGATGATCGGCATCGACCCCGGCGCGTTCTGGAGCCAGATGCAAGGCGGCGTGGATGTCTGGCGCGATGTCGGCAACGGCGTGTTCAAGAGCGTGGTGTTCGGCTTTACCGTGACCTTCATTGCCTTGCTGCAAGGGTTCGAGGCGCAGCCCACACCGGAAGGCGTGTCGCGCGCGACGACGCGTACAGTGGTGGTCGCTTCGCTGTCGGTGCTGGGATTGGACTTTGTCCTGACCGCGCTGATGTTCAGTATTTGAGGAAGCTCTGATGCAACGTTCAAAAAATGATTTCTGGGTAGGCTTGTTCGTGCTGATCGGTGGTGCAGCGCTGCTGTTCCTGGCGCTGCAATCGGCCAACCTGTTGAGCCTGAATCTGCAGTCCAGCTACCGCCTCACGGCCAAGTTCGACAACATCGGCGGCTTGAAGCCAAGGGCAGCGGTGAAAAGTGCCGGCGTGGTGGTGGGACGTGTGGAATCCATCACGTTCGACGATAAATCGTTCCAAGCCAAAGTGGCCCTGGCGATGGAAAACCGTTACGCTTTTCCCAAGGACAGTTCGCTGAAAATCCTGACCAGCGGGTTGCTCGGGGAGCAGTACATCGGCATCGAGGCAGGCGCCGACGAGAAGACTCTCGTGGCGGGCGACACGATCGGCACCACGCAGTCGGCCGTCGTACTGGAAAATTTGATCAGCCAATTCCTTTACAGCAAGGCGGCCGACGGACCCGCGGCCCCGGCATCTGCAAGCAAAAAATGAAGAACAGTTTCTTGAGTCCATTCGCCATTGAAAAGATGGCCCGCTGCGGGCGCATGACTTGCGCCTTGGTGGCTTTTGTTTTGATGTCCGGTTGCGCCACCGGCCCGACGGCCAATCCACGCGATCCACTGGAGCCGCTCAACCGCAACGTTTCCCAGTTCAACGAGGTGGTTGACAGTGCCTTTCTGAAGCCGGTCGCCACGGTGTACAAGCGCGTGACGCCTCCACTGGTGCGTACCGGCGTGAGCAATTTCTTCGCCAATCTGGGTGACCTGTGGTCTGCCGCGAACAACCTGCTGCAGCTCAAGGTGCAGGCGGCGGCTGAAACCTTCATGCGCTTTAACGTGAATACCTTCTTTGGGCTGGCGGGCATTCTGGATGTGGCTGGCGAAATGGGAATTGAGCGGCACAAGGAAGATTTTGGCCAGACACTGGGCCGCTGGGGCGTGCCGGCAGGTCCCTACTTGGTGTTGCCCCTGCTTGGACCGTCCACCTTGCGGGATGCGGCGGTAATGCCGCTTGAGGCGCGCGGCAACCTGCTCTCCGGGATTGAGAATCAAGCGGCGCAGAACAGCCTTTACGTGCTCAAGGCGGTGGATGCACGCTCCAACCTGCTGCGTGCGAGTTCGGTGCTCGACGAGGCGGCGCTGGACAAATACAGCTTCACGCGGGACGCCTACCTTCAATTGCGGCGCGCCGAGGTGTACGACGGCGAGGACCCTGACGATGGCAAGGAGCCGAAAGAGCCCAAGGAAGCGGAGCCGCCGGCCAAATAGTCGTTGCACGCTGTTTCAAAAGCGCGCATGCGGGCGGAACCGGTCGGCGTTCAGCTGTTCCAACACGTTGAATTGAACTGCGGATTTCTCCGCGTTGTAAGGAAAAATATGAATCGTCGTTTTCTTGGGCTCTATTTCGGTCAATTGTTGGGATTCTTCATTGCGGCGAGCGCTCTTGCCACGCCCTTTGCAGTTCAGGCTGCGGACGAGGCGCCAGATGCGCTGATGAAGCGCCTGTCGACTGATGTGTTGGAAACCATCAAGTCCGACAAGGGCATGCAAGCCGGCGATGTCTCCAGGATCATGGCGTTGGTGGATTCCAAAATCATGCCGAACGTGAATTTCCAGCGCATGACGGCGTCGGCCGTAGGGCCGGGCTGGCGTCAGGCGACCCCGGAGCAGCAAAAGCGCCTGCAGGACGAATTCAAGACGCTGCTGGTGCGCACCTATTCGGGCGCGTTGGCGCAGGTCAGTGACCAGACCATCACCATCAAGCCACTGCGCGCAGCCGCTGAAGACAAGGATGTGACCGTGCGGACCGAGGTTCGAGGCCGTGGCGATCCGATCCAGCTTGACTATCGGCTGGAGAAAACACCGGGCGAAGGGGCCGGCTGGAAGATCTACAACCTGAATGTGCTCGGCGTCTGGCTGGTCGAAACCTATCGCAGCCAGTTCGCGCAGGAAATCAATACCAAGGGCATTGATGGCCTGATCACCTTGCTCGCCGACAAGAACAAGTCCAACGCTGCGGCGAAGAAAGGCTGAGCATGGCTAGCCTGGGGCACGTCACGGGGGCTTGTTGCTGATGCTGGTGTTGCCGGCCGAATTGACGCAGCGCGAAACCACGGCGTGCCTGCGCATGCTTGTGCAGGGGCTTCGTTCTCAGGCTGGGACGGCGGTGATTGCGGACGCGTCCGCATTGACCCGATTTGATTCTTCGGCTCTCGCATTGCTGCTGGAATGCCGCCGTGAAAGTTTGGCCATGGGCAAGAGTTTTTCAGTGCATGGCTTACCGCAACGCCTGCGCAGCCTGGCGGCTTTGTACGGCGTTGCAGAGCTTTTGCCGGCCTCGACCGGCGTACTCCCGACCCTTTAGGGCGCATGCGGCCTGAGCGCGGCCAAGCAGCCAACGGCCTGAGGCCTTAAAATCGCCGGCTCTCATGCCCGCGATCTCTTTTCAGTCCGTTTCCAAAACCTACAGTTCAGCCCGTGGCCCGCAAAGCGATGCATTGCGTGCCCTTGACGGCGTTAGCTTTGACATCGAAGAAGGCGAATTCTTCGGCTTGCTTGGGCCCAATGGCGCGGGCAAGACGACGCTGATCAGCATCCTGGCTGGCCTGACCCGCGCTACCAGCGGCCGTGTCATGGTGCACGGCAGCGATGTTCAGGCTGACTATGCCAAGGCGCGCCGCAAATTGGGCATCGTGCCGCAGGAACTGGTGTTCGATCCCTTCTTCAATGTGCGTGAAGCCTTGCGCATCCAGTCCGGGTACTTCGGTGTGAAAAACAACGATGCCTGGATCGATGAGTTGCTGGAAAACCTGGGCTTGGCCGACAAGGCCAACGCCAACATGCGCCAGTTGTCCGGTGGCATGAAGCGCCGCGTGCTCGTGGCCCAGGCGCTGGTCCACAAGCCGCGGGTCATCGTGCTGGACGAGCCTACGGCCGGTGTAGACGTGGAGTTGCGCCAGACCCTGTGGCAGTTCATCGCGCGCCTGAACAAGCAAGGCCACACTGTGCTGCTGACCACCCACTACCTGGAAGAGGCCGAAGCATTGTGCAGCCGCATCGCCATGCTCAAGACGGGTCGAGTGGTGGCGCTGGAGCGCACCAGCGACCTGCTCAAGGCAGCGTCCAGCAATGTGTTGCGCTTCAAGATCGATAGCGAACTTCCTCGGCACTTGGCCGAGCGTGCGCGCATTACGGGTCGGATCGTGCAGTTTCCCGCACATAACGCCCATGAAATCGAACAATACCTGGCAGCTGTGCGCGAAGCCGGCCTGCATGCCGAAGACGTGGAAATCCGCAAGGCGGATCTGGAGGACGTGTTCCTCGACGTTATGACGGCCGACCACAGTAAGCCGCTGCCGGTGGCGGTTTGAAAGATGAATTCATGACCGGTTGGCAGACTCTGTTCTATAAAGAGGTTCTTCGTTTCTGGAAGGTGAGCTTCCAGACCGTGGCGGCCCCTGTGCTGACCGCGGTGCTGTACCTGCTGATCTTCGGCCATGTGCTGGAAGGCAACGTCAAGGTTTACGACCGGATCAGCTACACCGCCTTCCTGGTGCCGGGCCTGGTGATGATGAGCGTGTTGCAAAACGCATTCGCCAACAGTTCATCCTCGCTGATCCAGAGCAAGATCATGGGCAGCCTGGTGTTTGTGCTGCTCACGCCGCTTTCGCACTGGAGCTGGTTTTTCGCCTACGTGGGCTCGTCTGTGGCGCGCGGGCTGGCGGTCGGCACCGGCGTATTCATCGTGACGGCGTGGTTTGCCAAGCTCAGCTTTGTGGCGCCGTTGTGGATCCTGGTATTTGCCGTGCTCGGTGCCGCCATGCTCGGCGCGCTGGGGTTGATCGCCGGGCTGTGGGCCGAGAAGTTCGACCAGATGGCGGCTTTCCAGAACTTCATCATCATGCCGATGACTTTTCTCTCCGGCGTGTTCTATTCAATCCACTCGCTGCCGGTGTTCTGGCAGGGCGTGAGCCACCTCAATCCGTTCTTTTACATGATCGACGGGTTTCGCTACGGTTTCTTCGGTGTCAGCGATGTTTCGCCATGGCTGAGCTTGGGCATAGTGGGATCGGCCTTGCTGGTGGTTAGCGCCATTGCCGTGCACCTGCTGCGCATCGGCTACAAAATCCGCGGATGAGATGACTCCCCGCAAAAGCGGCTGTGCCGCGAACGGCGCCTGGCGCCATAGACTACTGAAATGACAGCGGACGAACTCAAATCCATCATCGCCGGCGGCCTGGCCTGCGAGCACATCGAACTCGAGGGCGATGGCCGCCACTGGTACGCGACCATCGTGTCCACGGAGTTCCAAGGCAAGCGCCTCATCCAGCGGCACCAGAGCGTCTACGCCACGCTGGGTGCGAGAATGCACACCGACGAAGTGCACGCCTTGTCGATGAAGACTTTTACGCCGGCCGAATGGGCGGCACTGCCCGAATAATGGCCGCCGGACGGGCGGCTGCAACCTCACTTGAGCTTTCATGGATAAGTTATTGATTCGCGGTGGCAAGCAACTCCACGGTGAAGTCCGGATTTCCGGCGCCAAGAATGCCGCGCTGCCCGAGCTTTGCGCTGCGCTGCTGACGGCCGAGCCGGTTACCCTGACCAATGTGCCGCGCCTGCAAGACGTCGCGACCATGCTCAAGCTGATCCGGAACATGGGGGTCGAGGTGGAGCGAGGAGACGATGGCACCGTGCGCATCGACGCCAGTCGCCTGAGTTCGCCCGAAGCGCCCTACGAGTTGGTCAAGACGATGCGGGCATCGGTACTGGCCCTGGGGCCCTTGCTCGCGCGTTTTGGCGAGGCGACGGTGTCCCTGCCTGGCGGTTGCGCCATCGGTTCGCGTCCGGTCGACCAGCACATCAAGGGCCTGCAGGCCATGGGCGCGGAAATCGTGGTCGAGCACGGCTACATGATCGCCAAGCTGCCCAAGGGCTGGACGCGTCTCAAAGGGACGCGCATCACCACCGACATGGTGACGGTGACCGGAACCGAGAACTTCCTGATGGCCGGTGCCCTGGCCGAAGGGGAAACCATTCTCGAGAACGCCGCCCAGGAGCCCGAGATTCCCGATCTGGCGGAGATGCTCATCAAGATGGGTGCGAAGATCGAAGGCCACGGCACCAGCTGTATCCGCATCCAGGGTGTGGAAAAACTCCATGGCTGTACGCACCAGGTGGTGGCCGACCGCATCGAGGCCGGAACATTCCTGTGCGCTGTCGCGGCCGCGGGCGGTGATGTGGTGCTGCGGCATGGGCGGGCGGATCACCTGGACGCAGTGGTGCAGAAGCTGCGCGACGCCGGCGCCACCGTGACTGCGCAAGACAACGGAATCCGAGTGCAATCCCAGGGCCGGCTGAAGGCGCAGTCTTTTCGCACCACCGAATACCCGGGCTTTCCCACCGATATGCAGGCGCAATTCATGGCGCTCAATGCCATTGCCGAAGGCACTTCCAAGGTCACCGAGACGATCTTCGAGAACCGCTTCATGCATGTCAATGAACTGGTGCGCCTGGGCGCGCACATCCAGACCGAAGGCAAATTGGCCGTGATCGAAGGCGTCGAGAAACTCTCCGGCGCCACCGTGATGGCGACCGACCTGCGTGCCTCGGCCAGCCTGGTCATCGCCGGCCTGGTGGCCGAGGGTGAAACCATGGTTGATCGCATCTACCACCTGGACCGCGGCTATGACCAGATGGAAGCCAAGCTGCGCGGCATCGGCGCCGATATTGCGAGGGTGAAATGATAACTTTAGCCCTGTCCAAAGGCCGTATCTTCGATGACGCCCTACCGCTGCTCAAGGCTGCCGGTATCGAGGTGCTCGACGATCCGGAAAAGTCACGCAAGCTGATTCTTGCAACCAACCGACCCGACGTGCGCGTGGTTCTGGTGCGCGCCACCGATGTGCCGACGTATGTGCAATATGGTGGCGCCGACCTCGGTGTGACCGGCAAGGACACCTTGCTGGAGCATGGTGGCCAAGGCCTGTACCAGCCGCTGGACCTGAAGATCGCGAAGTGCCGCATCAGCGTTGCCGTGCGCGCCGACTTTGACTATGCGAGTGCCGTCAAACAAGGCTCGCGCCTGAAGGTGGCGACCAAGTATGTGGGCATCGCGCGCGATTTCTTCGCCGCCAAGGGCGTGCACGTGGATCTGATCAAGCTCTACGGCAGCATGGAGCTCGCGCCGTTGACCGGTCTGGCCGACGCCATCGTGGACTTGGTGTCCACCGGCAGCACGCTCAAGGCCAACCACCTTGTGGAAGTCGAGCGCATCATGGACATCAGCGCGCGCCTGGTGGTGAACCAGGCCGCGCTCAAGCTCAAGCAAGCGCCGATCCGGCGCATCATCGACGCCTTCTCTTCCGCCATAGTGAGCGACTGAAGCATGAACCTGCCAGCCAAGCCCGCCCGCCTGTCCACTGCTTCGGCCACCTTCGAGGCCGACTTCCAGGCGCGGCTGCATTGGTCGGCCGATACCGATGCGGCCGTTGAGAGCAGCGTAACTGATGTCTTGGCGCAGGTGCGCGAGCGCGGCGACCATGCAGTGCTCGAATACACAGCGCGCTGGGATGGCGTAACGGCTGCGACGATGGGTGAGCTGGAGTTGACACAGGCAGAACTCAAGGCTGCGTTCGAGGCGATTCCATCGACCCAGCGCGAGGCCCTGCAAGCTGCAGCCCAGCGCGTGCGGACCTACCACGAGGCGCAGAAGAGGGCCAACGGCGAAAGCTGGAGTTACCGCGATACGGATGGCACGCTTTTGGGCCAGAAGGTGACGCCGCTGGACCGCGTCGGCATTTATGTGCCGGGTGGCAAGGCTGCCTATCCGTCGTCGGTACTGATGAACGCCATTCCGGCCCACGTGGCCGGTGTCGGCGAAATCATCATGGTGGTGCCGACCCCCAGAGGGGAGAAGAATGCCCTGGTGCTGGCCGCCGCCTATGTGGCTGGCGTGACCCGGGCATTCACCATTGGCGGCGCGCAGGCTGTGGCTGCACTGGCCTACGGCACGGCCACCGTTCCGAAGGTGGACAAGATCACGGGCCCGGGCAACGCCTTTGTTGCCAGCGCGAAGAAACGCGTCTTCGGCACGGTGGGAATCGACATGATCGCCGGCCCCAGCGAAATCCTGGTGCTGGCCGATGGCACAACGCCGGCTGATTGGGTGGCAATGGACCTTTTCAGCCAGGCCGAGCACGACGAACTTGCGCAAAGCATTCTGCTGTGCCCCGATGCGGCGTATCTGGATCGCGTGCAAGTCGAAATCGACCGCTTGCTGCCGCAGATGCCGCGCGCCGAGATCATCGCCAAGTCGCTGACGGGCCGCGGTGCACTGATCCACACGCGCAACATGGAAGAGAGTTGCGCCATCAGCAACCGGATTGCACCGGAGCATCTGGAGGTTGCCAGCAGTGATCCGCACCGCTGGGAGCCGTTGCTCAAGCACGCCGGTGCCATCTTTCTTGGCGCCTTCACCAGCGAGAGCTTGGGTGATTACTGCGCCGGGCCGAACCACGTGTTGCCGACCAGCGGCACGGCGCGGTTTTCCAGCCCGCTCGGTGTCTACGACTTCCAGAAGCGCTCCAGCCTGATCGAGGTAAGCGAAGCGGGCGCCCAGATTTTGGGCAAGATTGCCGCCGAATTGGCCTATGGCGAAGGCTTGCAGGCGCATGCGCGGGCGGCGGAGTTGCGGCTGAAAACCTGACTCAGTCCTGCAATTCGTTCGACACGAATTTATTACACGAACTTCGTGTAACAAGAATTTCGTGTAATATCGCAAACATGAAGAACGTCACCATCACCATGGAAGACGCAGACGCCGAGTGGATCCGGGTGGCGGCTGCCAAGCGGAACACCAGCGTGTCGCGCATGCTCGGCGAGCAGGTCGGTGAAATGCGCCGCAGGGAAGATGCCTATGAACGGGCATTGCAGGACTGGCTGGGCAAGGAGCGCCGCTGGAAGTCCGACGGCTCGCCATATCCCAGCCGTGCTGAAACCTCGGGGCGCGGCCAATGAGCAGTGTCCTGGTGGATGCCAACATCCTGCTTTGCAGCGAAGACGCTTCGGATCCGCGCAAGCAGGCCGTGGCCCTGGATTGGCTGCGCGTTCTATGGGAGCGGCGCATTGGCCGTGTCAGCACCCAGGTGCTCAGCGAGTTCTACCTCAGCGCCACGCGCCGGATTTCGCCGGCCATGCCGCCGGGCGATGCGCGTGCGGAGGTGCGCCGGTACGAGCAATGGCTGCCATGGCAAGTCGACCATGCCACGGTTGAGTCAGCCTGGGCCGTGGAAAGCCGGTACGGCCTGCACTATGGTGATTGCCTGGTGATCGCCGCGGCGCAGCACCTGGGCTGCCGCTATGTGCTGAGTGAAGACATGCCACATGAGGAGCGCTACGGCGCCGTGCAAGTAATCAATCCCTTTCGGTCCGACATCCAACTGCTCAATGATTTGTGAGCCTGCCATGCCCACTGCCGACCTTTCCGACGTTCTCGTGAAATCCCGTATCCGCCAGGACATCCAGTCCATGCATGCCTACGCCATCCAGGATTCGGCCGGACTGCTCAAGATGGACGCGATGGAGAACCCGCACCGGCTTTGCGCCGCGCTGCAAGCCGAACTGGGCCGCCGCCTGGGCGCGCTCGAACTCAACCGCTATCCCGGTGCCCGTGTCCACGATCTGCGCTGCGCGCTCGCCGCCCACGCCAGAATGCCCGAGGGTTTCGACATCATGCTGGGCAATGGCTCGGACGAGTTGATTTCCCTGGTGGCAATGGCCTGCGATATCCCCGGTGCATCCATCCTCGCGCCGCTTCCCGGCTTCGTGATGTATGCCATGAGCGCCGAACTGCAGGGCCTGAAGTTCCACGGCGTTCCGCTCACGCCTGATTTCGAACTCGACGAGGGCGCCATGCTGGCGGCGATTGCCGAGCATCGGCCATCCATTGTTTACCTGGCCTACCCGAACAACCCCACCGCCAATCTGTGGGACGACGCTTCAATCGAAAAAATCGTCGAGGCCGTGGGTGCGCAAAACGGGCTGGTGATCCTGGACGAGGCCTACCAGCCCTTTTCCAGCCGCAGCTACATCGACCGCATTGCAAAGCACGGCCACGTGCTGCTGATGCGCACCATGAGCAAGTTCGGCCTGGCCGGCGTACGCATCGGCTACCTGATGGGCCCAAAAGCCCTGGTGGCTGAGATCGACAAAGTGCGCCCGCCCTACAACATCAGCGTGCTGAACTGCGAATGCGCGCTGTTCGCGCTCGAGCACGCCGATGTCTTTGCGGCCCAGGCCCAGGATCTGCGGGCACAGCGCGCCAGCGTCCTCCAGGCGCTCAGGGAGTTGCCAGGCGTCAAGGTGTGGAACAGCGACGCCAACATGGTGCTGGTGCGCGTACCGGATGCCTCAAAAACCTTCGACGGCATGAAAGCGCGCGGCGTCCTCATCAAGAACGTTTCTAAAATGCACCCATTGCTGGCCAACTGCCTGCGCCTCACGATCGGTACGGCCGACGAGAACGTGCAAATGCTGGCTGCCCTCCAGGCCTCACTATGACCACCCCCACGATTGCCCCCCGCACGGCCGAAGTCAGCCGCAATACGGCCGAGACCAAGATCACTGTCAAGCTCAACCTCGACGGCACCGGCCAGGCCAAGCTGGCCACCGGCATCGGTTTTTTCGACCATATGCTGGACCAGATCGCGCGGCATGGCCTGATCGACCTGGACATCCATGCTGATGGCGATCTGCACATCGACGGCCACCATACCGTGGAAGACGTGGGCATTACCTTTGGCCAGGCGGTGCACAAGGCGGTGGGCGACAAGAAGGGCATCCGCCGCTACGGCCACGCCTATGTGCCGCTGGACGAAGCGCTCTCGCGCGTGGTGATTGATTTCTCCGGTCGGCCGGGCCTGGTCATGCACGTTCCGTTCAAGAGCGGCATGATTGGCAGCTTCGACAGCCAGCTGGCGCACGAATTTTTCCAAGGCTTTGCCAACCATGCCTTCGTCACCCTGCACATCGACAACCTGCGCGGCGAGAACGCGCACCACCAGTGCGAAACCGTGTTCAAGGCCTTCGCGCGGGCATTGCGCTTTGCGCTGGAACTCGATCCGCGTGCCATCGGCACTATTCCTTCCACCAAGGGCTCGCTCTGATCGATCGCAGGTAGGGGATAGTAAGCTATGAATTCAGTAGCGAAGAAGGTCGTCGCCGTGGTGGACTACGGCATGGGCAACCTGTTTTCCGTGTCGCAGGCGGTGCGCGCGGTGGCGCAGGGCAGCGGCTGGGATGTGGTCGTGACGCAACAGCCGGAGGAAGTCCGTGCCGCCCAGCGCGTGGTGCTCCCGGGCCAGGGCGCCATGCCCGACTGCATGCGCGATCTGCGCGAATCTGGCCTGATGGATTCGGTCCTTGAAGCCGCTGCCAGCAAGCCCTTGTTCGGCGTTTGCGTGGGCATGCAAATGCTGTTGGACCGCAGCGACGAAGGCCCGACCGACGGCCTCGGGCTGATCCACGGCGAGGTGGTCAAGTTCGAGCTGGCTGGCAAGTTGCAGCCTGACGGTAGCCGTTACAAAGTGCCGCAGATGGGCTGGAATCCGGTGCACCAGGCGCAGGCGCATGCACTTTGGCAGGGTGTGCCTGACAACAGTTACTTCTATTTCGTGCACAGCTTTTATGCGCGACCGTCTGATGCGCGCCACAGCACAGGGGTTGCGGACTATGGCGGAATCTTTACGGCGGCAATTGCACGCGATAATATTTTTGCTACCCAGTTCCATCCCGAAAAGAGTGCCGATCACGGTCTGACTCTTTATCGTAATTTCCTGAACTGGAATCCCTGACCAATTTTTCTTGCTGTTCACGGCGCCATGCTTCTTATTCCAGCGATTGATTTGAAAGACGGTCACTGTGTACGCCTCAAACAGGGCGACATGGACCAGTCCACCACCTTCAGCGAAGATCCCGCGGCCATGGCCCGGAACTGGCTCGAGCGGGGCGCCCGCCGGCTGCACCTGGTGGACCTGAACGGCGCATTCGCCGGGGTGCCGAAAAATTATTCGGCGATCAGGTCCATCCTCAAGGCCGTGGGCGACGATATTCCGGTGCAGCTCGGTGGCGGCATCCGCGACCTGGACACGATCGAGAAGTACAT
The DNA here is from genome assembly GCA_035476635.1 of Burkholderiaceae bacterium. Taxonomy (GTDB): domain Bacteria; phylum Pseudomonadota; class Gammaproteobacteria; order Burkholderiales; family Burkholderiaceae_C; genus DATILI01. The sequence goes on along the minus strand of DATILI010000148.1, from coordinate 54,127 downwards.
CGACGGCGGCATCCGCTACGTCATCATCGGTACCGCAGCGGTGAAGAACCCCGGCTTCCTCAAAGATGCCTGCAGCGCCTTCGGCGGCCACATCATCGTCGGCCTCGACGCCAAGGACGGCAAAGTCGCGACCGATGGCTGGAGCAAGCTCACAGGCCACGAAGTGCTCGACCTGGCCAAGAAGTTCGAGGACTATGGCGTCGAATCCATCATTTACACCGACATCGGCCGCGACGGCATGCTCTCTGGCATCAACATCGATGCCACGGTAAAGCTGGCGCAGTCCTTGACCATTCCAGTGATCGCGTCAGGTGGCTTGTCCAATCTGGGCGACATCGAAAAGCTCTGCGCGGTGGAAAACGAAGGCATCGAAGGCGTGATCTGCGGTCGTGCGATCTATTCGGGCGATCTGGATTTCGCCGCTGCGCAGGCGCGCGCCGACGAGTTGGCCGACCCTTCCTGAACGCGAATTTCCACGCTGTGGGCCGGGCTTGAGAGATGAGGGCGGGGCATCCCTAAAATCAGACGATGCCAGCCCAATCCACCGAATTCCACGGCCAAGCAGCGATGCGTCTCGCGCTGCCGCAAGGCGATACCTGCCTGGTCGCCCTGCACGGCGCACAGCTACTGTCGTGGATGACCGCGGATGGCGTGGAACGGCTCTACCTGAGCCCGAAGGCCCTGTTGGATGGCCAGAGTGCGATCCGCGGTGGCGTGCCGATCTGCTGGCCGCAATTCAACCAGCGCGGCGCACTCGCCAAGCACGGTTTTGCACGCAACCTGGCCTGGCAGGCCGCGTCGGGCGAGGGGGGCGAGTTGGTGCTCACCCTGCACGACAGCACTGCGACGCGCGCGGTCTGGCCGTATGCGTTCAGGCTGCGATTCACCGTGACATTGGCACCTGGCCAGTTGCGCATGGCGCTTGGCGTCACCAACTGCGGCGACACGCCTTGGCCGTTCGCTGCGGCGCTGCACACCTATCTGCGTGTGGACGACATTGCACAGACGCGACTGGAAGGCTTGCAGGGCGCCCAGCGCTGGGATGCGGTGCGCGACCAGCGGTACGCTGAGGGTGCCAAGGCATTGCAATTTGACGGCGAGTTCGACAGCGTCTATGCCACGCCCGCTGGACCTCTGCGGCTGGTGCAGCCCGCGGGCACACTGCAAATCGCCCAAAGTGCGAACTGCACCGAAACCGTCATCTGGAATCCAGGGGCGGCGCTCAGTGCAGGCTTGGCCGATATGCCTGGCGACGGATTTCGCCATATGCTGTGCGTGGAAGCCGCGCGTATCGATGAAAACGTGACGCTGCAGCCCGGTGGCCAATGGCAGGCCTGGCAGCAGTTGACGGTGCTTTGAATTCTTGACTCAACCAAATCCCCATGCTTGCCAAACGCATCATTCCCTGCCTCGACGTGACCGGCGGCCGCGTCGTCAAAGGTGTCAATTTCCTTGAGTTGCGCGATGCCGGCGATCCAGTGGAGATCGCGGCGCGCTACAACGCGCAGGGCGCCGACGAGCTGACCTTCCTGGACATCACCGCCACCAGTGACGGGCGCGACCTGATCCTGCCCATCATCGAGGCCGTCGCGTCGCAAGTGTTCATCCCGCTGACGGTGGGCGGCGGCGTGCGCACCGTGGCCGATGTGCGCCGGCTGCTCAATGCCGGTGCCGACAAGACCAGCTTCAATTCGGCCGCGATCGCCAATCCCGACGTGATTGACGCGGCGTCGGCCAAATATGGCGCGCAGTGCATCGTGGTGGCGATCGACGCCAAGCGCCGCTCCGAGGAAGACGCGAAGACCCGCGGCCCCGGCTGGGATGTCTATAGCCACGGTGGCCGCAAGAACACGGGGCTGGATGCCGTGGCCTGGGCGATCGAAATGGCGCGGCGCGGCGCGGGGGAAATTCTCCTGACCAGCATGGACCGCGACGGCACCAAGGCCGGCTTCGATCTGGCGCTGACGCGTGCAGTGAGCGACGCGGTCAGCGTGCCGGTGATCGCCTCGGGAGGCGTCGGCAATCTGGAGCACCTGGCCGACGGCATCCAGGCCGGTGGCGCTGATGCGGTGCTGGCTGCCAGCATCTTTCACTACGGTGAATACACCGTGGGCCAGGCCAAGGCGTGCATGGCGGCGCGCGGTATTCCGGTGCGCATCTGAAGCCTTGCGGGACAGGCCGGAGCAACGCGCAGCTCTGGCCTCAACTGACCAGGTCATGGAAATCATCGACAATCCACCCATGAATTGGCTCGACGAAGTGAAATGGGATGCGCAGGGCCTGGTCCCGGTGATTGCGCAGGAGCGCGGCAGCAACGACGTGCTGATGTTTGCCTGGATGAATCGCGAAGCCTTGCAGAAGACCGCTGAGCTCGGCCGTGCCGTGTATTTCAGCCGTTCGCGCGGCAGGCTCTGGTTCAAGGGTGAAGAGTCGGGCCACACGCAGACCGTGCATGAAATTCGAATGGACTGCGACAACGACGTGGTGCTGCTCAAAGTGACGCAGCTTGGCCATGAGCCCGGCATTGCTTGCCATACAGGCCGCCACAGCTGCTTTTTCAGTCTCTACAAGGACGGCGCCTGGCAGATTACCGAGCCGGTCTTGAAAGACCCCGAATCCATCTACAAATAGACAGATGAGTTCCAACGATTCCCTGGCACGCCTCGCGGCCGTGATTGAAAGCCGGCTGCCAGCCAACGGGGGCGACCCTGCCGCGAGCTATGTCGCGCGCCTGCTGCACAGGGGCCCTGACGCTTTCCTCAAGAAAATTGGCGAGGAAGCCACCGAAACCGTCATGGCAGCCAAGGATGCGGACCATGGCGGCGACCGGCAGAAAATCGTCAACGAGATTGCCGACCTCTGGTTTCATTCCATGATCGCCCTGGCGCACTATGGTTTGTCGCCGGCCGATGTGATCGCCGAGCTGGAGCGCCGCGAAGGTACCAGCGGCATCGAGGAAAAAGCCTTGCGCAAGGCCGTTCTGCGCGACTCTGGCGAAGGGGCTGACGAATGAGCGAGATCCTTGACGTGGAGGCGATCGACAGCGAAAAGGCCCAGGCGTTGAAGACCGTCGGCTGGGTCAGCTATGTGCTGCATCTGGTCGTTGCCGTGGGCGCCGTCATTCCCGGGGCGCAAGCTGGCGCCGTGCTGCTGATCATCGCGCTTGTCCTCGACCTGGTGAAAAAGAGCGAGGCACAGGGCACCTGGCAGGCCAGTCATTTTTCCTGGCGCATCCGTTCCGTCATCTGGGCCGGCGTGTTGTACGCTGTCACGGCGCCGCTGTGGCTGCTGTTGCTCCTGCCGGGATGGATTGCGTGGTGCATCATTTCCATCTGGTTCCTCTACCGCATCGTCAAGGGCATGGTGCGTATGAACAAAGACCAAGCCATGGAGCCTTAAAGTGAGTCACGACCCGAACTGTCTTTTCTGCAAGATCATCGAAGGCAAAATTCCTTCGCGCAAGGTATATGAAGACGATGAAATATTTGCTTTCGACGACATTCATCCCTGGGCACCGGTACATTTCCTCATGGTTCCCAAGCTGCATGTTCCGTCGATGGCCCAGGTTGGCCCCGAGCATGCGGGCCTGCTGGGGCGCATGATGGCGCTGGCGCCGCGCCTGGCGCAGCAAGAGGGCTGCAGGGCGTATCCGGAAGGTGGTTTTCGAGTCGTGGTCAACACCGGCGCCGAAGGCGGGCAAGAGGTTCACCACCTGCATCTGCACGTCATGGGCGGGCCGCGACCCTGGCTCAAGGGCTGATCAAAACGCAGGCCAAAGGGTCTACCAAAGGGTTATAGGGGGCGCAAAGCTCCTGGCCGTCTAAAATTCAACGATACGTTAGGAGAGATATCCATGGGTTCATTTTCCATCTGGCACTGGCTCATCGTGCTGCTGATCGTGGTGATGGTGTTCGGTACGAAGAAGCTCAAGAACATCGGCTCCGACCTGGGCGGTGCCGTCAAGGGCTTCAAGGACGGCATCAAGGAGGGCGGCGCGGCGCCTGAGGCCAAGGCAGACGGGTCGACCCCGCCGGCAGGCCAGGTGACCAATGCCACCTCGGCCGAGAAAACCACCATCGACGTCGAAGCCAAGACCAAATCCTGAAGCGGGCTGAACGTTTGTGATCGATCTCGGCATTTCCAAGATGGCGCTGATCGGCGCGGTGGCGTTGATCGTCATCGGGCCGGAAAAGCTGCCGCGCGTGGCCCGCACCGTGGGCGCGCTGTTGGGCAAGGCGCAGCGTTATGTGTCCGACGTCAAGGCCGAGGTCAGCCGCTCCATGGAGCTTGACGAGCTCAAGAAGATGAAGGAGACGGTGGAAGGCGCGGCGCGCGATATGGAAACTTCGGTCCAGACCAGCGCCAGCGACTTCGAAAAGCAATGGTCCGAGACCACGGGCAGCGATACCTCGCCGGCCCTGCCCAGCGAGCCCATCGTTACCTTTCCCGAATACAAACACCCCAAGAAGCACTGGCGTCTTAAACAGGGCGCCACGCCGCAGTGGTACAAGGCGCGCGCGGGCGTGCGCACCAAGGCGCTGTCCGGTGCGGCGCGCGTAGCTCGCTACCGTCCGCGCAAGCTGGGCTGACCGCGTGCACGCGGGGCTGACCCTGGCGTCAACGGGGCTGACAACACACCATGGCTGAATCCAAAAAAGAAGACGAACTCGCGGGCACGGAACAGCCTTTTGTGCAGCACCTGATGGAGTTGCGCGACCGGCTGCTTTATTGCATCTATGGCATCGCGGTGGGAATCGCCTTGCTGGCGATCTGGCCTGGCCCGAACGGGTTGATCGATTTCATCGCCCAGCCCATCCGTGCCCATATGCCACCGGACGCCAAGCTGATTGCCGTGGGCGTGTTCTCGCCGTTCTTCGTGCCGCTGAAGGTCCTGATGCTGGTGGCGGTGCTGCTGGTGTTGCCCTGGCTGATGTACCAGATCTGGGCATTCGTCGCGCCGGGGCTGTATAGCCACGAGAAGAAGTTTGCCTTGCCGCTGATCTTCTTCGGAAGCATGCTGGCCTATGGCGGGATTGCTTTCGTCCAGTTTTTCGTGCTCGACAGGATGTTCGCGTTCATCCAGGGCTTCACACCGGCCAGCGTAGCCGCGACGCCGGACATAGCGTCGTATGTCGAAGCCATACTTTCGCTGTATCTGGCCTTTGGCATGGCGTTTCAAGTGCCCATCGTGGTGATGCTGTTGGTGCGCCTCAACATGGTGACCATCGAAAAGCTCAAGTCTTTCCGCGGCTACTTCATCGTGGTTGCCTTCATCATTGCGGCTGTGGTCACGCCGCCAGACGTGATTTCGCAGCTCGCCCTGGCGATTCCGATGTGCATTCTTTACGAGGTCGGCATCCTTGGGGCGCGCTGGTTCGTCAAGGCTTCCAAGGCGCCCGAAGAGGGTACTGAAACCGCGGAATCCTGAACGGGAAGCGCAGTTTCAGGGCTCAGCGCTCGACCCGGCGCGGCTTGGGCCGCACACCGGGAGAGACGTCCAGATCCAGCTTGTCGGCCTGGCGCAGTAGATTGAACTTCACCGGCACGCCGGGCTTCAAGGCAGCCACGCTGGAGAGCAACTCCGAAACATTGGCGATCGGCTTGCCGGCCACGTTCACGATCACGTCCCCGGGCCGGATGCCGGCGAGTGCCGCCGGGCCGTTTTGCAGTACGCCGGTGATGATCACGCCGCTCTTGGCCTTGACGCCAAAGGTTTCGGCGATCTCAGGCGACAAGTCATTAGGTTCTACGCCGATCCAGCCGCGCGTCACCTGGCCATCCTTGACGATGCCCTCGAGCACCAGTTTGGCGGTGGACATGGGAATCGCGAAGCCGATGCCCATGCTGCCGCCCGAGCGCGAATAGATCGCCGTATTGATGCCCATCAGGTTGCCATTGATGTCGACCAGTGCGCCGCCCGAATTGCCGGGGTTGATGGCGGCGTCGGTCTGGATGAAATTCTCGAAGGTGTTGATTCCCAACTGGTTGCGTCCCAAAGCGCTGACGATGCCGCCGGTCACTGTCTGGCCGACGCCAAAGGGGTTGCCAATGGCGAGCACCTGGTCACCCACTTGCAGTGCATCAGAACTGCCCAGCATGATCACCGGGAGCTTGTCGAGTTCGATCTTCAAGATCGCGAGATCGGTGTCGGGATCGGTGCCGATCACCTTGGCGCGCGCGCGGCGGCTGTCGTTGAGGATGACCTCGATCTCGTCCGCGCCCTCGACCACGTGGTTGTTGGTCAGGATATAGCCGTCCTGGCTCACGATCACGCCGCTGCCCAGGCCGGCCTGCGGCTGGTTGCCGCGCTCACCGAAGAAAAACCGGAACCATGGGTCGTTGCTGCGCGGATCGCGTTCGGCCGCCTTGCTGGTGTTGATGCTGACCACGGCGGGCGAGGCGTTCTTGGCGGCCGCGGCGAAGCTGCCGGCAGCGGGCGCGGCGGCCGCAGCCGCCGGCGCTTCGACGAGGGAAACGCCGCCGGCAAGCGAAGGTCGACGGTTCAGCCATTCGGGCTTGAGTGTGCCCACCACAAAATAGGCGGCGAGCAGGACGGTGACGGTTTGCGAAAACAGAAGCCAAAAACGTTTCATGATGGCCTCATTGTCCGTGATGTCGGCTGCTCCCTGGTGCCCCTGACGCTCCTGTTTGGCCCACAATGAGAGCCTGTATCGAGCCCTCCGCAATTTCTGCATGACTGACCGCCAACAACTCCTCGCTGTTTTCGACGACCTATTGCAGTCGGCGCGCTTCAAGGACTATGGCCCCAACGGTCTGCAGGTCGAGGGGAAGAGCGAGATCCGCAAGATCGTGTCAGGCGTGACCGCCAGCCGGGCCCTGATCGAGGCGGCGATTGGCGCGCAGGCCGATGCCCTGTTTGTGCACCATGGCCTGTTCTGGCGCGGCCATGACGGGCGCATCACCGGCTGGATGAAGCAGCGCCTGGCGCTTTTGCTGGCGCACGACATCAACCTTTATGCCTACCACCTGCCTCTGGATGCGCACCCCGAACTCGGAAACAACGCGCAATTCGGACTGCGCCTGGGTTTGCAGGCCGAGGCCCGCTTCGGTGACCAGGATCTGGGCTTTTTGGGCGGGCGCACGGACGGTGGTAGCTTTACCGACGCTGAAAGCCTAGCGGCGCACCTGAAGATCAGGTTGAGCCGGCCCGTCGTACTTGTGGACACGGCGCGAAAAGCCATCAAAAACGTGGCGTGGTGCACTGGTGGCGCGCAAGGCTATTTCGAGGCCGCCATCGCAGCTGGGGCCGATGCCTTCATTACCGGTGAGATTTCGGAGCCGCAGGCGCACTATGCACGCGAATGCGGCGTGGCGTTTCTTGCCTGCGGGCACCATGCAAGCGAGCGTTACGGTGCGCCGGCGGTCGCTGGCTATGTGGCGGCGCAACTGGGGCTGGCCCATCAATTCATCGACATCGACAACCCGGCTTGAAGGCGGGCCCGGCATCCATGAAACCCATTGCCATCACCTTGGGCGACCCGGCAGGCATCGGCCCGGAAATCATCGCCAAGGCCTTTCGTGACGCACCCGAGATGACCCGGGGTTGCTTCTGCGCAGGTGACGTCGAGGCATTGCGCAGAGCCGCAGCCTGCATTTGCGGCCCAGGCCAGGTGGCCCTGCCGGTCGCCCTGATCGATGCCGTCGATCAAGCGCTCACCGCGCCGCCGCGTTGCATCCCGCTCTTGCAGATTCCGGCGCCGTTCTCGCTTCCTGCTTGGGGGCAGGTCAGCGGTGTGGCGGGCAAGGTCGCGGCCGATTGCGTGATGTGGGCGGCGCGTGCGGCGTTGCACGGCGATATCGCGGCGCTGGTCACCGCGCCCTTGCACAAAGAAGCGCTGGCGGCGGCGGGCGTTCCGTTTCCCGGGCACACCGAGTTGTTGCAGGCCCAGGCTGCTGCGCACCTGGGGCGGGCCGTGGCCGATGTGCCGGTGCGCATGATGCTGGCCAACGACGAGCTGCGTACTGTGCTGGTGAGCATTCACGTGTCGCTGCGCGATGCGATCGACGCGGTGACGTTTGACAATGTCTTGCAGACGCTGCGTATCACGCATCGGTCAGTAGGCGCAGCGCTGGGCCGGCCGCCACGCATTGGCGTTGCCGGATTGAATCCCCATGCCGGCGAGGGTGGGCTCTTTGGCCGCGAGGAATTGGAGACGATCATCCCCGCAGTGCAAGCGGCGTGGGCCGAAGGCATGGACGTGCACGGCCCTTTCGCGCCAGATACGGTCTTCATGCGGGCGCGGGCCAGGCCTGGCCAGCCCGGCGAGTTTGATGTGGTGGTGGCGATGTACCACGACCAGGGGTTGATCCCGGTGAAGTATCTCGGGGTGGAAAAAGGCGTCAACGTGACACTCGGACTGCCCTTGGTACGTACCAGCCCGGACCACGGCACGGCATTCGACATTGCCGGTACCGGCAAGGCTGACGCCACCAGCCTGATTGAAGCGATCCGGGTGGCGCGCCAGCTTGCCGCCTGACAGCAGGCGCTACCGGCGCAGGCTGTCGCGAATTTCGCGCAACAAAACAATGTCTTCGGGCGCAGCGGCCGGTGCAGCGGCGGGTGCCGGGCTTTCCCGCTTGAGCCGGTTGATCTGTTTGACCATCAGGAAAATTACGAAAGCCAGGATCGCAAAATTGACGGCGACGGTGATGAAATTGCCATAGGCAAGCACAGGAACGCCGGCTTTCTTCAATGCGTCCAGCGTCGTCACAGTACCAGGTGGCACCGCACCCAGCACGACGTACAGGCTGGAGAAGTCCAGCTTGCCGAACACCAGGCCCACCAGGGGCATGATCAGGTCGCCCACTAGAGAGTCGACGATCTTGCCGAAGGCGCCGCCAATGATGACGCCAACAGCCAGATCGATCACGTTGCCCTTGACGGCGAACTCGCGAAATTCCTGCATCACGCCCATTTCATATCCCCCAACTTGAACGAAGCCGCCAGTATTGCGATCGTTGCGGTGCTGTCAAGTCGGTGTGAGGCCGCGCCTGCGTTGAATTCGACAGAACCGCTCAGCTACAATCACGGGTTGACCCTAATTCGACCAAGCGTACCCTGAGGATCCCCATGAGTGACACCCAAGTCGACACCAGCAAAAGGACGTGGCTGATCGCGTCCAGCTGCGCAGGTGCCGTGGGCGGAGTGGCAGTTGCTGTGCCCTTCGTCCGCACCTTCGAACCGTCCGAAAAAGCCAAAGCCGCCGGTGCCGCTGTGGAAGTGGACATCTCCGCCCTGAAATCGGGCGAAAAGATGACGGTGGAATGGCGCGGCAAGCCGGTTTGGATTGTCAAACGTACCCCCGAGCAATTGGCGGCGCTGCCCAAGGTCGATTCCTTGTTGGCCGACCCCAAGTCCGAGCGCAAGCCCGAGGAGCTCACTCCCGCATACGCGCGCAATGAAGGCCGCTCGATCAAACCCGAGGTTTTCGTCACCGTCGGGATTTGCTCCCATCTGGGTTGTTCACCTTCCGACAAATTCACGCCCGGTGCACAGCCGTCTTTGCCCGACGACTGGGCTGGCGGCTTTCTGTGCCCCTGCCACGGTTCCACCTTTGACATGGCCGGTCGCGTCTACAAGAACAAGCCCGCGCCGGACAATCTTGAGGTTCCGCCGCACATGTATCTGTCCGACACCCGCCTGCTGATTGGCGAAGACAAGAAGGCCTGAGGAAGACAGACATGGCTGAATTCAAGGAAATCTCCCCCAACGCCAGCGCTGGCGAGAAGCTCATGAACTGGGTCGACAACCGGTTCCCTGCGACCAAGCTCTACAAAGAGCACATGAGCGAGTACTACGCGCCGAAGAATTTCAACTTCTGGTACGTCTTCGGTTCGCTGGCACTCCTGGTGCTGGTGATTCAGATCGTCACCGGCATCTTCCTGGTGATGCACTACAAGCCGGACGCCGCGATGGCGTTCGCCTCCGTCGAGTACATCATGCGCGACGTACCGTGGGGCTGGTTGATCCGCTACATGCACTCCACCGGCGCTTCGGCGTTCTTCGTGGTCGTGTACCTGCACATGTTCCGTGGGCTGATCTACGGTTCGTACCGCAAGCCGCGCGAGTTGGTGTGGATCTTTGGCTGCGCGATCTTCCTGTGCCTGATGGCCGAGGCCTTCATGGGCTACCTGCTGCCCTGGGGCCAGATGTCCTACTGGGGCGCCCAGGTGATCGTGAACCTGTTTGCGGCGATTCCCTTCGTCGGCCCCGACCTGGCGTTGCTGATTCGTGGCGACTATGTGGTGTCCGACGCCACGCTGAACCGCTTCTTCAGCTTCCACGTGATCGCCGTACCACTGGTGTTGCTGGGCCTGGTCGTGGCGCACATCATTGCGCTGCACGAAGTCGGCTCCAACAATCCCGATGGCGTGGAAATCAAGGGCCCGAAGGCGCCCAGGGATGCGCAAGGCCATCCGCTGGACGGCATTCCCTTCCATCCGTACTACACCGTGCACGACATCTTTGCTGTCAGCGTGTTCCTGATGGCTTTCACTGCCATCATCTTCTTCGCGCCCGAATTTGGCGGCTACTTCCTGGAGTACAACAACTTCATCCCGGCCGATTCGTTGAAGACACCTGCGCACATTGCGCCGGTCTGGTACTTCACACCGTACTATTCGATGCTGCGCGCGATCACCAGCGAAATGATGTATGCGCTCATCGCCTGTGTGGTGGTCGGCGCCGGATTCGGCGTGGTCAAAGGAAAGCTGCCTGCCATCGTGAAGGGCGCGATCGTTGCCGTTGCGGCAGTGGCGGTGGTGCTGATGCTGTCGATCGATGCCAAGTTCTGGGGCGTGGTCGTGATGGGCGGCGCTGTCATCATCCTGTTCTTCCTGCCATGGTTGGACTACAGCCCGGTCAAGTCGATCCGTTACCGTCCGAGCTGGCACAAGTACATGTACGCCATCTTCGTGGTCAACTTCGTGGTGCTGGCCTATTTGGGCGTGCAGCCGGTGACAGACTTTGGTACGCGCGTCTCGCAAGCTGGCACCCTGTTCTATTTCGGCTTCTTTCTGCTGATGCCATGGTGGAGCAGCCTGGGCGAGCCCAAGCCGGTGCCGGACCGTGTGACGTTCGCTGCGCACTAAGCTGGAGACGAAAAACAATGAAGAAGCTCATCCTCACATTGATTGCAGCGATCGGTTTCATCGGCGGCGCACATGCCTCCGGTGGCGATAGCATTGCCTGGGACAAGGCCCCGAACAAGACCAACGACATGGCTGCCTTGCAAAACGGCGCCAAATTGTTTGTCAACTACTGCCTGAATTGCCATTCGGCAGCGTTCATGCGCTACAACCGCTTGACCGATATCGGTTTGACCGAGCAACAGATCAAAGACAATCTGCTGTTCACTTCGGCCAAAGTCGGCGACACCATGAAGGCGGCGATCGATCCGGCGCAAGCCAAGGAATGGTTCGGAGGCAACCCACCCGACCTGACCGTGATCGCGCGCTCGCGCTCGGGCCACGGCGGTACTGGTGCGGACTACCTCTACACCTACCTGCGTACCTACTACCGCGACGAGACCAAGGCCACCGGGTGGAACAACCTCTTGTTCCCCAGCGTCGGCATGCCGCACGTGCTGTGGGAACTGCAGGGCGATCGCAAGCCGGTTTTCGAGGAGCGCAAGGAACACGGCCACGAGGTGAAGATATTCAAGGGCTGGGAGCAATTGACCCCCGGCACCATGACGACGCTGCAGTACGACACGGCGGTGGGCGATCTGGTGAGTTATCTGCAATGGATGGGTGAGCCCGCGCAGAACACCCGGGTTCGCGTTGGGGTATGGGTTCTGTTGTTCCTCGGCGTCTTTACCGTGATCGCGTGGCGTTTGAACGCAGCGTTCTGGAAAGACGTCAAATAGGTGCCAAGCGCTCGGGCTGCGCCGTCCGCGCAGCCTGGGTATACAGAGTGGGCGCGGCAACCGCGTTCCACTCTTTTTGATTTTTAGGAGTCCCCCATCATGATGGTGCTGTATTCAGGAACCACTTGCCCGTTTTCCCATCGTTGCCGCTTTGTCTTGTTCGAAAAGGGCATGGACTTCGAAATCCGCGATGTCGACCTGTACAACAAGCCGGAAGACATCAATGTGATGAATCCCTACGGGCAGGTGCCAATCCTGGTCGAGCGCGACCTGATCCTGTATGAGTCGAACATCATCAACGAGTACATCGACGAGCGCTTTCCGCATCCCCAGCTCATGCCTGGCGATCCGGTGGACCGCGCGCGCGTGCGCCTGTTCCTGCTGAATTTCGAGAAAGAATTGTTCGTGCATGTGTCCACGCTCGAATCACGTGCGTCCAAGGGCAATGAAAAGGCGCTGGAAAAGGCGCGTGCGCATATTCGCGACCGCCTGACGCAGCTGGCCCCCGTGTTCCTGAAGAACAAGTACATGCTGGGTGAGAATTTCTCCATGCTGGACGTGGCCATTGCGCCGCTCCTGTGGCGACTGGACTACTATGGCATTGACCTGAGCAAGAATGCGGCGCCGCTGCTCAAGTACGCCGAGCGCATCTTCTCGCGCCCGGCCTACATTGAGGCGCTGACGCCGTCCGAGAAAGTGATGCGCAAGTAAGCTTTGGCCGTCGTTGCCGTGTCCATAATGAACGCCCCGGAATCGAGTTCCACGCGCCCCTATCTGATCCGTGCCCTGTACGAGTGGTGCACCGACAATGGATTGACTCCCTATGTCGCGGTGTTGGTCGATGAGACGGTGCAAGTACCGCGCGAGTACGTGAAGAACGGCGAGATCGTGCTCAACATCAGCTTTGATGCGACAAGCTCGCTCAAGCTGGGCAATGAGTTCATCGAGTTCAAGGCGCGTTTTGCGGGTACAGCGCGTGAGATTACGGTGCCGGTAAGCCGTGTGATCGCCATCTACGCGCGAGAGAACGGGCAGGGCATGGCCTTCCCCGCTCCGGCACCGGCCGCCACCAGCGCAAGCGAAGAGCCGCACAAGCCCATTGCCTTGAGCAGCGTTTCCGCCCCCACCAAGCCGATGCCTGCGGACATGAACGTTGTTTCGCTCACACCGAGTGAAGCGCAGGACGATGACGGTGACCCAACGCCGCCGCGCCCGCCTGCAGGTCCTCGGCCAGCGCTCAAACGCGTCAAATAGGGGCATTCGCCTGATTGAGCGCTTGTTAAAATAAGTTTCCAGCCGCTTTAGCTCAGTTGGTAGAGCAACCGCCTTGTAAGCGGTAGGTCGTCAGTTCGATTCCGACAAGCGGCACCAAATTTTCCCGGGCATTCAGCCGTGCCGATTTCGGTGCCCGCAGCGCTGTTTCAACATGTAAACTCGCTGCGCATGCCCCGTATCCACCTTTTTGAACTTGAAGACCAGTCCTGGTTTCCCAAGCCTATCCGCAACGGGATCACGGACTTTCTGCAGTTCGCGGTGTCAGTATCGGATCTGTATCGACCATTTGCGAGCCGGCTGGCGCGGGCCATTGACACCGGGCGGGTGGAGAGAATCGTTGATCTATGCGCGGGTGCCGGAGGCCCATGGCTCGAGCTCAAGGACCATGTGGAGTCGATACGCAATGGGTCTGTTTCGGTGTGTCTCACCGACTTGTATCCCAATCACACCGCCTTTGAACGTCTGAAGAGCGCCTGGCGTGGAACATTCGGCTACGTTGCGGAGCCCGTTTCGGCAACTGACGTACCATCCAATCTAGTTGGCCTTCGCACTCTTTTCTCCTCGTTCCATCATTTCCGCCCGGACGAGGCGGTCAAGATCCTGGGCGACGCCGTTAGCAAGCGCCAGGGCATCGCGATTGCCGAATCAACACAACGGCACCCCTTGCTGATCGCCTACATGTTTCTGACGCCGGCACTGGTGCTGCTGTCATCCGTGTTTCAAAAACCGTTTCGCTGGAGCAGGCTGTTCTGGACTTATGTAGTGCCTCTCGTGCCGCTGGCGGTGCTTTTCGACGGGGTAGTCTCTTGCCTGCGTACGTATACGCCCGACGAGTTGATGGCCTTGGTGGCGCGCGTTCCGGACGGAGGCAGCTATCACTGGGAGGCCGGCGTGGACCGGATCGGATTCCTTCCCGTCGGGGTAACTTATCTAGTTGGTTATCCGCGCGTCGGTAACATTTGAACCTTCAGCCGAATTGAAGTAACCTCCCAGCCCCGAGTTCGCAAATGGGACTGGAGTACAGGTAGCAATTGCCTGACTTTTGCGCTGGCGGCATTGCTGCTGACCAGCAAGCACCAGACCGGCCCGTCAATGGGGCCGGCTTGGATAGCGGATCTCAGCGTTTCAGGGATGAGAAATTCAACGGCCTTGAGCCTTTCGACGGATTCCTGCGTCAATGCGGTCAGTCTCGCCAGAGTCGGCGAGTCCTGCGTTGCCTGCAGCAAGGTGACCGGATGGCGGCGCGGATTCATGAGTGGCTCTGGCCGATCTTTGAGGGGTAATTTGTGCATTTGATTATCACGGATGCTTGGCTTGCCAAGAGCCGCGCCATCCACCTGAGCGGGACCAAACTGGTGCTTACCGGCCTGGCGCTCTCGATGGCCCTGGTCGTCGTCGCGGCCAGCTTGTACCACTGGGTTTTCCTCAAGGGTGCGCGTGAGGGCTGGCCGCTGGTGGGAGCCCTCGTAAAGCTGGTCGTTCGAGATGAATTCGAGCAGCGCGACCGCTTTATGCGCGAAAACCTCGACGCCATGGCGCGCAAGGTCGGCGAGATGCAGGCCAAGATCGTCCAGCTCGAGGCATTGGGCGAGCGGGTGTCTGGCCTGGCCGGCGTAACTCCCAACGAGATCAGGGCGGAACCGGGCCGCGGTGGCGCCTTGATTTCGGGCCGCCCGTTGACCCTGGAGGAATTGCAGGCAACCCTTGCGGATCTCGATCGCCTGACCGATCAACGCGCGGACTTGATGACCGTGGTGGAGTCCCGCCTGTTTGAGCAGAAGGTTCGCAAGATGATGATACCGACTCAGCAACCGGTATCCGACGGCAATCTCGGTTCTTCGTTTGGCTGGCGCATCGACCCTTTCACCGGCCGGTCGGCCTTGCATACCGGGCTGGATTTTCAGGCCGACCCCGGGACTCCGATTCTTTCAGCGGCCGGTGGCGTCGTGGTCACACAGGAGTTTCATCCGGCCTATGGCAA
Source organism: Burkholderiaceae bacterium (assembly GCA_035476635.1). GTDB lineage: Bacteria > Pseudomonadota > Gammaproteobacteria > Burkholderiales > Burkholderiaceae_C > DATILI01. The sequence continues at coordinate 38,983 of DATILI010000148.1, read as the reverse complement.
CATGATCGAGATCGACCATGGCAATGACCTGATCACCCGCTACGCGCATACCTCCAAGGTCTGGGTCAAGAAGGGCGATCTCATCAAGCGGGGGCAGAAAATCGCCGAAGTCGGTACCACAGGGCGCTCCACCGGACCGCATCTGCATTTTGAGGTGCTGGTGCAGGGCGTGCCGCAGGACCCGCAAAAATTCCTGTCCGCAGGCGCCAAGTTGCCGGGGCAGCTCGTGGCCTCAGGCCGCGCTGCGCAAAGGTAAAATCACAGATTGCCTGCCCGGCCGCCGATCACGCCCTGCTTGATTTGTGCCGGAGCAGTCCCAACTGAAGCCAACATACTTAGGGATTTCGGTCGCCCTGTTGCCTTGCCAAGGCTGCAGGGCGGTCTTGCATTCATGACCACCAACTTTCTCACCAAAATTTTTGGCAGCCGCAACGAACGGCTGCTTAAAACTTATCGCAAGACCATCCAGCAGATCAACGCGCTGGAGCCACAGTTCGAAACCTTGACGGACGACGCTCTTCGCGCCAAGACGCAGGAGTTCAAGGATCGCGTGGCCGCGGGGGAAACGCTGGATGCCCTTTTGCCCGAAGCATTTGCGGTGGTGCGAGAGGGTTCCAAGCGCGTGATGAAGATGCGCCATTTCGATGTGCAGTTGCTTGGTGGCATGGCGCTGCACAATGGCAAGATTTCCGAAATGGGCACGGGCGAGGGCAAGACGCTTACGGCGACACTGCCGGTTTACCTGAATGCATTGACCGGCAAGGGCGTGCACGTCGTGACGGTGAACGACTACCTGGCCAGCCGCGACGCCCGCTGGATGGGGCGCCTGTACAACTTTCTCGGGCTCACGGTGGGCATCAACCTGCCGCAAGTGCCCCGGGAAGAAAAGCAGGCCGCGTACCAGGCCGACATCACCTACGGAACCAACAATGAGTACGGGTTCGACTACCTGCGCGACAACATGGTCTATGAGGTGCAGGACCGCGTCCAACGAGGGCTGAACTACGCCATCGTCGACGAGGTGGACTCGATCCTGATCGACGAGGCACGCACGCCCTTGATCATCAGCGGGCAGGCCGAGGACCACACTGACCTGTACATTGCGATCAACAAGATCGTGCCAATGCTGCAGCGCCAGGAAGGCGAAGCCGACCCGCGCACCGGCGAGGGGATCATCAAGGCCGGAGATTTCACGGTCGATGAAAAGGCGCGCCAGGTATTCATGACGGAACAGGGCCATGAGAGTGCCGAGCGCATTCTGTTCAACCTGGGGTTGATTCCCGAGGGGGCCACGCTCTACGATCCGGCCAACATCACGCTGATGCACCACTTGAATGCGGCGCTGCGGGCCAATCATCTCTACCACCGCGATCAGCACTACGTCGTGCAGGACGGCGAAATTGTGATCGTCGACGAATTCACCGGCCGCCTGATGTCGGGTCGTCGATGGAGTGAAGGGCTTCACCAGTCGGTGGAGGCCAAGGAAAGTGTTGCGATCCAGCCGGAAAACCAGACGCTGGCGTCTATCACTTTCCAGAACTATTTCCGCCTGTATGGCAAGCTCGCCGGCATGACCGGAACGGCCGATACCGAGGCGTATGAGTTCCAGGAAATCTACGGCCTGGAAACCGTCGTAATTCCCCCCAACAAGCCGAGCCGTCGCGACGACCAACTCGATCGCGTGTACAAGACAACGGCCGAGAAGTACCAAGCCGCAGTCCACGAAATTCGTGAGTGCTATGAACGCGGCCAGCCGGTGCTGGTCGGAACGACATCGATTGAAAACTCCGAGATCATCGACGAGTTGCTTAAAAAAGAGAACCTGCCGCACCAGGTGCTCAATGCCAAGCAGCACGCCCGGGAAGCCGACATCGTCGCGCAAGCCGGACGCCCGAAGATGATCACCATCGCCACCAACATGGCCGGCCGTGGTACCGACATCGTGCTGGGCGGCAATCTGGAAAAGATGATCGAAGCGGTGGAGGCGGATGAATCGCTGGACGCGGCTGCGAAAGAGAAGGAAATCGGGCGTCTGCGTGCGCAGTGGAACACCGACCACGAATTTGTGAAGGCACAGGGCGGATTGCGAATCGTCGCGACCGAGCGCCACGAGTCGCGCCGGATCGACAACCAGCTGCGTGGCCGCTCGGGCCGACAAGGCGACCCTGGATCTTCGCGTTTCTTCCTGAGCCTGGACGATCCGCTGATGCGCATCTTCGCGGGCGACCGGGTCAAGGCCATCATGGACCGGTTGAAGATGCCGGAGGGCGAAGCGATCGAGGCCGGCATCGTCACGCGCAGTATCGAGAGCGCCCAGCGCAAGGTGGAGGCGCGCAATTTCGATATCCGCAAACAGCTGCTTGAATACGACGACGTATCGAATGACCAGCGCAAGGTCATCTACCAGCAGCGCAACAGCATCCTGGATGCCACCGATCTCAGCGCGCAGATCGCCTCATTGCGTGAGGGTTGCTTTACCGATTTGGTGCGCCAATCCGTGCCGGCGGAGTCGGTCGAAGAGCAATGGGACGTCGAGGGCCTGGAGAAGACGCTTGTCGATGACTGGGAAATCGCACTGCCGCTGAAGGCCGAGGTGCAAGCCGCCAGTGCCATCACCGATGAAGACATTCTGGAGAAGGTGCTCAAGGCGGCGGATACGGCCTTTGCCGCCAAGGTGGAGCAGGTCGGGGGCGAGAACTTCACGCAGTTCGAGCGCGTCGTTTTGTTGCAAAGCATAGATACCCATTGGCGGGAACACTTGAGCGCGCTGGACTACCTGCGCCAGGGCATTCATCTGCGCGGCTATGCACAAAAGCAGCCCAAGCAGGAATACAAGCGCGAAGCCTTCGAGCTGTTCGGCCAGCTGCTTGACTCCGTCAAGAACGAAGTGACCAAGATTTTGATGACGGTCAAGGTGCAGTCCAGCGAACAGCTAAGCCAAGCCGCAGAAGACATGGAGAGCCGGGCTGAGAGCATTTCCAATGTGACCTACAGCGCACCCACCGAGACGGGCGAGGTGCAGACGACGGTCGACGCCGGCAGCGTCGGCCTGGCTTCGCCGTTCGCCGGCGTGGAAGTCCCGCGCGTCGGGCGCAACGACCCGTGCCCTTGCGGCAGCGGCAAGAAATACAAGCAGTGCCACGGCAAGTTGGCCTGACTGGAATCGGCCAGCAAGCAAAACGGGCTGCGGCCCGTTTTGTCGTTTCAGTCTTCTTTTTTTCCGATAATCCATTCAGTCATTGAAAGCTGCACATGCCCGTCAACCTCGCTGCTCCCAATCCTGCCGATCTTCATCCTGTGCCCGGCGTGCGCCTTGGCGTTGCCGAGGCCGGCGTGCGCAAGCCCAACCGCAAGGATCTGACTGTCGTTTTGCTGGAGCCGGGTGCTTCGGTGTCCGGCGTGTTCACGCAGAACCGATTCTGCGCCGCACCGGTGCAGGTATGCCGCGAACACCTGGCCAACGGGACTGGCATCCGCGCCATGCTCATCAACACTGGCAACGCCAATGCCGGGACTGGTGCCGACGGATTGGCCCGCACCCGCGCGACCTGCCTTGCGCTTGCGCGCCAGCTTGAACTGGCACCTGAACAGATATTGCCTTTTTCCACCGGCGTCATCATGGAGCCGCTGCCTATCGAGCGGATCGAAGCGGGCTTGCCGGCCGCATTGGGCGACGCCAAAGAGGACAATTGGGCGCGCGCGGCCGAAGGCATCATGACGACCGATACGGTACCGAAGGCATTCAGCACGCAGATAGAAATCGGCGGCGCGAAAGTGAGCATCACGGGCATCAGCAAGGGGGCTGGCATGATCCGGCCCAACATGGCCACCATGCTCGGTTTCATGGCGACGGATGCGCGCATTTCACAGGCCTTGATGCCACAGCTGGCCAAGGAGCTGGCCGACGCTTCGTTCAACCGCGTAACCATCGACGGCGACACATCCACCAATGATTCGTTTGTGGTGATCGCGAGCAACAAGGCGGCGCATGAACCGATCACCTCACTTGACAGTGCACAGGGCATGGCGCTCAAGGCGGCCATGCAGGAGATTGCCAGAAAGCTCGCGCAGGCCATTGTGCGGGACGGGGAGGGTGCGACCAAATTCATTACCGTGCGCGTTGAAGGCGGGGCAACGGGGGATGAGTGCCGCAAAGTGGCCTATGCGATTGCGCATTCGCCACTGGTGAAGACGGCGTTCTACGCCAGCGATCCGAACCTGGGGCGCATTCTTGCTGCGGTTGGCTATGCAGGAATCGAAGATCTGGACCAGTCGGGGATCGATCTCCACCTGGACGATGTGCACGTGGCGGTCAATGGAGGCCGCAATCCCGCATACCGTGAGGAAGATGGCCAGCGCGTCATGAAGCAGAGCGAGATCACGGTGCGCGTCTCACTGGGGCGCGGAAGCGCAACCGACACGGTCTGGACTTGCGATTTCAGCCATGACTATGTTTCCATCAACGCTGACTACAGGTCTTGATCCGAATGAACGAGAAGTTTGAACGCCTGATAGCGCACGCCGAACAACTGATCGGCCGGATTGAGGCGATCTTGCCTCGGCCATTGACTGCGCCCGACTGGGGTGCGTCGATTGCCTATCGATACCGTAAGCGCAGTTCCGGCCACGGTGTGCTTGAACCCGTGCGCCATCTGGCAGCCATGCGCCTTGGCGACCTGAGGGAAATCGACGGGCAGAAGGAACGAATCCAGCGCAACACGCTTCAGTTTGTGCAAGGCCAGCCTGCCAACAATGTGCTGCTGACGGGCGCGCGTGGCACTGGCAAGTCATCGCTGATCAGGGCCTGCCTGAATGCCTATGCGGGCCAGGGCCTGCGCCTGATCGAGGTCGACAAGGCTGACCTTACCGACTTGCCCGACATCGTTGACGTGGTTGCCGAGCGGCCCGAGAAATTCATCGTCTTCTGCGACGACCTGAGCTTTGAAGACGGCGAACCGGGCTACAAGGCGCTCAAGTCCATCCTTGATGGTTCGATCGCGGCGGCCAGTCCGAACGTATTGATTTATGCGACAAGCAACCGCCGCCATCTGCTGCCCGAGTACATGAAGGAAAACCTGACCTACCAGCACACCGAGGACGGTGAAGTCCACCCCGGTGAGGTGGTCGAGGAAAAGATATCGCTTTCCGAGCGCTTTGGCTTGTGGGTCAGTTTCTATCCTTTCACGCAAGACGAATACCTGACCATCGTGGCGCAATGGCTTTCATCGTTCAGTGTCAATGCAGCGGCGATCTCGGCCGCGCGGCCGGAGGCTTTGGTGTGGGCGCTGGAGCGCGGCTCGCGCAGCGGACGCGTCGCCTACCAGTTCGCGCGCGACTACGCCGGCAAACACGCTGCTGCCGCATGAATAGCCCAGTGCTTGTGGCCGATGCGGACCGGCCGCGCGAGGGCGGTGCGTACCGCAAGGTGGTGGATGTGGCCGTTGGCGTGTTGATCGCGCCGGGCGGAGAGTTCTTGCTGACGTCGCGCCCGGCCGGCAAGGTCTACGCCGGATACTGGGAGTTCCCCGGCGGCAAGCTCGAAGCGGGCGAGAGCGTGGAGGAGGCCCTGCGGCGCGAGTTGGGCGAAGAGCTCGGCATCACCATCGGCTCAGTTCACCCTTGGAAGGTCGAGATGGTGGACTATCCCCACGCGCTCGTGCGGTTGAACTTCTGCAAGGTCTTTGACTGGGCCGGCGCCCTGCAAATGCGCGAAGGCCAATCGTTCACGTGGCAGCGCTTGCCGGTGGAAGTTGTGCCAGTCTTGCCGGGAACGGTGCCCGTACTCACGTGGTTCGCGCGGGAACAGGGATTTGATGGCGCCACCCATTCGATAGCGGCCGGCGCGCAAGCTTGAGAGCGCCAAGGGAGGAGGCTCGCCCTACCTCTACGAGTTTACTGAAGCCGGGCGTCGCCGAACGGCTGGTCTTCCGGCGGCGCCTCTGTCGGCATGCGAAAGCTTTCGCTGGCCCAGGCGCCGAGGTCCATGTTCTTGCAGCGTTCGCTGCAGAAAGGGCGAAACGGATTCTGCAGCCCGTAAATGCTGGTGCCACCGCACGTGGGGCATGTCACGCACCGGGACTTCATAAGTGCATCTTGCTCTGATCCGTTCATAGGATTCTTTCAGGAGCACAGCGTCAATTCGAAGGCGGCATTTTCGCCGCTGGGATGCAGCCTGTCATCCGCTTCATGGCGCATCAGGCGCACCGAGACGATGAGCCGGTTGCCGCTGATTTCGGGAATCAGCCCAAGGGCAGGATCAATGCGCAGGCGCAGCAGCTGAAAGGTTCGCCCCTGCGGCAGGTTCTGCTGGAATTGCCCGCTTTCGGCCAGGACTTTTTGCGGCACGCCGGAATCGCGCAGCAGCTTTAGCAGCATCTGGATGGACTCCGCAAGCGGAGCGAGGGTCGATGCCCAGCGCGCCAGTTCGCTGCGCCGGTATGCGCTGTCCTTGTGTTGCCAAGCGAAATACGCCGGCAGATCGAAGCCGCAAGTGCCACCCGGAATGCTGACGCGGCTGCGGATGTTCATGAGCCAGTCGTTCTCGGTCAGGGACAGGCCGGCTTTGCCCGGCTGGTTGTTCAGGGCCGCGAAGCAAACGTCGAGCTGGTGGATCACGCCGTCCAGCACGCCTTCAGCAATCGAGGGGTTGCCGCGAAAACTGTTGAGGACGTGCTTTTGCTTTTCAAGATCCTTCATCACGTCGGACTTGAGATCGGCGCGTGCCGCCACATCCATTACCTCAAAAATGCAGGTCAATGCGAAATGGTGATCCAGGGGGTGGTCACGCGGAACCAGTTCGCCGAGGCGACGAAACAGATGTTCCAGTCGCAAATAGGTGCGGATGCGTTCGTTGAAAGGGTATTCGTAGAGGATCACGCTGCTTTTTCCGGTGCCCGAATCATAGCCCGAAGTGGATGGCGGCCTGCCTGACAGCCGCCTCCAACTCCTCTAGCGTCAGGCCATCGTTGAAGATCACGGCATCTGCAGATCGCAGGCGCTGCAGCCGCGTCGCCTGCGTGGCGATGATTTGCGCGATGGCTTGCGGCGAGAGGCCATTGCGCCTGGCTACGCGTACTGTCTGGGTTTCGACGCTGCAATCCACCACGAGAACGCTGTCGAGCCTTTCCAGCCAGTGCCCGGTTTCCACAAGCAGGGGGATATCAAAAACCACGCAACGGCTACCCGCCACCAAGGCACTTTGCGCCTGAGCCTGTGTTTGCTGCCCGACCAGCGGGTGCACGATCGTTTCCAGTCGCTGCTTGGCGCCCGGCAAAGAGAAGGCCAAAGCGCGCATGCGCTCACGGTCCATGGCGCCATCCGGCCCGATGTAGTCATGGCCAAACTCGGCACGGATGGCTTCTATCGCCGCACCGCCTGAAGCGGTGACACTGCGCGCGACCGCGTCTGCGTCCACCAACACCGCGCCTTGCCCGATCAGCATCTGCGCGACCGTGCTTTTGCCGCTGCCGATACCACCGGTCAATCCCAGCCTCAATGCCATCGGCTACAACCCCACGACGCGCAGGATAGCCTGCGGCCCGAAGACCATGGCCGTTAGTCCGGCACCTGCGAGAAACGGGCCGAATGGAACGTAACCGCCTTCACGCAGGCCGGTAGTGAACTTCATGGCGATCCCCACGACCGCACCGATGACCGAAGCCATCAAAATAATCGGTACCAGGGCCTGCCAGCCGAACCATGCGCCTAGGGCACCAAACAGCTTGAAATCGCCGTAACCCATGCCTTCTTTTCCGGTGAGCAGCTTGAACGCCCAATAGACCAGCCATAGCGACAGGTAACCGGCGATGGCGCCCCAGATGGCTGCGTCCAATGGGACCGCAGTCCATTTGAGGGCTGCGGCAATCAGGCCCAGCCACAGCAAGGGCAGGTTGATGTCATCGGGCAACAGTGTCGTATCCCAATCGATCAAGGCCAAAGTCAGCAAGGCTGCGGAGAAAACGCACCAGGCAAGGCCAGTGGGCGTGGCGCCCCACTGCCAGATCGAAGCAAAAAAGAACAGGCCGCATGTGGCCTCGACCAATGGGTAGCGCACACCGATGGGTGTGCCGCAGGCGGAGCAACGGCCGCGCAGGAAGAGGTAGCTTGCAATGGGGATGTTTTCGTACCACTTGATCTGATGGTCACATTTTTGGCAACGTGAACGCGGAACCATCAGATTGAAGGGGGCGCACGCAGCGACTTCCTTGCCTGAGAACTCTGCACATTCCGCCGCCCATTGCCTCTCCAGCATCTTGGGCAGCCGGTAAATCACGACGTTGAGAAAACTGCCAACGAGCAAACCGAAGCTGCCAGCCAGGATGGCGTCCAGCCATGGCGACAACACCATCAGACGACCTGGCCCAACTTGAAGATTGGCAGGTACATCGACACCACGATGCCCCCAATGAGGACGCCCAGGAACACGATGATGATCGGCTCCATCAAGCTGGACAGGCCCGCCACCATATCGTCGACTTCCGCTTCATAGAAGTCGGCCGCCTTGCTCAACATGTGGTCAATGGAGCCGGACTCTTCGCCGATGGCGCACATCTGCAAAACCATTGACGGGAACAGATTGACGTTGGTCATTGCAGCGGTCAGGCTGGTGCCGGTCGAGACTTCCTGCTGAATCTTCTCGGTCGCCATGGAGTAGACCGAATTTCCGGAGGCACCACCCACCGAATCCAGCGCCTCGACCAAAGGCACGCCGGCGGCGAACATGGTGGCGAGCGTTCGTGTCCAGCGCGCGATGCAGGACTTTTCGATCAGCACGCCGAACACCGGCACGCGAAGCATGACGCGATCCATGAACATCTGGACTCTTTCACTGCGCCGCCATGCCTGCATAAAGAAGTAGAACCCGCCGCCCAAGCCGCCGAAAATCAGCCACCACCATTTGACGAAGAATTCACTCATCGCGATCACGACCAGGGTGGGCGCAGGCAGGTCCGCGCCGAAGCTGGAAAAGACATCTTTGAAGGCTGGAATCACAAAAATCATGATCACCGCCACCACCACGAAGGCCACGATAACTACCGAAATCGGATACATCAACGCCGACTTGATCTTGGACTTGATGGCTTCCGTCTTCTCCATGTAGGTGGCCAATCGGTCCAGCAGTGACTCCAGAATACCCGCCGCCTCGCCTGCTTCGACCAGATTGCAGTAAAGGCTGTCGAACTGCAGCGGATATTTCCGGAATGCTCCACTGAGCGAAGTACCGGTCTCGACATCGGTCCGGATGTCGTTGAGCAGCTTGGTGACACTGGCATTGGGGTTGCCGCGCCCCACGATGTCGAACGCCTGCAACAGCGGCACCCCGGCCTTCATCATCGTCGCGAGCTGGCGCGTGAAGATGGCGATGTCCTTGGGCTTGATGGCCTTGCCACCACGCATGCGACGCTTCTTGATCTTGGTAGGAAACACGCCCTGGCGGCGCAGTGAAGCCTGGACCTGATTTTCACCCGCGGCGCGGGTTTCGCCACGCACCTGCTTGCCATGGCGATCCTTCCCCTCCCACTCGAAGATGAATTCCTTGATGCCTCTGGACGCTGCAGTAGCCATGGTGTTTTCGGTGCTCCCCTGTCTTTTGTCTATTCGTTGGTAACAGCCAGCACTTCTTCCAGCGAGGTCATGCCCTGCCTGACTTTGTGCAAGCCGGATTCGCGCAGCGACCGCACACCTTCACGGCGCGCCTGCTCGGCGATTTCGAGCGCGCTACCGTCGCGCAGGATGATGCGCTGAACTTCTTCGCTTACCGGCATGACCTGGTAGATGCCCACGCGCCCCTTGTAGCCTTGGTTGCACGCAGAGCATCCGATCGGGCGATAGGTCGTCCAGGAACCGTCCACGTCTTCCGGCTTGAAACCCGACTCGACGAGCGTTTCAAAGGGAATGTCCGTGGGAGCCTTGCAGATTGGGCAAAGCCTTCTGGCCAGTCGCTGCGCCGTGATCAGGATGACGCTCGAGGCGATATTGAACGGCGCGATCCCCATGTTGCGCATGCGCGTGAGCGTAGTCGGCGCATCGTTCGTGTGCAGAGTGGAGAGCACCAGGTGGCCTGTCTGGGCGGCTTTGATCGAGATATCCGCAGTTTCGAGATCGCGAATTTCGCCGACCATGATGATGTCGGGATCCTGGCGCAAGAACGACTTGAGCGCAACCGCAAAAGTCATGCCGGCCTTCTCGTTCACATTGACCTGATTAACTCCGGGCAAATTGATTTCCGAGGGGTCTTCCGCCGTGGCGATATTCACCCCTGGCTTGTTCAGCAGGTTCAGGCAGGTGTAAAGCGATACGGTCTTGCCCGAGCCAGTGGGCCCCGTCACAAGAATCATGCCGTAAGGCCGGCTGATGGCCTGCAACAGCCGAGCCTTTTCTTCGGGCTCATAGCCCAATGCCTCGATGCCCAGCTTGGCGCTGCTGGGGTCGAGGATACGGATCACGATCTTTTCGCCGAACAGGGTAGGCAGCGTGCTGACCCGAAAATCGATCACGCGGTCGGTGCCGATCTTCAGCTTCATGCGGCCGTCCTGCGGCACCCGCTTTTCGGAGATGTCCAGGCGCGAGATCACCTTGATACGGGATGCCAGCTTGTCCTTGATGGCAATAGGGGGCGTGGCTATTTCGCGCAACTCGCCATCAATGCGGAAGCGGACGCGGTAGTGGTGCTCGTAGGGCTCGAAGTGCAAGTCCGACGCTCGCATGCCGAACGCATCGAGCAGCATCTTGTGCAGGAACTTGACGATGGGCGCATCTTCGACCTCCGCCACGCTGGTTGACTCTGTGGGGTCGGTCGCCGCCTCCGCGGTGGCTTCATCGAATTCAAACTCGCCACCGATGATGTTGTCGATCGCGTCGGAAGCCGAAGTCGAATTGGTTTCGACCAGCTTGGATAGCTTGTCGTACTCCGCAATGATCCAGTCCACGCCCATCTGGGTCGAGAACTTGATTTTTTCCGCAGCCTCCTGGTCAGTGGGGTCAGCGGTGGCAACGATCAGGCGATTGTTGCGCTTGCTCAGCACGACGACCCGATAGGCCTGGCAAATCTTGGGGTCCAGCAGGTCCTTGGGCAGGCGCAGCAAATCGATGGCGTCGAGATCGAGCAAAGGCGCGGCAAACGCCGACGACATGGTATGCGCCAGATCCGACGGTGAAACGGCGCCAGAGCCGGTGAGCTCGGCGATAAAGCTGCCCCGGTTGCTCTTCGCTTTGCGGAAGATGTCTTCTGCGGTCTTTGGGTCTAGCTTTCCCGCAGAGATCAATGCCCTGCCCAAGCCAGGCAGGGCCACAGCGATTGAATCTTTATTGAGGGTATCAACGACGGCCATGACCCGGGTGGTAAGAGGAGGACAGGAATTTTCCCAATCATCGCTGATTACGCTGTCGGTGTAAATCAAATGGCCCGTCTGGGCAACCCGGGTGCGGACTTGGCGCCACAGGCAACGGATCTGGTCGGGGTGAGAGGATTCGAACCTCCGGCCTCTACGTCCCGAACGTAGCGCTCTACCAGGCTAAGCTACACCCCGATCTGAAACAGAAACAAATGATGCTGACCTTGCGTCAGGACCGGCGTTCCAGCAGTTGAGCCGCCAATTGTAGCAAACCTTCCGTGTAGGAATTCCGGGGCAAGGCACGCGCAGCCTCTATGGCGCGCTGGGCTTCATGGGCTGCTGTCTGGCGCGTAACGTCGAGTGCGCCCGTTTCGCGCACGATGGCAACTATTTGCTCCAGTTCTTGCGTGGATCCAAGTTGGATGGCGTTGCGGATGGTTTCGCGCTGTTGATCATTGCCGCGCTGCATGGCCACAATCAACGGCAGAGTCGCCTTACCCTCGCGCAGGTCATCGCCGAGATTCTTGCCCATCTCTCCGACGTCGCCGTCATAGTCCAGTACGTCGTCGATGACCTGAAACGCGGTTCCCAAGGCCTGCCCATACTCAGCGCAAGCTTGCTCGACTTCCGGCGGGGTTTTTGCCAGAACAGCACCCAGGCGCGCGCTGGCCTCGAACAGTTTGGCGGTCTTGGAGCGAATGACGCGCAGGTAGTCCGCTTCCCCAAGCGAGGCGTCGTGCATGTTCATCAATTGCAGGACTTCGCCCTCGGCAATGACATTGGTGGCATCTGCCAGGATTTGCATGATGCGCATGTCGTCGGCGCCCACCATCATCTGAAAGGCGCGCGAATACAAGAAATCGCCGACCAGTACGCTGGCCGGATTGCCAAACGCCTCGTTGGCCGTGGCGCGGCCACGCCGCAGAGTGGACTCGTCGACCACGTCGTCGTGCAGCAAGGTGGCGGTATGAATGAACTCCACGACCGCCGCCAGGTTGTAACGCCGCGGCTCGTGGTAGCCAAGGGCGCCGCAGATCAGCAGTAACAATGCGGGACGCAAGCGCTTGCCGCCCGCGGCGATGATGTAGCGCGAAACCTCCCCGACCAGCGGAACCCCGGAGTCGAGCCGATGGGAGATGACGGCATCGACCTCAAGCATGTCGTCGGCAACAAGGGCGAGGGCGGCAGCGGTGGCGGATGAATGGGCGGACAAGACAGGCGGGCTCGCAGAAGTTGTGAGAATTATAGGAAGGTGTTTGGCGATGCGCCCGGCCGGCGGCCGTCGGAGCGAGAACCTTAAGTTAGCAAGCGCAAACCGTGCTACAATCTTTGGCTCTGTGGAAATCCGTTCGCAGAGCTTCAAATCAAGAGGTCAACATGTACGCGGTCATAAAAACCGGCGGCAAGCAGTATCGCGTTGCTTCCGGCGAAAAAATTAAAGTAGAACAGATTGCTGCGGACGTAGGCCAGGAAATTGTGATCGACCAGGTTCTGGCTGTCGGAAACGGCAGCGAGATCAAGGTTGGCACGCCCCTGGTGTCCGGCGCAACTGTGAAAGCCACTGTGGTGGCGCACGGCAAGCACGACAAGGTTCGCATCTTCAAGATGCGCCGTCGCAAGCATTATCAGAAACGTCAAGGGCATCGCCAGCAGTTCACTGAACTGCAAATCGGCGCGATCGCTGCTTGAAGGAGTAGGTCATGGCACAGAAAAAAGGCGGCGGCTCTACGCGAAACGGGCGCGATTCCAAGCCCAAGATGCTCGGCGTGAAAGCGTTTGGCGGTGAACTGATCAGCGCTGGCTCCATCATCGTGCGGCAGCGCGGCACCAAGTTCCATCCCGGCACCAATGTCGGCGTGGGCAAGGACCACACCCTGTTTGCACTGGTGGATGGCCATGTGTCGTTCGCCGTGAAGGGCGCACTGAACAAGCATATGGTCAATGTGACTGCGGCCGCTTAAGCCGAAATCACTTCCGCGCATGAAGCCCCGACGCGTTCGGGGCTTCTTCGTTTATAAACTCCCAAAAAAGCTGACACATGAAGTTCGTCGACGAAGCCTATATTGACATTGCCGCGGGCGATGGCGGGAACGGCTGCGTCTCGTTCCGGCATGAAAAGTACAAAGAGTTCGGTGGTCCCAATGGGGGGGATGGCGGACGTGGTGGCCACGTCTTCGCGGTGGCCGACCCGAACCTCAATACCTTGGTCGATTTCCGCTTTTCGCGCCGCCATGAAGCCAAGCGCGGCGAGCACGGCATGGGCTCCGACATGTTCGGTGCGGCAGGCGACGACATCACGCTCAAGATGCCCGTGGGCACCATCATCACCGACGTTGAGACGGGTGATGTTTTGTTTGAGTTGCTCACCCCAGGTGAAGTCATCACGATCGCCAAGGGCGGCGATGGTGGCTTTGGCAACATGCGATTCAAGAGCGCCATCAACCGCGCGCCGCGCCAAAAAACTCCGGGTTGGCCTGGAGAAAAGAGAAACCTCAAGCTCGAACTCAAAGTGCTGGCCGATGTCGGCCTTCTTGGCATGCCCAATGCGGGCAAGTCCACGCTGATCTCCGCCATTTCCAATGCGCGGCCCAAGATCGCCGACTATCCGTTCACCACCTTGCACCCCAATCTCGGCGTCGTGCGCGTTGGCCCCGAGCAGAGCTTCGTGGTAGCCGACATTCCCGGCCTCATCGAGGGCGCATCCGAAGGAGCCGGACTGGGTCACCAATTCCTGCGCCATCTGCAACGCACTCGCCTGCTGTTGCATATCGTGGACATCGCGCCGTTCGATGAGGAGGTCGACCCGGTAGCGCAGGCCAAGGCCATCGTCGCGGAGCTCAAGAAGTACGATGAAAAGCTCTATAAAAAACCGCGCTGGCTGGTGCTCAACAAGCTGGACATGGTGGCGACGGACGAACGCGCGGCCAAGGTCAAGGATTTCGTCAAACGCTTCAAATACAAAGGCCCCGTTTTCGAGATATCGGCTCTTACGCGCGACGGCTGCGAGTCGTTGGTGAAGGCGATTTATCAGCACGTGAAAGCGCAACAAGTCGCTGAGCAGCCGCCCGCCGAGGTCGATCCTCGCTTCGGTGGCGAGTCCCTGTCCTGATGGTTGTACCTCAAGTCAAATGGCCCAGAAATCAGCTTCCAGCCTAGTGCGAGACGCCCGGCGCATCGTTGTCAAGGTCGGTTCAAGCCTCGTTACCAATGAGGGGCGCGGGCTTGACGCGGTTGCCATTGGCGAGTGGTGTCGCCAGCTTGCGGCGCTGGTGAAAGATGGCCGCGAGGTAATCATGGTTTCCAGCGGCGCGATTGCCGAGGGCATGAAGCGCCTGGGCTGGGCAACGCGCCCGCATGAACTGAACGAGCTGCAGGCCGCAGCCGCGGTAGGCCAGATGGGCCTCGCGCAAATGTATGAAACGAAGTTGCGTGAGAACTCGCTGGGCAGCGCCCAGGTGTTGCTGACGCATGCGGACCTGGCGGACAGGGAGCGCTACCTCAATGCGCGCTCGACGCTCTTGACCCTGCTGCGACTCGGCGTGCTGCCGGTCATCAACGAAAACGACACCGTCGTCAACGACGAAATCAAGTTCGGCGACAACGACACGCTTGGTGCGCTCGTGGCCAACCTCGTGGAAGCCGACGTGCTGGTCATCTTGACGGACCAGAAGGGCTTGTATACCGCCGATCCGCGCAAGGATTCGACCGCTACCTTTGTTCACGAGGCACGTGCGGGTGATCCGGCACTGGAAGCCATGGCCGGTGGCGCCGGCTCCAGCATCGGCAGCGGCGGCATGATCACCAAGATCCTGGCCGCCAAGCGCGCCGCGGGCTCCGGGGCCTCGACCGTGATCGCTTGGGGCCGTGAGCCGCAGGCGCTGATCCGCCTCGTTCAAGGAGAGTCCATTGGCACATTGCTGGTGGCACAAACGCAGAAGAAACAGGCGCGCAAGCAATGGATGGCCGATCATCTGCAATTGCGTGGCGCCGTGACGGTGGATGCCGGCGCTGTCGCCAAGCTGCGCGACGAAGGCAAGAGCCTGTTGCCAATCGGCATGACGGCGGTAGAAGGTGAGTTTTCGCGCGGAGACGTGATTGCGGTCCGCGACACAGCCGGTGCTGAAATTGCGCGCGGACTGGCCAACTATGCCAGCGCCGAAGCACGCCTGATTTGCCGCAAACCCTCGGGCGAAATCGAGCGCTTGCTGGGATTCATTGCGGAGCCGGAGATGGTGCACCGTGACAATCTGGTACTCACCAGATAGCACGGTTCAAGGCGACGGGGGGCTATTCGAACTTCTTGTCGGGCGGGGTGCGCAGGTCGCGCACGATTTGCTCGACTGAGAGGTTTGGCGCATTGCCCCTGCAGATGCCCGCTCGCGCGATGCGCAAGGTATGGCGCGAAGGCGTTGTCGCGTAGAGCGACTGCCAGGTTGGCTCGCTGACAGCATTCCATCCGCTGCCAGCGTTGTAGCGGGCATAAATCTTGTATTCCGCTGAAGCACAGCGAATACCTTCGTACATGGCATTCAACGCGCCGGTGCGGCTGGAAGCAACCACCACGTACCGTACGATGCCTTCCTTGGTCACGGACAACGTTGCCGGATCAATGCCGAACGTCAAAGCCGAGGCTGCCCCCACGTCCACCGTTACCAGCTTCGCCGCGTTGAAGGCAGGCGGTGGCGGAACTTGCGACTCTTTCCAGTCCGGGTCTTCGGTAGCCAACTGGGCGAATGCCGAACCCGCGACGATGACCATGGCGAAAGCCAAGCCTGCACGACACAAAGACATGAGATATTTCCTAGGAGTCGGTCGCAATGCTGGCCTGCGGGTCCGGCTCGAATGTGGCGCCGGGCGGCAATTCGAACGAGGCGCCCGGCATATGGTCCGGCGCCGCTTCGTGCGCTTCGTGGTCGCGCGAGCGCATGCCACCACGCAGGTAGCGATTTCGATAATCGTGGCGCGGCAAATAACGTGCCAGCTCCGTCAGAGCCATCTCATAGACTCCGCGTTTGAACTCCACGACCACATCCAGTGGCACCCAGTAATCGTTCCAACGCCAAGCGTCGAACTCCGGGTGGTTGGTGGCCCGCAGATTCAAGTCCCAATCGTGGCCAACGAGTTGCAGCAAATACCAGATCTGCTTCTGGCCTTTATAGTGGCCGCGCGCGTCGCGGCGAATGTACCGGTCAGGCACCTCGTAGCGCAACCAGTCACGGGTACGGGCAACAACGCGAACATGCTCCGGCAGGAGGCCCACTTCTTCCTGCAATTCCCGGAACATGGCTTGCTCGGGGGTTTCTCCCCGGTCAATGCCACCCTGCGGAAATTGCCAGCTGTGGGTGCGAATGCGCTTGCCCCAGAACACCTGGTTTTTCTGGTTGAGCAGGATGATGCCGACGTTGGGCCTAAAGCCTTCCCGGTCAAGCATAATCGAACCCCAAATTTTTAAACTGAATCCATTATGCACGGCCCGGGGCGCGCTAGCCAAGCATTCAGCCTGTTTGCCCCGGTCGACGCCATCCCATGAAAGCCTCCCAGTTCCTCATTTCCACCCTCAAAGAGGCGCCCGCGGACGCCGAAGTTGCCAGCCACAAACTGATGATGCGGGCCGGCATGATCAAGAAATTGGGTGCCGGCATTTACAACTACATGCCTATGGGCCTGCGCGTGATCCGCAAGGTTGAGGCCATCGTGCGTGAGGAAATGAACCGGGCCGGTGCCGTGGAATTGACCATGCCCGTGGTGCAGCCCGCCGAACTTTGGCAGGAATCCGGCCGCTTCGACACGATGGGACCCGAACTGCTGCGCATCAAGGATCGCCACGATCGCGACTATGTGGTCCAGCCAACCAGCGAAGAAGTGATTACCGACATTGCCCGGCAGGAATTTCGCAGCTACAAGCAGTTGCCGAAGAACCTGTACCAGATACAGACCAAATTCCGCGACGAACGCCGCCCACGCTTTGGATTGATGCGAGGGCGCGAATTCACCATGAAGGATGCCTACAGCTTCGATCGCGACCCGGCGGCAGCAAAGGCCAGCTACCAGGTCATGGCGCAGGCCTATCGCAAGATTTTCGACCGCTTCGGTTTGCGCTACCGCGCGGTGGCTGCAGACAGCGGCGCGATTGGCGGCGACCTCTCCGAAGAATTCCAGGTGATTGCGGCCACGGGTGAAGACGCCATCGTCTACTGTCCGGGCAGCGACTACGCCGCCAACATGGAAAAAGCCGAGGCTCTGGCGCCGCAATCCCCGCGGCCGGCATCCGGCCAGACTCTGACCCGGACGCCGACACCGGGCAAGAGCACTTGCGCCGACGTAGCTGAGTTTCTGGGCGTACCGTTGCAAACCACGGTGAAGTCGCTGGTGCTGGCTACGGAACAGGTCGATCAGGTTGGCGCAGTGGTCAAGAGCCAGGTCTGGCTTGTGCTTCTGCGCGGCGACCATGACCTGAATGAAATCAAGGCGAGCAAGGTGCCGGGCCTCAACGGCGGCTTTCGATTCGCCACGGCGGCCGAAATCGACGACCACTTCGGAACCAAACCGGGCTACCTGGGTCCGATTGGCCTGAAGCAGCCCGTGAAGATTGTGGTTGATCGCGAAGTTGCTGTCATGGCGGACTGGATTTGCGGCGCCAACGAGGCAAACTTTCACATGACCGGTGCCAATTGGGGCCGCGACCTGCCCGAACCCGACCTCGTCGCCGATTTGCGCAATGTCGTCGCTGGCGACCCGTCGCCTGACGGCAAAGGCGTGCTGGCGATTGAACGCGGCATCGAGATCGGGCACATTTTTGTGCTGGGAACCAAATATTCCAGAAACATGAACGCGACCTTCCTGGACGAGAGCGGTAAGCCGCAATTCATGGAGATGGGCTGCTACGGCATCGGTATTACCCGTTTGCCGGCGGCGGCCATCGAGCAGAATCATGACGATCGCGGCATCATCTGGCCGGATGCCATCGCGCCGTTTTCCGTCGTCTTGTGCCCCATCGGGCCGGATCGCAGTCCAGAAGTGAAGGCGGCGGCCGAAAAGCTGTATGCCGAACTGCTGGACTCAGGCGTTGATGTCATGCTGGACGACCGCGGTGAGCGCCCCGGTGCGATGTTTGCCGACTGGGAGCTCATCGGCGTGCCGCACCGCGTGGTGATTTCCGACCGAGGGCTCAAGGAAGGGCAGTTTGAGTACCAGCATCGCCGCGATGCCGCTGCAACCAAGGTTGCGGTAGCGAGCGTGTTTGACTTTGTGAAGGAACGGTTGCAAGCGTGATTTCGAGAAGAGACTATCTTTTGTCCTCGCTGGCCGGGCTGCCGCTGCTGGCTGCTGCGGAGCCTGCGCGCGCCGGTGGCCAGATTGAAGAACCTTTGGTCGATTCGGTCCGGACGGCGCTGAGTTCCGCCGTGGGCAATACCGCGCCTCCTTTGCCCGAATTCCCCAGCACCGACGCGCAGCTGGCTTACCTTAACTGGCTTGGAGCGACCAGCGTACGACTGAAGGCCAAGAAGCCCGACTGGGAAGTGCGCAAGGAATTCCTGCAGACCGTCTGGTATGAAAGCAAGCGTGCGGGCCTGGATACAGCCTTGGTCATGGGCCTCATCACTGTAGAAAGCAATTTCCGCAAATTTGCGGTCAGCATCGCCGGTGCGCGCGGCTACATGCAGGTCATGCCATTCTGGACGCGTGTGATCGGTGACGGCGATGCCGGCAAGCTGTTCCACATGCAAACCAATCTGCGCTTTGGCTGCGTGATCCTGCGCCATTACCTGGACCGCGAAAAAGGCGATCTGTTCATGGCGCTGGGCCGCTACAACGGCAGCCGCGGCCGCGCCGAGTATCCGAACGCGGTCCTGGGTGCGAAAAAGCGCTGGGACGTGTAGCCGCTACGCTGGCGGCGCCGGTGCTGCAATGGCCGCAAGCCGGGTCACCATCACCTGATCGATGCGGTAGCTGTCCACGTCCATCACCTCGAACTGATAGCCCTCCCAGCTGACCTTGTCGGTCCGCTTGGGTACGCGGCGCAGCATCACCATCAGGAATCCTGCAAGGGTTTCGTATTCTTCGGCATGCGGCAAGCTGTCCAGGTGCAGGGCGCGCTGTACGTCCTGCACCGGCGTGATGCCGTCGATGAGCCAGGAGTTTTCGTCGCGCCGCACGATCAGCTCCTCGTCGTCCGGCGGCACCAGGTCGCCCATCACCGTGCTCATGACGTCGTTGAGCGTGATCACACCGACCACCAGGCTGTATTCGTTGACGATCACCGCGAAGTCTTCATGCGCCTGGCGGAACTGCTCCAGCACCTCGGTCAGGCTCAGGCGATCGGGAATGATCAGCACCTTCTGCAGCATGCCATCGGCACCTGGAGAAATCGATTGCTCGTTGAGGACGCGCTGGAACATGATCTTGGCATCCACATACCCCACCACGTGGTCGATGACGCCATCACATACCGGGTAGGAAGAAAACGGCTGGGCCACGATGCGCGCCCGCACGATCGCGTCCGGATCATCCCGGCGGAACCAGGCAATGCGGTCGCGCTGCGTCATGGCGCTGGAGACCATGCGCGTGTCGAGCTCAAAAACATTGGCGATGACCTGCTGCTCGCGCTGCTCCAGCACACCGGCCTGGGTGCCAGCTTCGGTCATGGCCAGGATGTCGGCTGAGGTGATGCGGTCATCGCGCTGGGCGGGCAGACCGAACAGGCGAAACAAGCCGTCTGTGCACTTGCTGAACAGCCAGACCGCGGGTTTGAGTAGCACCATCAGGCTTTGCATCGGCCCTATCAGGCGCACCGCCACATGCTCCGGGTCTGTCATGCCGAGCTGCTTGGGAAACAAGTCGGCGAACACGATGAAAAGCGAAATGATGAGCACGAACGAGACCCCGAAGCCGGCCCTTTCAGCGCCAGCGGGCGTAAGCCATTGCTCGAAGAGGCTCGAGAAGTGCGGACTGAACGCGCCTTCGCCTACCACGCCGCCCAGGATCGCAATGGCGTTCAGCGCAATTTGCACGACCGTGAAGTAGTTGCCCGGCTGCTCCTGCACGCGCATGACGCGTTCGGCGCGTGCATCGCCCTCGTCAGCCATCTGGCGCAGGCGCAGGCGGCGCGAAGCGGCCAGCGAGATCTCGGCCAGCGAGAAAAAAGCACTGGCCGCGATCAGCAAAACGATGGTGATCAGGCTGTGGGTGAAGCTCATCCCCGGTCTTTCTAAGGAGGCACTGCAAGAGCCCAAGCGGTCTGTGCCCCGTCCCCGGAGTTTACCGGTCCACTGCTGCCGCTATGCGGCAGCAGTGGTGGCTACTGCAGGAAGCCGATCCGCCCCTTGCGCTCGCCGGCTTTTGGCAAATCGTCGACGCTGACCTCGTCGCGCCGATCAAGCCGCGCATTGCCAAAGCCGGTCATCAGCGCACGGCGCATTTCGCGTGGAGCAAGTTCGGCCAAATGGTCGAGTACGTCGCTTTGCGGTTCGGGCGCGAAGCGATGGCCCCAATCGTGCTCGGCGCGGATGGCGAGGTACAGGCTACGCGCGATGGTACGTGCCTGCTCTGGTGTCGGTGCCTCGATTTCGAACACATTCATGCGATTGCGAATGGGCTCGGGAATGGCGTTCTCGTCGTTGGCCGTGGTGATCCAGATCACCTGGCTGGCGTCGATCGCCACTTCGGCGAACTCGTCCATGAATGTCTGAGCCGTGTCGTGCTCCAATAGGCTGTAGAGCGCACCCATTGGGTCGTACTGCGCGTCGCAGCTGGCTTTGTCGATTTCGTCGACCACGATCACCGGGTTGGCATATTGGCCGTCCACCAGTGCCTCGAAAACCTTGCCGGGCTTGGCGCCTTTCCATTGCGAGGACGAACCCGAAAGCAGCCAACCGGCCGTCATTGAGCTCATCGGCACCAGGCTCATGCCGGTACCCAGCAAGTCGGCGAGCTTCTTGGCGAAATGGGTCTTGCCGATGCCCGGCGGGCCCAGCAGCAGCATGGGCGTGACCTCCAGCCCGTCGCGGCTGTCCTGGCTCAGTGCAACATGGCGCCGTACATCGTCCAGGGCTTCAGTGAAATTCGGAAGTTGTTCGTACAGGGTCGCCATCTCGGGCACACCACTTGGCTTGACCTGGAAGCGCTCGGGCCCTCGTTCGAGCATGCGCTGGTAGGTGCTGCGCAAGTTCTCGTGGTCCTTGTCTGGCAACTTGGCCAGCTTGCGCTCCACGTCGTGCATGTGAAAAACGCTGCGCACGCTGGCGACGGGCAGCTTGAACGAGGAAGGCTGTGCAACGAGACTGCGGGATTCCATGAGAGGCCCCTGGCAACGGACACGCTTTCATTTCAGCATAGACGCTGCCGCGCCACAACGGAAAATCCCTGTCAACGTCGGCCGAACGCGACAAAGGTCACGCTTGCTGGCAGCCATTGCGTCCCGCTGCCAGCAAATCTACGCTCAAGCGGAGGGCGTGCCCAGTACCTGTTGCAACTCGCCAGACTCGTACATCTCCATCATGATGTCCGATCCGCCGATGAATTCGCCCTTCACATAGAGCTGCGGAATCGTCGGCCAGTTGCTGTATTCCTTGATGCCCTGGCGGATGCCATCGTCTTCGAGGACGTTGACGGTGGCGACGCTCTTGGGGTCCACGCCACAGGCCTTGAGGATCTGGATGGCGCGGCCGGAAAAGCCGCACATTGGAAAGCTGGCATTGCCTTTCATGAACAGCAGCACTTCGTTGGCCTTGACCAGTTCGTCGATGCGTTGTTGGGCGTCACTCATATCTCACTCCTGCGTCAATGGGCGCGTTGGAAATAACGAGCCCGGGAAAACTTCAACCGTGGATTATCCCAGTGCCGGCCTTTGTCCGCCCGAGCAGCGCTCGATGCCTGCGAGGTCGACCCGGCTTTGCACCTGCAAGAAGCCGTTTTGCACGAGCAGCGCGCGCACGGCCGGTGCCTGGTCATAGCCGTGCTCCAGCAGCAGCCAGCCGCCTGCGAACAAATGGACTGGCGCCTGGGCGGCCAGGACGCGGATGTCGTCCAACCCATCGGGGCCACTGGCAAGCGCTTGCAAGGGTTCGTGCGCCAATGCCGGCAGGTGCGGATCGCCGGCGGCGATGTAAGGCGGGTTCGAGACGATCAAATCGAACTGGCCGCGTACCGGGCCGAACCAGGAGCCCTGCAGGAATCTGATGGAAAGTGCCAGCCGGCCAGCATTGGCCCCCGCTACCTGCAAGGCTTCGGCGCTGGCATCCACCGCCGAGACGGTGGCATCCGGGCGGCTGGCTTTTAGTGCCAGTGCTATGGCGCCGCTGCCCGTTCCCAGATCCAGCGCTGCGGCGCCTCGCAGCCCCGACATGCATTCCAGGCCCCATTCCACCAGTGTTTCGGTGTCAGGCCGCGGTACCAGCACACGTGCATCGATTTGCAAATCCAGTCCGAAAAATTCCTTGGAGCCGGTGATGTAGGCCAGCGGCTCGCCGGCGGTGCGGCGTTGGCTGAGTGCCAGGAAACTCGTTCTCGCGGTCTCGGGCAGCGCGTCGGTGTCGTGCGCAACCAGCCAGGCACGATCGCCGGCAGGACGTCCCAGCGCATGCAGCAGCAGCAATTGGGCATCCAGCCGATCCAGCCCCAGCGCGCGTGCGGCCACCAGCGCCTGCGCGATGTTCATGGGGCCAGACTGCATATCCATGGACCAATCAGGCGGCTACGCCGCTTTCCAGCTCTTCAAGCTGCTCGGCTTCACGGGCCTGCAGCAGGGAGCGCACCACTTCCTCCAGGTCGCCTTCCATGATGAACTGCAGCTTGTACAGCGTCAGGTTGATGCGGTGGTCGGTCAGCCGCCCCTGGGGGAAGTTGTAGGTGCGGATCCGGTCCGATCGGTCGCCGCTGCCGATCAGGCCTTTGCGCATGGCGGCGTCTTTTGCCGCACGTTCGCTGCGGTCCTTTTCCTGGATGCGCGCGGAAAGCACCTGCAAAGCCTTGGCCTTGTTGCGGTGCTGCGAGCGGTCGTCCTGGCATTCGGCAACGATGCCGGTCGGAATGTGCGTAATGCGCACGGCCGAATCGGTCTTGTTGATGTGCTGGCCGCCGGCGCCGCTGGCACGGTAGGTGTCGATGCGCAAGTCCGACGGATTGATCTGCACGGCCTGCGCCTCGTCGGGCTCGGCCAGCACCGCCACGGTGCAGGCGCTGGTGTGGATGCGCCCTTGTGTTTCGGTGGCCGGCACGCGCTGCACGCGATGCCCGCCGGATTCAAAGCGCAGCTTGCCGTAGACATCGTCGCCCTGCACGCGCAGTACCACCTCCTTGTAGCCGCCCAATTCGCTTGCCGACTCGCTGAGCAGTTCCGTCTTCCAGCCCTGGCGTTCGGCGAAGCGCGTGTACATGCGCAGCAGGTCGCCGGCAAACAGGGCCGATTCGTCGCCACCGGTGCCCGCACGGATTTCCATGAACGCGTTGCGCGCACCGTCCGGGTCCTTGGGCAGCAGCAGGCGCTGCAACTCATCTTCGAGTTGAGCGAGTTCGCTCTCGGCGGAAGCGATTTCTTCCTGCGCCATCTCGGCCATCTCGGGGTCGGCCTGCATCTCGCGCGCAGCGGCCAGGTCGGCCTCTCGCTGCACATAGCGCGCATAGCGGCCAGCCATCTGAGTGACCTCGGAATGCTCGCGCGAGAGCACCAGGAATTGGCTCATGTCACGCATGATGTCTTCGCGCGAGAGCAAAAAGTCCAGCTCCGAAAGGCGTTGCGCGTAGCGCTCGAGTCGATTGCGAAGAAAGGGTTTCATGGTGGGAGAAATGAAGACTGCAGGAGAACGGCATCGCTACAGGAACTGCAGCAAGCTTGGAGGCTTGAAAGCGATCGGCGCTAGAGGCCGTTATTGCCTTGGGAGCGCAGAAACAGGCGCGAAATGGCCTGGGTTGTCTGTTCGCGATGCGCCGGGTCGGCGGCGTTGAGTTCGGCCATGGCGCCGTGCATCATTTTCTGCGTGAGGCCGCGCGAGAGCGCTTCCAGAACCGCGTCGATATTCTCGCCCTTGGCCAACAGCTTCTTGGCGCGCGCGATTTCCAATGCGCGCCATTCGTCGGCCTGCGTATTGAGCTGCTGGATCAGCGGCACCACGCCCTTGGCGGGGTCGCGCTGGTCCATCCAGTGCAGAAAGCTTTGCACGCCGGCGTCGATGATGGCTTCGGCCTGGGCCACGGCCGCCTGCCGGTTGGCCTGCGCGGTCTGCACCACGCCGGCCAGGTCATCAACGGTATAGAGATAAACGTCGCGCAGGGCCTTGACCTCGGGCTCGATGTCACGCGGCACGGCCAGGTCCACCATGAACATCGGCCGGTGCTTGCGCGCCTTGAGCGCACGCTCGACGGCACCCAGGCCGATGATGGGCAAGGTGCTGGCAGTGCAGCTCACCACGGCGTCAAACTCGTGCAGGCGGCTGGGCAGGTCGGCCAGGCGCATGACTTCGCCGCCAAAACGCGAGGCGAGTTTTTCGCCGCGCTCCAGGGTGCGGTTGGCGATGGCAATGGATTGGGGGCTCTTGGCCGCGAAGTGCGTCGCCGCCAGCTCGATCATTTCACCCGCGCCGACAAAAAGAACACGAATCTTGCCGAGGTCTTCGAACAACTGGCCGGCCAGCCGCACCGCGGCCGCGGCCATGCTGATGCTGTGGGTGCCGATCTCAGTGGAGGTGCGCACTTCCTTGGCCACGGCGAAGGAGCGCTGAAACAACTGGTTGAGCGTGGTGCCAAGGGCGCCGGCTTCGTCAGCCGCGCGCACCGCGTCTTTCATCTGACCCAGGATCTGCGGCTCGCCCAGCACCATGGAATCCAGTCCGCTGGCCACCCGGAAGGCATGGCGCGCGGCCGGCCCGTCTTGCAGCGTGTAGACATGCGAACGCAACAGGGCAGGGGAAACACCGCCGGAGCCGGCGAGCCAATCCAGCGTTTGGTCCAGCTCGGGCCGTTCGCCGGCGCAATAGACCTCGGTGCGGTTGCAGGTGGAGATGATGGCGGCTTCGGGCTGGCGGTTCAGCGAGGCGCGAAACGCCTGCAGCGTGGGCTCGATTTGGTCGATGGCGAACGCAAACCGGCCGCGCAAATCCAGCGGCGCGGTCGTGTGATTGATGCCCAATGCCCAGACTGCCATTTCGCGATTATAAAATTTGTCGGAATATCAAGTACTTGGGGCTTGCAAGCCCCTGCCTCGCCGCCGCCCATGGGACCCATTGACCTGCTGATCCACCTGCTCAATTTCGTGGCGCCGGCGTTCTGCCTGGCGGTGCTGACCATGCTCGCGGCCCGCTTCTTCATGCCAAGGGATGCTGCTACGCCCGTCTGGTGGGTGCAGGTTGCTACTAGTTTTGTAGCTTGCGTGGCAATGTCGCTGGCTGGCCTGTGGTACTTTGGCCGCGACGGAAAGATGGCGACCTACGCTGCGTTGGTGGCAGTTTGCGCCGTCAGCCAGTGGCTGGTGCTACGCGGCTGGCGCAAATAGATCGACCCGATCGGTGATGATTCCGTCCGTTCCGAGCCTGGTCAGGCGCTCTGCCGCCCATTCGTCGTTGACGGTGTAGCTCAACATTCGCAGGCCGGCGCTCTTGGCTTGGGTAACCGACGAGATATCCCACAGTGCATGGTTGCAGACCACCGCCACGCATCCCAGGGAGAGCGCCGTTTCGAGCCAGCCGGTCCACAAGGTGTCGAGCAGCAGGCCGCGTGGCAATTGCGGGGCGGTGGCCATCGCCCCCTCCAATGCTTCGGGCCTGAACGAGGTAAGCAAAGGCGGCAGTGCGTCTTGCCAAAGGCGGGCGGCGTAGGCGGCGACCACCTCACCGGTTTGGCGCTCCACGCCAGGCGTTGGCTTGATCTCGATGTTCAGGCAGTAGCCGTTGTCCAGGCAAAAGCGCGCAATGTTTTCGAATGTAGGCAGCGGCTCGCCCGCATAGGCGCGCGAATGCCAGCTGCCGGCATCCAGTTGCGAAAGGGCGCTCCAAGGCTTCTCGCCGCCCACGCCCTTGCCATTGGTCGTGCGTTCCAGCGTGGCGTCGTGCATGAGAAAAGGCACACCGTCGGCCGACAGTTTCACGTCGCACTCGAACATCCGGTAGCCGTGGCTGGCTCCGAGGCGAAAGGCCGCCAGCGTATTTTCAGGCGCCAGTTTGCCGGCGCCGCGATGGGCTACCCAGCGTGGATAGGGCCAGACTGGCATCGATTCAGAGGCGCTTGCCGCTCGCGGCGTCGAACCAATGCAGCCGGTCTTCGCGCGGGGCAACGTGGATGATGGCGTCTGTGGCCGGCGCGGGCTTGTCTTCATCCGTCCGCACGATGATCTGATCGTCACCCAAGCGGCAGTAGACGAGGCGTTCCGCACCGAGCAACTCGACGGTTTCTACCCGCAGCTCCCAGCCGGTCGAGCCGATGTCCAGGTGTTCGGGTCGGATGCCCATGATGGTGCCCGCACGGCCACCGGGCGCATTCTTCAGCAGGTTCATCGGCGGCGAACCAATGAAGCTCGCAACAAAGGTGGTGGCCGGCCGGTGGTAGACCTCTTCGGGCGTGCCGAATTGCTCCATCACACCCGCGTTCATCACGATCATGCGCTGCGCCAGCGTCATGGCCTCAACTTGGTCGTGCGTGACGAAAAGGGAGGTAATGCCGAGCTCGCGGTGCAGCTTCTGGATTTCCAGGCGGGTTTGCGCGCGCAGCTTGGCGTCCAGATTGGACAGCGGCTCGTCGAACAAGAATACCTGGGGCTGGCGCACGATGGCGCGGCCCATGGCCACACGCTGGCGCTGGCCGCCGGAGAGCTGGCGTGGCTTGCGGTCCAGCAGGTGGCCGAGTTCGAGAATCTTGGCGGCCTTGTCGACACGCACCTTGATCTCGTCGATCGGCACCTTCTTGATCTTCAGGCCATAGGCCATGTTGTCGAACACGGTCATGTGTGGATACAACGCGTAGTTCTGGAACACCATGGCGATGTCGCGCTCGGCTGGCTCGAGGTTGTTAACCACGCGGTTGCCAATGGAGATTTCACCGCCGCTGATTTCTTCCAGGCCCGCGACCATGCGCAGCAAGGTGGACTTGCCGCAGCCCGAAGGCCCGACGATCACGATGAACTCGCGGTCCGCGATGTCGGCGTTCACGCCGTGGATGACTTGCAGCGCCTGCTTGCCCGTGCCGTAGCGCTTGATGACGTTGTTGAGTTGAATTGCTGCCATGAATTTTCTTATCTAGTCAGTTGAGGGCAGAGCAAAAACTGCCGCGCAATTTATTGGTCTGTGCCGCAAAGTCATTTGCTTCTTATTTCTCGGTATCCACCAGGCCCTTGACGAACCACTTCTGCATCAACATCACCACGAGCGCCGGCGGCAGCATGGCGAGGATGGCGGTGGCCATGACCACATTCCATTCGACATAGACTTCGCCGAAGATGGCGCGCTTGATGCCCAGCACCACCGGGTACATGTCCTCGTTGGTGGTCACCAGCAACGGCCAGAGATACTGGTTCCAACCATAGATGAACTGGATCACGAACAGCGCGGCGATCGAAGTCTTGGACAGCGGCAGCAGCACGTCCTTGAAGAAACGCATGGGCCCCGCGCCGTCGATGCGTGCCGCCTCCACCAATTCGTCGGGCACCGTCAGGAAGAACTGGCGGAACAGGAAGGTGGCGGTGGCCGAGGCGATGAGCGGCACCGTCAGGCCCGCATAGGTGTTGAGCATGTTCAGGTTGGAGACCACTTCGTAGGTCGGGCTGATGCGCACCTCCACCGGCAGCATGAGCGTGACAAAGATCATCCAGAACACCAGATTCTTCAGCGGAAAGCGGAAGTAGACGATGGCAAAGGCCGACAGCAGGGAGATCGCGATCTTGCCCACGGCAATGCACACGGCGCTGACCAGGCTGACCCACAGCATGGGTGCCACCGGCGCGATGGTTGATCCGCCGGTGGTCTTGCCGCCGAACAAGGCGAGCCGGTAGCTCTCCACGAAATTGCTGCCCGGCAGCAGCGAGAGCGGGTTGCTGGTGGATATCTGCTCGGCCGTCTGCGTGGAGCCGATGATGGTGATGTACACCGGAAAGATCACCAGCAGCACGCCGATGATCAGGATCAGGTGGGAGAAAAAATCGAGGATCGGGTTGCGTTGAATCATCAGGCAAGCCTCCGCAGGGCCGCTCCAAGGCAGGCTTGGGCCCCCTCGGGGGGCAGCGAGGCAACGAAGTTGCAAGCGTGGGGGCTCATCAGTACTGCACTTTCTTTTCAACGAAGCGGAACTGGATCACCGTGAGCGCGATCACGATGGTCATCAGCACCACCGATTGCGCCGCCGAGCCACCCATGTCCTGTGCCTTGAAGCCGTCGTAGTAGACCTTGTAGACCAGAATCGCGGTGTCCTTGCCCGGACCGCCGTGGGTGGCTGCATCGACGATGGCGAAGGTGTCGAAGAACGCGTAGATGATGTTGATGACCAGCAGGAAAAAGGTGGTTGGCGACAGCAGCGGGAAGACGATGGTCCAGAAGCGCCGCCAGGGCGAGGCACCGTCAATCGTGGCGGCCTCGATCAGCGAATGCGGGATCGACTGCAGGCCAGCCAGGAAAAACAGGAAGTTGTAGGAAATCTGCTTCCACACCGCGGCCAGCACGATCAGCGTCATGGCGTGGTTGGCGTTGAGCAAATGGTCCCACGGTATGCCCACGCTCTTCAGCGCGTAGGCGATCACGCCGTAGGGCGAGGCGAACATCATCAGCCACAGCACGCCGGCCACCACCGGGGCCACAGCGTAGGGCCAGATCAGCAGCGTCTTGTACACCGACGCGCCACGTACGACGCGGTTGGCCATCACTGCAAGCAGCAAGGCGATGGTCAGGCCCAGCACCGCCACCAGGATGGAGAACACGGCCGTGGTCTGGAACGATGCCAGGTAGCTCGGGTCGGCGAACAGGCGGCTGAAATTTTCCAGCCCGACGAACTCAGCCGCCGTGGTGCCAAAGGCGTCCTGCTGCAGCAGGCTCTGGCGCAGCGCCTGTCCCGCGGGCCAAAAAAAGAACACCAGGATGATGGCCATCTGGGGCGCAATCAGCACCCAGGGCAACCAGGAGGATTTGAATAGAACTCGTTTTTCCATGCGCTATGTGGCTATAAGTCAAGTACCCTCCCCCGCTTAGCGGGGGAGGGCTGGGGAGGGGCGCCGTCAGTATCCGCCAAAGGCGAACAAGGCCGTCAGGACTTGTTCGCCTTCTCAAAGCGCTCAAGTTGCTCGTTGCCGCGCTTGATCGCGGCTTCGAGGGCTTCCTTGGGCTCTTTCTTGCCGCTCCACACGCCTTCGAGTTCCTCGTCGACGATGGTCCGGATCTGCACGAAATTGCCCAGGCGCACACCACGGGATTTCTCGGTGGTCTTGCGGATCATCTGCGTCACCGAGACGTCGGTGCCGGGATTCTGCTTGTAGAAGCCCGACTTGTCCGTGAGTTCGAACGAGGCCTTGGTCACCGGCAGGTAGCCGGTGCGCTGGTGGCTCTTGGCTGCCACGTCGGGCTGCGACAGGTAGCTGAAGAAGGCCGCGACCGCCTTGTACTCCTCGGGCTTCTTGCCCGACATGGCCCACAGGCTGGCGCCGCCGATCACGGTGTTTTGCGGCGCACCGGGAGCGTCCGGATAGTAGGGCAGCGTGCCGATGCCGGCGCTGAACTTGGCGTTGCGCTTGACGTTGCCATACAGCGCGGACGAGCCCGTCATCATGGCGCATTCGCCGGAGACGAAGGTCGCGTCCGGCGCATTGCCCCGGCCCTTGTAGACGAACAGGCCACTCTTGGCCATGTTGGCCAGGTTCTCGATATGGCGCACATGCAGCGGCGAATTGAAGGCCAGGCGCGTGTCCAGGCCGCCGAAGCCGTTGTTCTTGGTGGCGAACAGCGTGTTGTGCCAGGCTGAGAAGGTTTCCAGCTGAGTCCAGCTGATCCAGCTGGTGGTGAACGGGCACTTGTGGCCCGATGTCTTGAGCTTGGCCGCGGCCAGGGCGACCTCAGGCCAGGTCGTCGGCGGCTTCTCAGGGTCCAGGCCCGCAGCCTTGAACGCATCCTTGTTGTAATGGAATACCGGCGTCGAGCTGTTGAAGGGAAAGCTCAGCATCTGGCCATTGGGCGCCGTGTAGTAGCCCGCGACGGCCGGCACATAGGCGGCCGGATCAAACTTGACGCCGCCTTCCTTCATGACATCGGCTACCGGCTTGATGGCGCCCTTGGAGGCCATCATGGTGGCGGTGCCAACTTCGAACACCTGCAGGATATTGGGCGCATTGCCGGCGCGAAACGCCGCGATGGCGGCGGTCATGGACTCGTCGTAGCTGCCCTTGAAGGTGGGGGTGACTTTGTAGTCCTTCTGGCTTGCGTTGAAATCCTTGGCCAGATCATTGACCCATTCACCCAGGGCGCCGCCCATCGAGTGCCACCATTGGACTTCGGTTTGCGCTTGCACCGGAAGCGCAAAAATGGCGGCGAGCGCGGCCGCGGACAGTTGTAGTTTCATTTTCATGGATTTCTCCTCAATTGGGGTGCTGCAGATTACAGTTCGAATATGACAGGCGATTTAACACGACTGTCCGAATCCGTCGCAAGCGGGATTTCCATGAGGTTTTCCCCTGCGGGCCGTGAGTTTGCTGCGCTGCGGTAACATCTGTTCTCAGCCGGGTCGTCGTTCTGGCTGGACAAGAATCGCAAACCCGATGAATGCCCCCACAACGCTCAACCAACTCATGACTGCGGTCGATGAGGCACCGCGCCTGCGCGAAATTCCCTACAACTACACCTCGTTCTCCGATCGCGAGATCGTGATCCGGTTGCTGGGCTCCCGGGCCTGGGACGTGCTCAACCGCCTGCGCGAAGAGCGGCGTACCGGCCGGTCGGCCCGCATGCTGTATGAAGTACTGGGCGACATCTGGGTCGTGCAGCGCAATCCCTATCTGCAAGACGACCTGTTGGACAACCCGAAGCGGCGCAAGCTGCTCGTCGAGGCGCTCAAACACCGCCTGGGCGAGGTGCAAAAGCGGCGCACACCCGAGGCCGACCCCGAGCGCGACGCCATCGTCGGCGAGCTTCTCGCTGCTGCGGCCGAGGCGGTACGCGCTTTCGATGCCACCTTTCTGGAAGCGTCCGATCTGCGCCGCAAAGTTCAGCGCAGCTTGCGCCGCCTGACGGCCAAGGACAACATCAAGTTCGACGGCCTGTCGCGCGTGTCACACGTGACGGACGCGACCGACTGGCGCGTGGAGTACCCGTTCGTGGTGCTCACGCCCGACACCGAGGTCGAGATGGCCGGCCTGGTCAAAGGCTGCATTGAACTTGGCCTGACCATTATTCCGCGCGGCGGCGGCACCGGCTATACCGGCGGTGCGATTCCGCTGACCTGGAAGAGCGCGGTCATCAATACCGAGAAACTCGAAGCGATGACCGAGGTGGAGATGGTGTCGCTGCCGGGCGTGGACCACCCCGTGCCGACGATCTGGACCGAAGCCGGCGTGGTCACGCAGCGCGTGGCCGACGCGGCCGAGCGCGGCGGCTTTGTGTTCGCCGTGGACCCGACCTCGGCCGAAGCCTCCTGCATCGGCGGCAATATCGCGATGAACGCGGGCGGCAAGAAGGCCGTGCTGTGGGGAACGGCGCTGGACAACCTCGTCTCGTGGCGCATGGTCACGCCCCAGGCGCAGTGGCTCGAAGTCACCCGGCTTGACCACAACCTGGGCAAGATCCACGATGCGGAACTCGCAAGCTTCGAGCTCAAGACGTTCGAGGCCGATGGCAAGACCCTGGTGCGCACCGAGCGCCTGGACATTCCAGGCAAAACCTTCCGTAAGGAAGGCCTGGGCAAGGACGTGACCGATAAATTCCTCGCCGGCCTGCCCGGCATCCAGAAGGAAGGCTGCGACGGCCTGATCACCAGCGGGCGCTGGATCGTGCATCGCATGCCCTCGCACACCCGCACGGTTTGCCTGGAATTCTTCGGCAATGCCAAGGACGCGGTGCCCTCCATCGTCGAGATCAAGGACTTCATGTTCGCCGAGCAAAAGCGTACGGGCACGCTGCTGGCCGGCCTCGAGCACCTGGACGACCGCTACCTGAAAGCCGTGGGCTACGCCACCAAATCCAAGCGCGGCGGGCTGCCCAAGATGGTGCTGGTGGGCGACATCGCCGGCGACGACGCCGACGCCGTGGCGCGCGCCACCTCCGAGGTGGTGCGCATCGCCAATACACGCAGCGGCGAAGGCTTCATTGCCATCAGCCCCGAAGCCCGCAAGAAATTCTGGCTCGACCGCAAGCGCACGGCCGCCATCAGCAAGCACACCAATGCCTTCAAGATCAACGAAGACGTGGTGATCCCGCTGCCGCGCATGGCCGAGTACACCGACGGCATCGAGCGCATCAATATCGATCTGTCGCTGCGCAACAAGATCGCGCTGACGGACGAGCTCGAAGCCTTCTTCGGCCGCGGCAAGCTGCCGCTGGGCAAGTCGGACGACGCCAGCGAGATTCCTTCCGCCGAGCTGCTGGAAGACCGCGTGGCCCAGGCGCTGGCGCTGGTGCGCGAAGTGCGTTCGCTCTGGCAAGGCTGGCTGCAAAATGCCGATGCGCTGTTCCCGCAGCTGCAGGACCACCGCTTGCGCGCCAGCTGGAAGACGCAGATCCGCGCGCCGCTGCAGAACATTTTTGCCGGCGTGGCCTTCCAGCCGATTCTGGACGAGGCGAACGCCATCCACCAGCGCGTGCTCAAGGGCCGCGTCTGGGTCGCGTTGCACATGCACGCGGGCGACGGCAATGTGCACACCAACATCCCGGTCAACAGCGACAACTACGAGATGCTGCAGACCGCGCACGAGGCGGTCAAGCGCATCATGGTGCTGGCGCGCTCGCTGGACGGTGTGATTTCCGGCGAGCACGGCATCGGCATCACCAAGCTCGAATTCCTGACGGATGAAGAGCTGCGACCCTTCACCGAATACAAGCAGAAGGTCGACCCCGAGGGCCGCTTCAACAAGGGCAAGCTGCTGCGCAACCAGGGGCAAAGCGCGGAGTCGGCGAAATCGGATGGGGCGCTGCACGCCGACCTGACCAATGCCTATACGCCGAGCTTCGGGCTCATGGGGCACGAGTCGCTGATCATGCAGCAGTCGGACATCGGCGCGATTGCCGATAGCGTGAAGGACTGTCTGCGCTGCGGCAAATGCAAGCCGGTTTGTGCCACGCACGTGCCGCGCGCCAACCTGCTGTACAGCCCGCGCAACAAAATTCTCGCCACCTCGCTGCTGGTCGAGGCTTTTCTCTACGAAGAGCAAACGCGACGCGGCGTGTCGATCAAGCACTGGGAAGAGTTCGAGGACGTGGCCGACCATTGCACGGTCTGCCACAAGTGCCTCTCGCCCTGTCCGGTGAAGATCGACTTCGGCGACGTGTCGATGAACATGCGCAACCTGCTGCGCAAAATGGGCAAGAAGTCCTTCCGTCCCGGCAATGCGGCGGCGATGCTGATGCTCAATGCGACGAATCCTGAAACCATCAAGCTGGTGCGAACCCTCATGGTCGACATCGGTTTCAAGGCGCAGCGACTGGCCAACGACGTGCTGCGCCGATTTGCGAAGGCGCAAACCACCAAGCCCGCAGCCACGGTTGGCACGGCACCGGTGAAAGAGCAGGTCATTCACTTCATCAACAAGAAGTTGCCGGGCGGCCTGCCCAAGAAGACGGCGCGCGCGCTGCTGGACATCGAGGACAAGGACTACGTGCCGATCATCCGCGACCCGAAGGCGACCACGTCCGAAACCGAGGCGGTGTTTTACTTCCCCGGCTGCGGCTCGGAGCGCCTGTTCTCGCAGGTTGGCCTGGCAACCCAGGCCATGCTTTGGCACGCCGGCGTGCAAACGGTGCTGCCGCCGGGCTACCTGTGCTGCGGCTATCCGCAACGCGGCTCGGGGCAATTCGACAAAGCGGAAAAGATCATCACCGACAACCGGGTGTTGTTCCATCGTGTCGCGAATACGCTGAACTACCTGGACATCAAGACCGTGGTGGTGTCCTGCGGCACCTGTTATGACCAGCTGCAGGGCTACGAATTCGACAAGATCTTCCCGGGCTGCCGCATCATCGACATTCATGAGTACCTGCTGGAGAAAAACATCACCTTGAAGGGTGACGGCGGCTACCTGTACCATGACCCTTGCCATACCCCGATGAAGCTGCAGGATCCAATGAAGACGGTGAAAGCCTTGATGGGCGACAAGATCCTCAAGTCGGAGCGCTGCTGCGGCGAATCCGGCACCTTGGGCGTGACGCGTCCCGACATCTCGACGCAGGTGCGCTTCCGCAAGGAGGAAGAACTGCGCAACGACGAGGCAGCGCTGCGCGGGATGATGGGTGACGCCCTGGCGCCCAAGGAGAACCTGAAGATTCTCACCAGCTGCCCAAGCTGCCTGCAGGGCCTTTCGCGCTTTGGCAACGACCTGCAAAACGGCTTGCTGGAGGCCGACTACATCGTGGTCGAGATGGCCAACCAACTGCTGGGCGAAAACTGGATGCCCGAGTATGTGGCCGCGGCCAATACCGGTGGCATCGAGCGCGTCCTCGTCTAACTGGGAATCCTAACTGGGAATCGTCATGGCAGGCTTGCAAGCAGGATCGCCAACACCACAGGCCCTGACCGTCCATGGCCAGTCCCGGGTGCTGGAGGTTGCGTTTTCCGACGGTGCAGCGTTTCGCATCCCGTTCGAGCTGATGCGCATCTACTCGCCCTCGGCCGAGGTCCAGGGCCACGGCCCGGGCCAGGAAGTGCTGCAGACCGGCAAGCGGGACGTGGATCTGGTGGCGCTTGAGCCGGTGGGCAACTACGCGGTGCAGCCGCGGTTTTCAGATGGCCACGACACCGGCATTTTTTCCTGGGACTACCTGTACTTCCTCGGCTCGCAGCAAGAGCAGCTTTGGACCGACTACGCCAAACGGCTCGAAGCCGCCGGCCGGGACCGTGACGCGCCCATGGCAGAGCCGGGCGGGCATGCCTGCGGGCACTAGGATAAACAGCGGCCCTTTCATCAAAATCGCGACAAATTCCCTGACCTGGCGCGGGGTTGTCGCTCTGCAAGAGCGCATTCACCTCTAGCATGGAGGCTATGGCATCCACCCATTTTGGTTTTGAGTCGGTCGCGGAGCGGGACAAGGCGCGCCGGGTTCGCGGCGTGTTCGATTCCGTCGCACCCAAGTACGACTTGATGAACGATCTGATGTCGATGGGCCTGCACCGCGCCTGGAAGGCCTATACGGTGATGGTGGCCAATGTGCGCGAAGGTTTTCAGGTGCTCGACATTGCAGGCGGCACCGGCGATCTGGCGCTGGCGTTTGCGCGCAAGGTCGGCAAGACCGGCCGCGTGGTGCACACCGATATCAACGAGGCGATGCTGCGCACCGGGCGGGACCGCCTGATCGACGCCGGCGTGGTCTTGCCCACCCTGGTTTGCGATGCCGAGAAGCTGCCTTTTGGCGATACATCGTTCGATCTGGTCAGCGTGGCGTTCGGCCTGCGCAACATGACGCATAAGGATGGCGCGTTGGCCGAGATGCACCGCGTTCTCAAGCCCGGCGGCAAGCTGATGGTGCTGGAATTTTCCAAGGTGGCCCAGCCGCTGGAAAAGGCCTACGACTGGTATTCGTTCAAGGTCCTGCCCGCATTGGGCAAGCTGGTGGCCGGCGACGATGCGAGTTATCGCTATCTCGCCGAATCCATTCGCATGCATCCCGGTCAGGAAGAACTCAAGGCCATGATGCGCAAAGGTGGTTTTGGCCACGTGGACTATCACAACCTCACGGGGGGCCTGGTGGCGTTGCATGTTGGAATCAAATGTTGATGGTGTGATGGTTCGGTCGGATTCGATAGTCAGGAGACAAATATGAAACTCTGGGTAATGGCGTTGGCTCTGACAGCCGCCCTGTCAAGCATGGATGCCGACGCCGCAAGGCGCATGGGCGGTGGTGGATCGGTGGGCAAGCAGTCCAGCAATGTGACGCAACGCGAGGCGGCGCCTGCCGCTCCGGCGGCGCCGTCGCAGGGCGTGACCAACGCGCCGTCCAAGCAGGCCGCGGGTACGCCGCCCGCCGCAGCCCAGCCGGCGAAAAGACCCTGGGGTGCGATGCTTGGCGGTTTGGCGGCGGGCCTGGGCCTGGCCTGGCTGGCCAGTTCGCTCGGCCTGGGGGCGGCATTTGGCCAGTTCATGCTGATTGCCCTGCTGGCCTTGGTGATCATGCTCGCCGTGGGGTGGTTCATCCGTTCGCGCAAGGCTGGCCAGCAGGGAAGCGGTGCGGGGCCGTTCGCCTTTCAGGGCGCCGGCGCGGCACAGACGCCCGCCACCTACCGGCCTGAAAACGTGGGCAACGATGCCTCCGCCCGGCCCTGGGAGCGCAACAGCATGGCGTTCGATTTGAACAAGGAGCATCCTTCTTCCGGCGTCGTGATCGGCTCGGGCCTGGCGGGTTCGCAGAGCTGGGGTATTCCGGCCGGCTTCGATGTGGACGGGTTCCTCAAGGCGGCCAAAGCCAATTTCGTGACGCTCCAATCGGCGTGGGACCGCTCGGACGTGCCTGCCCTGCGCGTCATGATGACCGACGCCATGCTGGGCGAGATTCGGGCCCAGCTCGGCGAACGCGAGAGCCACACTGGTGGCCATCCCAACAAGACCGACGTGGTCATGCTGGAAGCGCAGCTGCTGGGCATCGAAGACCTGGGCGACGACTACATGGCCAGCGTCGAATTCTCCGGCATGATCCGCGAAGAGCCGTCCGCCGGCCCGAGCCCGTTCCGCGAAGTGTGGAACATGACCAAGCCCAAGAATGGCGTCAGCGGCTGGCTGGTCGCCGGCGTGCAAGCGCTGCAGTAGCGGCGGGGAGCCCAGGCGGCTCCGGCTTTCAGGGAATAATCGGGGACTATGGCAACACAGTCCCCGTTTCTTTTTGTCGAAGGCCTTTTCAACCAGATCAGCGCCCGGCTGCAACCCCCGGCTTGGATGGTCGACGAGGTGCAGAACCGGCTTGTGTTGCTGCTCAATCACGTGCTCGGGCAGGAGCCGGAGGCCATGGCCAGGCTGGCACGGCAAAAGGGGCAGGTCGTTCGGTTCGAGTGGCGTGAGATCGTCATTCAATTGGCGGCAACCCCGGCCGGACTGCTGGAACGGGCGCCGGCCAATGCGCAAGCCGAGTTGACGCTGACGCTGACCCAGCAGTCGCCGTTCGATCTGGCGCGCGCCGCCCTGCAAGGCGAGAAGCCGGCCGTGCGCATCGAGGGCGATGTGCAACTGGCAGCCGAAGTGAACTGGCTGGCCGACCATGTGCGCTGGGACATCGAGGAAGACGTGGCGCAGCTCATCGGCGATGCACCGGCCCACACAGCCGTCCAGATCGTGCGCAATACGCTACAAGCCCTGCGTCAATTTGCCGGCGCGCGCCCGCCTGCGGACTCCACCAGGGCGAGCCCATGAGGCGCGCGATTCGCGGCATCGTCATCGTCTGGACCGTGCTGCGATTCGGGCTCGACGAACTGGTTCTCACCAGCTTTCAAAAGCCCTGGCTGCGCGTGCTGGCCCGCATGGTGTCGGTTGGGCGCAATCTGAACGCGCCGCGCGGCCAGCGCCTGCGCGAGGCGCTGGAACACCTGGGGCCGATCTTCGTCAAGTTCGGCCAGGTCCTGTCCACGCGCCGCGACTTGCTGCCGCAGGACATCGCCGACGAACTGGCGCGCCTGCAAGACCGGGTACCGCCGTTTGATCCGGCCGTTGCCATTGGCATGATCGAGCGGGCTTTCCGCAGGCCGATTGATGAAGTCTTCGTGAGCTTTGACCGCGAGCCGATCGCCAGTGCTTCCATCGCTCAGGTGCACTTTGCCGTGCTGCGCGATCGGGGCGGCCAGGCGCGCGAGGTCGCCGTCAAGGTGCTGCGGCCCAACATGTTGCCGGTGATCGAGAAAGACCTGGGTCTGATGCGCACGATGGCGGGTTGGGTCGAAAGGCTCTCGGCCGACGGCAAGCGCCTGAAGCCGCTGGAAGTGGTGGCGGAGTTCGACAAGTACCTGCATGACGAACTGGACCTGGTGCGCGAGGCCGCCAGTGCCGCGCAGCTGCGGCGCAACATGGCGGGCCTGGACCTGGTGCTGATTCCCGAGATGTTCTGGGACTATTGCATGCCCGATGTCATGGTCATGGAGCGCATGACCGGCATTCCGATCAGCCAGACCGAACGGCTGCAGGCGGCCGGCGTGGACATTCCCAAGCTGGCGCGCGACGGCGTGACCATTTTCTTCACCCAGGTGTTTCGCGACGGCTTTTTCCATGCTGACATGCACCCCGGCAACATCCAGGTCAGTGTCGACCCGGCCAGCTTCGGGCGCTACATCTCGCTGGACTTCGGCATCATGGGCACGCTGACCGAATTCGACAAGGATTACCTGGCGCAGAACTTCACCGCCTTCTTCCGGCGTGACTACAAGCGGGTGGCGCAACTGCACATCGAATCGGGCTGGGTGCCGTCTGGCACGCGGGTGGATGAGCTGGAAGCGGCCGTGCGCTCGGTATGCGAACCCTATTTCGACCGGCCATTGAAGGAGATCTCGCTGGGCATGGTGCTGATGCGCCTGTT
>DATILI010000147.1:0-6832 GCA_035476635.1 Burkholderiaceae bacterium | reverse complement strand
TGGCCATGTACCAGGCCAAGGCGGCCGGGCGCAACACGCTGTGCTTCTTCGACCCGGACATGCAGGCGGCCGTCAGCGCGCGTTCTGCGCTGGAGGCCGACCTGCGCCAGGGCCTGCAGCGCCAGGAACTGCTGCTGTACTACCAGGCGGTGGTCGACGACGAAGGCCGCCTGCTGGGCGCCGAAGCCCTGGTGCGCTGGCAGCACCCGCAGCGCGGCCTGGTCTCCCCGGCCGCCTTCATCCCGCTGGCCGAGCAGACCGGGCTGATCCTGCCGCTGGGCCAGTGGGTGCTGCAAAGCGCCTGCGAGCAACTGGTGGCCTGGCAGCGCCAAAGCGCCACGCAAGGCCTGAGCATCGCGGTCAACGTCAGCGCGCGGCAGTTTCGCCACCCGGACTTCGTGGCCCAGGTGCTGGACATCCTGCGCCACACCGGTGCGCGGCCGCAGCGGCTCAAGCTGGAGCTGACGGAAAGCCTGCTGCTGCAGGACGTGGAGGACATCATCGCCAAGATGAACGCGCTGAAGGCGCGCGGGGTGGGCTTCTCGCTGGACGATTTCGGCACGGGCTACTCGTCGCTGAGCTACCTGAAGAGATTGCCCCTGGACCAATTGAAGATCGACCAGAGCTTTGTGCGCGACGTGCTGTCCGACCCCAACGACGCGGCGATCGCCAAGACCATCCTGGCGCTGGCGCAAAGCCTGGACCTGCAGGTGGTGGCCGAGGGGGTGGAGACGCAGGGGCAGCTGGAGTTCCTCAAGCGCAACGGCTGCAAGGCCTTCCAGGGCTATCTGTTCGGCAAGCCCGCGCCGGTACAGGTGCTCGAGCAGGCGCTGTCCGCGGCCGCATGAGTTCCAGCGTTTTCCAATGACCCGGCAGGCGCTGATTGCGGGAGGCGGCATCGGCGGGCTGGCGGCCGCGCTGGCCTGCGCGCGCGCGGGCTGGGAGGTGCGCCTGTTCGAGCGTGCGCCGGCATTCAGCGAAATCGGCGCCGGCATCCAGATGGGGCCGAACGTGATGCGTATCCTGCACGGCTGGGGCTTGTCCCAGGCGGTGGCGGGGGTGGCCTCGTTCCCCGATGCGCTGGAGGTGCGCGACGCGATTTCCGGCAATACGCTGGCGCGGCTGCGCCTGGGCGCCCTGGCCGAACGCTATGGTGCCCCCTATGCGACGGTGCACCGCGCCGATCTGCACGCGGTGCTGGCAGCGGCGGTGCGGGCGCGCGGCGAGGTCAGCCTCAATCTGGGCCACACGCTGCAAGCGTTTGCGCAGAC
The DNA here is from genome assembly GCA_035476635.1 of Burkholderiaceae bacterium. Taxonomy (GTDB): domain Bacteria; phylum Pseudomonadota; class Gammaproteobacteria; order Burkholderiales; family Burkholderiaceae_C; genus DATILI01. Next base: position 5,561 of record DATILI010000147.1, on the reverse strand, counting down.
CGAGCACGATGTCACTGTATGCAGGGAGGCAGGCGCTGCGGTGCAGGGAGACATCCTGGTCGGCGCCGACGGCCTGTGGAGCCCCGTGCGCCAATGGCTGTTGCGCGACGGTCTGCCCACTCCAACCGGCCATCTTGCCTACCGGGCGCTGCTGCCGCAGTCCGGCTTGCCCGAGACGCTGCGCAGCCAGCAGGTCACCGCCTGGCTCGGGCCCCGCCTGCATGTGGTGCAGTACCCCGTGCGGGGCGGCGAGCAACTCAATATCGTCGCCATCGTGCACGGCCACATCGACGCAGACCTGGACAGCTGGGACCATGGGACCCATGCCGCCGATTTGCGCGCGGCCATGGCTGGTACCTGCGCGCGCCTGCGCGATCTGCTCGACGCGGCGGAGGGCTGGCGGCTCTGGGTGCTGTGCGACCGGCCACCGATGCGCGGCGCACATGAGCAGGCCCAGGGGCGCGTGGCGCTCTTGGGCGATGCGGCGCATCCCATGCGGCCCTATCTGGCGCAGGGGGCGGGCATGGCGATCGAAGATGCCGCCGAACTGCAGCGCGTACTGACCATGGAGGTTCTGGACCCTCTCGCGATGCTGCGCCGCTATGCGCTCAATCGCTGGCAGCGAAATGCCCGTGTGCAGGCCCGCGCCATGCGCAATGGCCAGATCTTCCATGCCCGGGGGCCGCTGCGCCTGGGCCGCAACCTCTCGCTGCGCTTCCTGGGCGAGCGCCTGCTGGATCTTCCGTGGCTCTATCGTGGTTCGGGGGGGGCATGAAAATGGACCTGCATGGGCAGACCCGTATGATGTGGGCCGGCTCCTCTCGTTGGCCTGATCCTACGCATACACATCAATCAAGGTGGAATAACAAATGTCATTCGCAAACTGGAAGGTGAGCACGCGCATGGGCGCGGGTTTCGGGCTCGTGCTGTTGTTGATGGCTGCGTTGCTGACGGTAGGGGTCATGCGCCTGTCCAGCGTGGGAGCCGCCAACCGGCAAACCGCGCGCAATGACTGGTCCCTGGCACAGGCGGCAGCCTCCATCAGTACCGGTGCGCAGGCGAACGCGCGCGGTACGCTGGAGCTGGCCTTGGCCGAGAAGGACCAGGCGGCCAGAATCCAGGGCCGCATCGACGCAACGGACAAGGCCATGGGCACGGCGCTGGACATGCTGGACACGGCCGATGCGCAGGAAAAGGCGCTCGCCGCCAAGATCAGGCAGGCGCGCGCTGCCTACGCGGCAGCCCTGGCCAAGGTGTCCAAGTCGGTGGAGCAGGGCAACAAGGACGAGGCAGCCAAGCTTGCGGCGAGCGAAGCACTGCCCGCGCTGGATGCAGTCCAGGCCGAAGCCAAGGCCATGACGGATTTTCAACAGAAGCGGGTGGAGCAGCGTGCTGAAAGTGTTGACCGTGACATCGGTTCCAGCCGCAACCTGATGCTCGGGCTGGGGTTTGTTGCGCTGGTCACAGGCGCCGGTTTTGCCTACGGCCTCACGCGCAGTGTTGCCGATCCGCTTGCCGAGGCGCTTCTGATCGCCGAGACCGTGGCCTCCGGCGACCTGAGCCAGGATTTCGAGACCGAACGTGGCGGCGATTTCGGCCGGCTGCTGAACTCCATGGGGGAAATGGAAGACACCCTGACCGACCTCGTGACCCGCATCAAGGACTCGACCGATTCGATCACCGTGGCCTCCAAGCAGATTGCCGCCGGCAATTCCGACTTGTCGCAGCGTACCGAGCAGCAGGCTTCATCGCTGCAGGAAACCGCAGCCAGCATGGAAGAGCTGACCGCGACCGTCAAACAGAACGCGGACCGTGCGCGCTCGGCCAGCGGGCTGGCCACCAGTGCATCGGAGATTGCCGAGCGCGGCGGCGCGGTGGTCGGCGAAGTGGTGGCCACCATGGAAGCGATCAGCTCCAGCTCCCGCAAGATCGTGGACATCATCGGCGTGATCGAAGGCATCGCGTTCCAGACCAATATTCTTGCGCTCAATGCCGCCGTCGAGGCGGCGCGCGCCGGCGAGCAGGGCCGCGGCTTTGCGGTGGTGGCCGGCGAGGTGCGCAGCCTCGCGCAACGCAGCGCCGAGGCGGCCAAGGAAATCAAGAGCCTGATCGACGACTCTGTCACGCAGGTGCAAAGCGGCTCTTCACTGGTGGGCCAGGCGGGCGAGACCATGCACGAGATTGTCGAAGCGGTGAAAAGCGTGACCGGCATCCTGGGCGAAATCTCGATCGCTTCGGCGCAGCAAAGCGAGGGCATCGAGCAGGTGAACGTGGCGGTGGCGCATATGGATTCGGCAACGCAGCAGAATGCCGCGCTGGTGGAAGAAGCCGCGGCCGCGGCGTCGGCGCTCTCGGCCCAGGCGCTTCAGCTGCAGCAGGCCGTGGGCGAGTTCAAGCTGTAAGACGCCGGCCTGCGTCGGCATCGGGCCGGTGTTCGGCTTGGTGTTCGGCCCGGAGATCGCGCGCGGTGCAGCCAAAGCGCGCACGAAACGCGCGGCTGAAATGGGCCGCGTCGTTGAAACCCCATTTGAATGCCAGCGCGCTGACGCTGCGCGAGGCCAGCGCCGGATCGCACAGATCCCGCTTCACGTTGTCCAGCCGCTGTGCCCAGATCCAGTCCGTGATGGAGCAGGGCTCCCCCGCAAACACGCGGTGCACCGTGCTGGCGGAAGTGCGCAGATGGGTGGCGATCTGCGCCACGCTCAAGAGCGGATCGCGCAGGTTCTCGTGCACGAAGGCCTTGACCTGGTCGCGGTGCAAGGCCGTGAGATTGGACACCGGGCGCGAGGCGGCGCCTGGCAGCGAGCGCAGGCCCGCCACAAGAATGTGTTCCACACTCTGCGCCACGGCGGCTGCCGAGGCCGGCTCCAGGGTGTCGATGCCGTTGGCCAGCGAACGGATCATGTCGATCATCAAGTGGCCGGCGCCGCGCGTGCCCGACACGTGGCGCGCCGTCAGCGCTTCGGTGTCGCTCAGTTGCGAACGCAGCGTCGGGCCCGGCAGGCGCAGCACGTACTGCTGAAAGTCGCCGTCGAACACCAGTTCGTAGGGCCGGGTGCTGTCATACAGCGCAAAGTCGCCCGGGCGCAATACGGCGCTGCGCCCGTCTTGCAGGACCACGCCCGTTCCGGCTGTCTGGATGCTCACGAGAAAGTAGTCTTCCGTGGCGCGCGCGATCTTGGCCGGCGTGCGGCATACGCGCTGGGCGCTTGCCGTCACGCGTGACAGCCCGAGCGTGGCCAGCGTGTCGAGCTGGATCTCGCCATTGAACGTGCTGCTGTCCGGCGCGTCGCAATCGAGCTGCACATAGGTGTCGCAAACCGCGTCCACCCAGTACGACAAGCGCTCGCGTGGCTGGACCTGGGTGGTGGAGAACAGTTTGGACATCGCCCTGAAGCGTAGCGCCGTCATGCCCCATGGGTCAAGGCGCGCCGCCAGACGGTTTGCGCGTGCCAGGGGCTGGCACCGGGTCTTGCGTTTCTGAGTCAAAAGCGCTGCCTTGCCGAGTCAAGCCACCGGGTCAAGAGGGGCGCGTCGCCGGGGCAAGCCACGAATGCCTGCACTGCCTAGACTGAAATCTCTCGTACCTATTGCCAAACAGGAGTATTTCATGCCCACGCCGCATCCCAAGTTCCGCGCAGCCGCAGTGCAGGCCGCACCCGTGTTTCTCGACCTCGACGCTTCCATCGACAAGGCCATCGGCCTGATCAAGCAAGCTGCCGGCGAAGGCGCGCAGTTGATCGCGTTTCCTGAAACCTGGCTGCCGGGCTACCCCTGGTTCATCTGGCTCGATTCGCCGGCCTGGGGCATGCAGTTCATCCAGCGCTATCACGACCACTCCTTGGTCTATGGCAGCCCCCAGGCGGCGCGCATTGCCAAGGCCGCGAAAGACCATCGCATCATGGTCGCCATGGGCCTGAGCGAAAAGTACAAGGGCAGCCTGTACATGGGCCAGTGGCTCATCGGCGCAGATGGAGAAACGATCGCGATGCGGCGCAAGCTCAAGCCCACGCATGTGGAGCGCACCATGTTCGGCGAAGGCGACGGCAGCGACTTGAGCGTGTTCGATACGCCGCTGGGCCGCGTCGGTGCGCTGTGTTGCTGGGAGCATCTGCAGCCGCTGTCCAAGTACGCGATGTACGCGCAGGACGAGCAGGTTCATATCGCGGCCTGGCCCAGTTTTTCGCTCTACCGCGGTGGCGCGCATGCGCTGGGCGCCGAGGTCAACAATGCGGCCAGCCAGGTCTATGCGGTGGAAGGCCAGTGCTTCGTGATCGCGCCCTGCGCAACCGTCTCCCCGGAGATGGTAAAGATGCTTTGCACCGACGAGGGCAAGAAGCAGTTGCTGTTGGAAGGCGGCGGCTTCGCGCGCATCTACGCGCCCGACGGGCAGCTGATGCATGCGCCGCTGGCCGAAACCGCCGAAGGCCTGGTCTACGCCGACCTGGACCTCGGCATGATCTCGCTGGCCAAGGCTGCAGCCGATCCGGCCGGCCACTATGCGCGGCCCGATGTGACGCGCCTGCTGCTGGACAAGACGCCCGGCGACCGCGTCGTGCTCGCAAAGCCGCGTGGGCAGGAGCTGGGCCGCGCGGCCGATGACGAGGCGCCGCTTGCCGTCTCGCGCAGCGACGTGCTGGCAACGCTGGACTCGCCCGGCCGCCAGGCGGCCTGAAGGAGCGCACCGTGGAATCGGCCATCCCTGAACACCTGCGTACCGAGCGTACGCGCACAAGGCGCATCCCGGGCGACTATGCGCCTCCCTACCCGTCCTTCGTGGCGCGGCACAAACCTGGCGTCAAGCGCGTGGTCATGGCCTACTTTGGGCTGCAGTACCAAGGAGAAGAGGCGCCGCCGGCCGCAAACGAGGCTTTGCGGCGCATCGAGGCTGCCTTCGCAGCAGAGGACGCGCCTGGCCACTGGGACCGCGCTGCCTACACCGATGAAGCCGGTTTTACCAATGTGATCTCGATCGCCTATTGGGACCTGCCGCAAACCTTCGATGTCTGGTTTGCAACGCACGGGCGCGCGTGGACCGACGATGCCCGCACGCAGGAACCTTTGGGCTATTTCGTCGAGGTGCTGCGGCCGGCGGTCGAGCGCTATGAAACATTGTTCTCCGCCAACGACCGCGCCGAAGGCATCGCCGTTCTGGCCGAGGGCATGAGCGACATGGTGCAGGAGCATGCCTATTGGGGCGGTGCGCGGGACCGCATCCCCTTGTCGCAGACCGACGAAATGGCGCCCGAGGGGGTTCCGCGCATCGTCACCGATGGCGCGCGCCGCCGCGTAGTGCCGCAAGGCAACCTGTGCCTGATCCGCTCCGGCCAGGACTGGGGCGACACCGGTCACGATGAGCGCCACATGTACCAGCACGACGTCGAGCCGGTGCTGCGCGAAGGCATGGACTTTCTTCGCGACGAGGGGCGCGCGATCGGCTGCTTTGCCAACCGCTACATGCGCGTGGTCGATGTCGGCGGCGCTGCGCTCGACAAAAGCTTTGGCATGAGCTGGTGGAAGAGCCTGGCCGCGCTGGAGCGCTGGTCGGAATCGCACCCCAC
>DATILI010000146.1:0-24799 GCA_035476635.1 Burkholderiaceae bacterium | reverse complement strand
GGCCGCGGGCTCCTGCAGCACGGCAAGGCGCGCATGGAAGCGGTCGGTCAATTCATCCAGCACCGATTGCTCGCGCGCCTTGAGGGCCTGGACATCCTCGGTCAGTTGCTGGTAGGCGGCGGCGTCCACCAGCACCATTTGCACGGTGGCGTGGTTGGTGATGGCCACGCTGCCCGATTGGCGAACCTGGCGCACCACATCGCCCCATTTGTTCTTCACGTGGGAGGCATTCTGGCGCGGCAGTTGGTCGAGGCTGAGCAGGGCAGTCGTCATGGTTGCGTTCCAAAATGGCCAATATTTGCCATTTTGGCAAAAATGGCTAGATAAACAAAATCAAGGCCATTTTATCCATTCAGCCGACCTTACTCGCTCGGCGGGCCCTTGAGCTCCACCGTGTTGCCTTCCGGGTCGCTGAGATAAAGCGATGGGCCCAGGCCCTGGGCCCCGAAGCGCGGCTCCAGCGGCCCGGCCTGGACACCCGCAGCGGCGAGATGGGCGCGCAACGCCGTCTCGTCAAACGGGTCGACGCGCAGGCAGAAGTGATCGAGGTTGCGCCCTTCGCGGCCCGGCGCGGCGCCGCCGGCCTTGCCCAGCGGGCCGGCCACCGGAACCAGGTCGATCAGCGAACGCCCGGCGCGCAACTGCACCAGCCCGATTTCATCCTGTCGGCGCTCCAAGGTGCAGCCCAGCACGTCGGTATAAAAACGCAGCATCGCATCGAGGTCGATGACGCGCAGCACGATGTGGTCAATGTCGGCAATGTGGATCATGGCTTAGCGGTAGTTGGCGGCATGCATGACGTAGTCCACGTGCGCGTCCAGCGATTTGAGTTTGCCGTCGACCAGTTGCATCGGCGGCACGCGGCCCTGGTAGCGCACGAGCTTGCGCGTGGCCGTATCGAACTCTACACGCAGCGGGTCGATCGCCATCCGCACCAGCAGGCTGCTCGGTGTGATGGAGAAGGCGGTGCGCCCGTCGGCTGCGGGCGCGCGGCGAATCTGGAATCCGTAGCTTTCCTTTTGCGAGAGAACGATCATCCTGACCGCCAGCTTTTGGTCGCCGGCCAGGTCGTCCCAATGCGCAAGAATGAAGCCGTGCAGCGAGGGGCCGGTGACCACCGGGTCGCTCACTTCCTCGGTGGCGGTGGAGATCTTGTCGCCCTGCTTCAACACGTAGCGCAAGTGGCGGCCGCCCGTGACTTCCACCGAACCGCTGTAGCCCGCATGCTGGTGCGCGGCATCGAAGCGCTGTACTTCATAGCCAGGCGTGAAACGGGCGGACTCCGACACCACCACCGCGCCGCTGGCATCGCGCGTGATGTGCGTGGCCGACGCAGCGCCGTTGGCGTCTTGGATACGGCGCTCGTAGTTGAACAGCGCGGGGCCGTCTTGCGTGCCCATGGGAAACACCGCGCCCTGGTAGATCAGCGCGCCGGCCGATTCGGGTGCGCGCTGCAGTGCGGCCAGGGTGGCCGCGCCGCTGCTGTCCAGCGTGACCTGGGTGGGCGTGTTGCAAGCGGCGAGCACGGCCGCGGCCAGCGCGGCAATGGCCAGTGTGCATGAGGAGAAAGCGATACGCGTCATGATGAGCTCCTGAGGGAGCGGGATGGGATGAAGTGGGGTGAAGTTTATTAATTCCTCAATGGACTTCATAGGCCGCAAATGGAAGAATATTAATTCCGATATGGAACTAATGTGCCGTCCCTCAAGCCTTTCCCCAAACCTTCGCGTCAGCCCAGCCTCCAGGCCATGCAGGCGTTTCGTCGCGTCGTTGAGTTGCATTCCTTCAATGCGGCGGCGCGCAGCCTGGAGATGTCCGGCGGTGCCATCAGCAAGCTCGTCGCACAGTTGGAAGAAGACGTTGGCGCGCGCCTGCTGAACCGCACGACGCGCACTGTCAGCGTGAGCGAGGAGGGCGCCGCCTTCTATGAGGCAGCGGTGCGCATCCTCGAGGAAGTCGAAATCGCCAGCGAGCAGGCGCGTTCGCAATCGTCGGTTGCGCAAGGGCGGCTCAAGGTGGCCGTGCCGACCTCGTTTGCGCTGATGTGGCTGTCTTCCCGCGTGCCCGAATTCCTGGCCCGTTTTCCCCAGGTGACGCTGGAGCTGGCACTGAACGACCGCTTCGCCGACCTGGTTCAGGAGGGCTTCGATTGCGCGCTGCGCATCACGACGCAGATGCCCGATTCACAGCTGGTCGCCAGGCCACTGGGTACCGTGGAGCGCGTCATCGTGGCTGCGCGCAGCTATCTCAAGAACGCGCCGCCGCTGGAAAAGCCCGAAGACCTGAAGGCGCACGACTGCCTGCTCTACACGCAGACCGCTTCCCCCAACGAATGGCCGCTCACCGGCACGGCCCAGGGGCGGCCGGTGGAGGTCCGCGGCAGCTACCGGGTCAACAACAGCGTGATGCTGCGCGACGCACTGGTAGCGGGGCAGGGCGTGACGCTGACGCCGCGCTTCGTGGTCGACGACCTGCTGCGCAGCGGTGCGCTGACCGAGGTTCTCTCGGCCTACCGGCCGCAGAACCACACGCTGTTCGGGGTCGTCGCACACCAGCGCCATGTCGCGCGCAAGGTGCGCGTGTTTCTGGATTTCATTGAAGAGAAGATGACCGGTGCGCGCTGACTTCCCTCTAGGAGAGCAGGGAGAACGGCGCTACGATGGTTTGCCATGAAAGCCCTTCGAAATGGCCGACATACGCAGTCCTGGTGGCTGGCGGCCATCTTTGGCGGTTTCGTACTGGTCCTGGTCCTGCTGGGCTTTGTGTTGCATCGGCAGTCCAGGTCCGCGGCCGATGCTTCAGCCCAGGAAGCCTTGTCAACGACGGCCCGGCTGAGCGCACATGGCGTGAACCAGTGGATGGCCGAGCGCCATGCCAACGCCGATGTGCTCGCGGAAGTTCCGTTCCTGCAGGAGGGCCTGGCGTTCTGGCCTGACAGTGGGCCCGAGCGCGTCGCGCAGGCCCAGGCCGTCAGGGCCTACATCGAGCGCTTTCGCCAGCGCTATGACTACCAGGCGGTCGCGCTGATCGATACTGCCGCGCAACAGGTGCTGGCCAGCAGCGGCCGCGCGCTGTCGGACATGGAGGTCCGCCATCTCGTACAGGCCGGCACTGGCACCGGCACCCAGTCGACCTGGCTGGAATTGCCCGCCAATGAGGGGCCCGGGCTGCGTGCGGGAATCTGGCGCAGCGTTGCCAGCGGCACCCGCCATGCCATCTACCTGGAGATCAACCCCGACAAGCTGGTGGCGACCTTGCAGCAGGCGCAGCCGCGCAATTGGCCGGGCGAGACGCTGCTGCTGCGCCGCGCCGGCGCGGAGGTGGGCTATTTGTCCTCGGAGGGGCAATCGGTCCTGAAGCGGCTGGAACAAGTGCCGGCGGCGGCGTCGGCGGAACTGGCCCTGCTCGGTGGCCCGTCCAAGGATTTGCGCGCCGCGAATCGCCGTGGCGAACCGGTGCTGGCGACGCGCGAGCCATTGAGCATGCCGTCCTGGCATCTGGTCAGCATGCTCAGCGAAGCCAGCGTCTATGCGCCGCTGGCCAGGCAGACCCGGCTCACGCTGGCCACGCTGGCGATCCTGCTGTTGCTCGGCGGCGTGGCCCTGATGGCTTGGCTGCGCAACGAAAAGTACCGGCAACTGCTGCGCGAGTCCGGTGTCAGGCGCTACTACGAGGAAGTGCTGCGCCATGCGGCCGAGATTTTCATATTGACCAACGCGCAAGGGCAGATCGTGCAGGCCAGCGAGTCCGCGCTCAAGGCCTACGGCTACACGCGCGAGCAGATGCTGCGCCTGACGGTCGCCCAGCTCAACCTGTCCGGCCAGGCCGAGGGCGCCGCCCAGATCGCGCGCGGCATGCAAGCGGGCGAGACGCGGTCATTCCAGCTGGCGCGCCGGCGCGCCGATGGCAGCACCTTCCTGTTCGAGGGCAGCCTGGGGATGATCGAGGTGGAAGGCCAGCGCTTCTACCACACCATCGGGCGCGATGTGACGCAGCGCCAGAGCGAGGAGCTGCAGCGGCGCATTGCCGCGGGCGTTTTCGAGCGGTCCAGTGCGGGCATTGCCATCAGCGATCTGCAGCGGCGCTGCGTGATGGTCAATCCCGCGTTCACGCGCATCACCGGCTACGAGGCCAGCGAGATCGTCGGCCAGGACACGGACATGTTGTATGTGGACTTCGGGGCCGAGAGCGTCCGGCAGATGCTGAAAGCCGTTGCAATGGACGGCCATTGGGAAGGCGAGCAATGGGGACGGCGCAAGAACGGCGAGGTCTACTCCTCATGGCTGTTCATCTCCGCCCACCGCGACGATAGCGGCCAGTTCGAGCAGTTTGTCAGCATCTTCTCGGACCAGACGCGCCTGAAACAGGCCGAAAAGCAGGCCGAATACCTGGCGCACAACGATCCGCTGACCGGCCTGCCGCATCGCGCCCAGCTCGAGCGCGAACTGCCCGCGCTGCTGGAGCAGGGCGCCAGGGCGGGCGACAGCGTGACCGTGGCCCTGCTGAACGTGGACCGGTTCAAGAACGTCAACGAATCGCTGGGCCACGTCCAGGGCGATGCCCTGCTGGTGGCGCTGGCGCAGCGCCTGCGCCCGCTGTTCGTGCCGGGCCAGGGCCTGTATCGCTATGGCGGCGACGAGTTCATCATGGTGATGGTCGGCAACCTGGTTGCGCACGCCCTGCTGATCACCCAGATCCGCGGCGCCATCGCGCCCTCGCTGATGCTGGACGGCCATGCCGTCAGGCCAACCGCCAGCATCGGGGTGGCGAGCTACCCCGAGCACGCCGACAGCCCCGACGTGCTGCTGCGCAACGTCGAGGCCGCCATGCGCATGGCCAAGGCGCAGGGGCGCAACACCTGGCGCCTGTATGCGCCGGAAATGAACGCGACGGTCTATGACGACATGCTGCTTGCGGTGGAGCTGCGCCAGGCGGTGGACCTGCGCGCGCTGGAGCTGTACCTGCAGCCGCAATTCAGCCTGGCCGACGGCGCCATGGTCGGCATGGAGGCCTTGCTGCGCTGGAAGCACGCGACCCGCGGCATGGTGTCGCCCGCGCGCTTCATCCCGATCGCCGAGTCCTCGGGGCTGATCATCGACATCAGCGCCTGGGTGCTCACCGAGGCCTGCCGCATCTGGGCCGCCTGGCGCGATGCGGGCCTGGCGCCGCCGCCCATGGCCATCAACCTGTCGGCGCTGCAGTTCCAGCAGGCGGACTTCCTGCAGGACGTGGCCCGCGCCATGGCTGAATGGGGCCTGCCACCGCATGCGCTTGAAATGGAGTTGACCGAGAGCCTGATCATGACCGACTCCGAAGCGGCCGTGGCCACCATGCACAAGCTGGTGGAAATGGGCATTCAGCTGGCCATCGACGACTTCGGCACCGGCTATTCGAGCCTGAGCTACTTGCGCCGCTTTCCCGTGCGCAAGCTCAAGATCGACCGCGCCTTCGTGCTCGATCTGGACAAGGGCCAGGAAGGCGCGGCGATCGCCGGTGCGGTCATCGACATGGCCAAGAACCTGCACCTGAAGGTAATCGCCGAGGGCGTGGAAACCGTGCACCAGCGCGACTTCCTGCGCGACCACGGCTGCGACGAAGTGCAGGGCTTCCTGTACGCCCGGCCGTTGCCGCTGGAGGAGATGACGGCGCTGCTGCGCGAGCGTGCCGCGGCGGCGCAGCAACCCAGCGCGCAAGTTCAGGAGCCGTGAGCGCTGAACGGTCCGGCGTGGTCCAGAAGCGCCTGCAGTGCCTCCAGGGGCAAGGGCGGGCTGAAAAGGTAGCCCTGGTAGGCCAGGCACCCGTGCGACGCCAGGAAATCGCGCTGGGCCGAAGTTTCCACGCCTTCGGCGATCACCGCCAGGCCCAGGCTTTGCCCCAGCGCAATGATGGTGCGCACGATGGATGCGTCGTTCACATCCGCGACGATGTCGCGCACGAAGGACTGGTCGATCTTGAGCTGGTCCAGGGGCAGGCGCTTGAGGTAGGACAGGGACGAATAGCCGGTGCCGAAGTCGTCCAGCGAAAAATTCAGGCCCAAGGCCTTGAGCTCAGACATCTTGGCGATGGTGAGCTCCAGATCGTCGACCAGCATGCTCTCCGTCAGCTCCAGCTTGAGCCTGCCGGAGTCCGCCCCCGTTCCCACCAGTACCTGGGTTACTTGCGCCACAAAGTCCGTGCTGTGGAACTGCCGGGCACTGACATTCACCGCCATCGTCAGGTGTGTCGTGCCGCTCGACGCCTGCCAGGCATTCAATTGATTGCAAGCGGTCCTGAGCACCCATTGCCCCAGGGGAATGATGATGCCCGTCTCTTCCGCCAGTGGAATGAATTCCGCGGGAGAGATCAGGCCGCGCTTCGGGTGCCGCCAGCGAAGCAGCGCTTCGACACCGGTGATTTGACCCACGGCGTCGAACTGCGGCTGGTAATGCAGCATGTATTCCTGTCGCGCCAGCGCCAGGCGCATCTCGGCTTCCAGCAGGACGCGGGCATTGACGATGGCCTGCATCGTGGGATCGAAAAAACGCATGGCGTTGCGTCCGGCGGTCTTGGCCTGGTACATCGCAAGATCGGCCTGCTTGAGCAATTCGCTGGGCCCCTCGTGCTGCTGGCCAAACGGTGCGATGCCGATGCTGGAGCTGGTTCTGTGCGCATAGCCGTCCAGCAAATAGGGTTCGGCAAGCGCCGTCAGCACCTTCTCGCCAATGATTCGCGCCATCGAGGCGGCCTCGGCGTCGTGGTCGCTCAAGTCTTCCAGCATCACGACAAACTCGTCTCCGCCGAAGCGCGCCACGGTATCGGTCTCGCGCACGCAGGCGGCAAGCCGCACCGCGACGTGCTGCAACAGCATGTCGCCCTTCTCATGCCCCAGGGTATCGTTCAGCGTCTTGAAGTTGTCCAGGTCGATGAACAGCAAAGCGCCGCAGCGCCCGGTGCGCGTGCAGCTCGCCAGCGTTTGCTGCAGGCGGTCCATCAGCAGCAGCCGGTTGGGCAACTGCGTCAGCGGGTCGTAGAACGCCAGGCGCTGGATTTCGCGCTCGGCGGCCTTGCGCTGCGTGATGTCGGTGTTGATCGTCAGGATCGATTGCGGCTGCTCGCGGTCGTCGCGCACCAGCGTCCAGCGCCCCTCGACGATCAGCGCGCTGCCGTCCTTGCGCCGCTGCGTGACCTCCCCGGTCCAGGCGCCGGCCGCCATCACCTGGCGCGTGGCCTCCTGAAAGACCATCGGGTCGTGGTAGATCCGGTCCCAGATCACGCTGCCAAGCGCTTCCTTGGAGGTCCAGCCATACAAACGCTCCGCGCTGTGGTTCCAGAACAGGACGCGGTCGTCCATGCCGCGCACGATGATGGCGTCCTGCGCCTTGTCCAGCAAGGCCGCCTGGTCGCGAATGTAGGCGTCGGCCTTTTCCCTTTGCATCTCCGCGGCGGCGCGCGCGGCAAAGATCCGCAAGGTGGAGAGAACGAAATCCTGCTGCTCCAGGCGCTCGCGAAACAGCACGAAGATCTGGCCGACCGGGACGCCATCCGCATCGTCCAGGCGCTGGCCGACATAGGCTTGCGCATTGGCCCGGGCCAAGCTTGCGTCGGCCGGATAGCGATCGGCCGCATGTTCGTTCACGACCCAGTGGCTGTGCGCAGTGAAGGCCTCACTGGGGCTTCCCTGGATCGGGTAGTCGAAATTCGCCAGGATTCGCCCATCCTGCAGCGCCACCAGGGTGCGCGCAGCAGGCGGTGCCACCGGCAGCAGGCGCGACACAAAGGCCGCGTGGGCGCCGAGTGCTTCTGCCATGTTGCGGGCCAGTTGCGCAAAGAACTCCAGGCCCGCGCTGGCCGAGACGGCTGCCGCCACCTTGAGCACGGCCGCCTGGACGCGGCGTTGCTCTTCCTGCGCGCGCAGGTTGCCGATGCCGAATGCCAGGTCGTTGGCCAGCTCCTGCAGCAGCTTGACCTCATCGGGGCCGATTTCGATGACCTCGTTGGCAAAGAGAAAAAGCACGCCGAAGGTGCGCTCGGCATTGCGCAGCGGCAGGCTGATCAGGCTGTGAATGCCGGCTGCCCGTATGCTGTCCTTGCGCGGGAGAAGTGCCAGTTCTTCCAGCTCGATGTTTTCGACGATGACGGTTTCGCCGCTGCGGATGGTGCGCCCGGCGGGCCCTCGGCCGCGCACGCTCTTCTCCGACCACGACGCTTCCTCGTCGAGTGCGGCTTGCCTTGGCATCACGCCGGCGAAGGCCCTGAGTTCGATCGACTTGCTCTCGTCGTCGCGCGCGAAGCCGACCCATGCGCCGAGATAGCCGCCGATGTCCACCGTGATGCGGCAGATCTCCCGCAGCAGCCCGTCCTGCGAAGTGGCACGGATCAGCGCCTCGTTGCAGTTGCTGAGCATCCGCTGCGCGCGGCTGACCCGCGCCAGTTCGCGTTCCGCGCGCAGGCGCTGCGTCACGTCCACGGCCAGCACCAGCCGCGCCGGCGCGCCGGCAAACAGGGTCGGACTCGCCGAAAGCTCGACATCGATCGGGGTGCCATCCTTCTTGCGGTGATGCCTGACGATGTTGTGAGACCACTGCGTGGGTGAGCGCTGGCGCAGGCTCTGCGCGTACTCCGGATCTTCCTGCAGCCAGAGCTCGCACAGATTCATGGCCAGCAACTCCTGCTCGCTGTAGCCATAGTGGGCGGCCATGGCCTGGTTGACCGCCAGCAGGCGCAGGCTGCCGATTTCATAGACCCACATCGGTTGCGGGCTTTCCGCAAACAGGCCACGGTACTGTTGCTCGGAGGCTTGCAACTGCGCAGCGATGCGATGGCGCTTGATGGTCGCACCCAGGGTTTCGACCAGGATTTGCAGGTTGGCCACATCACGTCCGGCAAAGGCGCGCGGCTGTTTCGACGCGACCTTCAGGACACCGATCACCGCACCATCCACCGTCAGCGGGACGACGATCAGCGAGCGCACGCCGTAGGGGCGCGTGACGTCCTGGTAAACGCGCGGATCGATCTCGGTATCGTCGCTCATCACCGCGCTGGCGGTGCGCACCGCCAGGCCCGACAGGCTGTTGTCGCACCGCAGCCGGGCGCCCAGCGGCGCCGCGGTGTCCTTGGTGCGGGCATGGCGCACCAGCACATCGCCTTCGAGGAGATCGATGGATGCGCCGTTGCCACCGGCCAGCTCGCGGGCACGCTCGGCCATGACCGTCATGACATAAGGCAGGTCGCCATCGAGCGCGGCGATTTCCTGCTGGATGCGCAGGATCTCGATGCGGGCCTGCACGTCCCTGCGGGATTCCTGCTGCGCGCGCAGATTGTTGATGCCAAAGGCCAGGTTGTTGGCCAGCTCTTGCAGCAGCTTGACCTCTTCCGGACCGAAGCGGACGATTTCGCCGGTGTACAGGATCAGCAGGCCGAAGGTGCGCCCGGCATCGTGTAACGGCAGGGTGATCAGGCTGCGGAATCCCTCGGCCACCAATCGATCACGCAGCATGATCGGTGCTTCGTCGTTCTCGATGTCCTCGACGATGTCCGTCTGGCCGCTGCGTATCGTGCGGCCGGCGGGGCCGCGCCCGTGCGGCACTTCCTCTGACCACGATACCGGCCCGTCGTCGAGGTAGCCTGGCGTCAGGCCCGCACTTGCCACGCGCTGAATGGACTTGGCCACATCGTCGCGCGCCAGGCCGACCCATGCGCCGCGATAGCCGCAAACTTCGACCGTGATGCGGCATATCTCGGCCAGCAGGGCATCTTGCGAGGTGGCGCGAATCAGCGCGTCGTTGCAGGTGCTGAGCATCTGCTGCGCCCGGCTGACGCGCGCCAGTTCGCGCTCGGCGCGCAGGCGCAGCGTCACGTCCGTGGCCGACACCAGCCGCGCGTCCACGCCGTTGAAGAGGATGGGGCTGGACGAAATGTCGACATCGATCGGGCTGCCATCCTTCCTGCGGTGGCGCCTCCTGACGTTGAAAGAGGCCTGGGCGGACATGATCTGGCGCAAGGTCTCCTCGCTCTTGGGGATCTGCTCGAACCAGATGTCCCGCATCGTCATGGCCAGCAACTCCTGTTCGCTGTAGCCGTAGTGCGCCTGCATCGCCCGATTGACCGCCAGTACCCGAAAATCTGCCGGGTCATAGACCCACATGGGCTGCGGGTTTTGTGCAAACAGCAGGCGGTACTGTTGTTCCGAGGCCTGCAGTTGCCCGGCCATGCGGTGGCGCTTGAGCGTTGCGCCCAGGGTTTCCGCCAGGATCTGCAAGCTGGCCACATCGCGGTCGGCAAAGGCGTGCGGCTTTTTCGATACGACCTTCAGCACGGCAATCACTTCGTCGCCCGCCGACAGCGGAACGACGATCAAGGAACGGGCGCCCATTTGGCGCGTGGCGCGCCTGTCGACGCGCGGATCGGTCTCGGTATCGTGGCTGACCAAGGCACTGGCCGCTTGCAGGGAGAGCCCCGCCAGGGTGCTGTCCAGGCGCAACCGGGAACCGGGCTCCGGGTGGATGGTTCCGAAGACGGCATGGCAGACCAGCTCGCGGCCCTCGATCATGTCAAGGGCTCCTCCGTCGGCGTCGACCAGCGCGCAAGCACGCTCCACCATGACGGTCAGGATCCGGGGCAGATCCGCATCGAGGGCAGCGATTTCCTGCTGGATATGCAGAATGGCCAACTCTACGTCGGCCCGCCCATCGCCCGCGGCGTGCTCGCGCCGGACCCGGTGCCCGGCGCCTTCGACGGAGGCAGCTCTCGATTTCATGCTTGTCTAGCCCAACTTGGACGCAAATACGCCTTTTATAGTGTGGCAACACACAGAGCTGCACGACGCTGAATATCACACTGTTCTTGGCAGAGCGCAACACCAGGAAACCCATGGGTTGGGCTGTGCGCTTGCGGTAGGCGCCCAGGCAGGCGTCGTGGTGGCTGCGCCGGATGACCACCGTGCAGATACTTTGAATCAGCCACGGGCCGGGCAGGCGGCGGCTCAGCAGACGATCACGAAGGATCCTTGGTGCGGGTCTTGCTCACGGCACTGAATATGCCCAGGCCCAGGATGATCACAGCGCCGATGCCGATGTACAAATGCGGCACACCGGCAACCACGGCACCCCAGGCCAGGCCACCCAGGAAGATGATGAATCCCAGCATATAAAGCACGAATGACATATTGCTTCTCCTGGTGTCATAGAAAATGGATCAGGCGGCTTGCCTGTTCGAGCGAGCATAGAACCGGCCGCAGGGCCTTTCAATACCCGCAGGGGCGATTTGGCGCTTCTCCTACAAGCGGGATTTCTCCTGTCCGACCTGGTGGCCATTTGCGTCGGTGCAACATTGGCTCAGCGAGGTGTGTTTAAACCTCAAAGGAGTACGGACATGGCCAAGGAAATCGGCGAGAAAGACTTCCATCTGGATCCCATCACCGAAGCACCGGGATCGCACCCGGTGGGCACCGGTTTGGGCGCCGCCGCGGGGGCCGCTGCCGCGGGCGCGATGGCAGGTCTATTGGCTGGCCCCGCCGGTGCGGTGGCTGGCGCTGTGGCCGGTGCGGTTCTGGGTGGCCTGGGCGGCAAGGCCGCTGCCGAGGCGGTCAACCCGACCGCCCAAGAGGCTTATTGGCGCGACCGCTACATGAGCGAGCCTTATTTCCAGGCCGGACGCAGCTATGCCGACTATGGCCCGGCTTATGAGTTGGGCTGGACCGGCTGGATGACCTCGGACGGCGCCTTCGATGTGATGGAGGCACGCCTGGCCAATGAGTGGGAGGTGCGCAAGGACCATTCGGGCCTGTCATGGGTCGAGGCGCGGCCGGCGGTCCAGGCGGCTTGGGAACGGATCGAGCAGTCGCGGCTGGCCGAACCACAATCTCCTGCTGCGCCGGTCGACCTGCTGGGCAGGCTGAATGATTTGCTGGCCGCCTGCCACGACGGCGTCTACTGTTTTGCCGACTGCGCCGAGCACACGCAGGCGCTGCATCTGCGCGCGTTGTTGAAGAAGCACGCCGAGGAATGCCGCATGGCTGCCCTCGAAATACGGGCCCAGGTGAAGACGTTCGGCGGTGCGCCTGAAGCGGGCGGCACGCCCGGCGGCGCCTTTCATCGCGGCTGGACAAAGGTGCGGGGCACGTTGACCGGCTACTCCGATGCGCAAATGCTGGAAGAATGCCAGCGGGGGCAAGACGTTTTGCTGGAACATTTGCGCAAGGCCCTGCAAGCGCCGCTGCCTGAAGAATTGCAGTCGGTCTTGCAAACCTTGGAACGTCATGCGCAGCGCGGCCATGACCAGGTGAAGGCGGCGCGCGACCACCTCGAAGAAATGCACCAGGATTAAGGTTCTCGGGGCCGCTTCAGGACGGCCCTTGAAGATCACGCACCACGTCCGCGGTCACGTCCCATTCCTGCAGAACCCGGTTCATGGCTTTCCAGCGCGCCCATACATAGCGGGCGTCGGCGTCCGCGCCGCTGCGCCCGCGCAACTCGTAGATGCGGCCGCTGCGGGTCATGCCGCGCCTGGTGACAGGGTCGAAGGTCAGCACCGGGGAAGAAACGCGCACATGCCGGAACTCCAGCTCCAGCCCTACGAAATGGCGCGTGGTGTGGCGTGTGTCCTGGGAATACGGCACTTCGAACACCGACCAGCTCAATAGCACGATCTGAGGCGCGTCCGCCACGGCACCGATGATCCATGGTGACATGTGATTCCCTCAGTCAGGTGTTGTGCTTGGCGTCATGCCGGGAAGCTTGAACGATACCATTGCGCATCCCGCCGCAAGCTTGGCCCGGGGTTTTGGCTTTGGTGATTCTAAACACCGGCGTCAGGCGGCCACGATCGGGCTGGCTGCGCCTTCGGCATCAGCGCCAGCCGCAGGTCCTGGCGGGGCGGCGGCGCCGTGCACGAGGATCGACGCCTTTTGCGGCAGCTGCTGCAGCGCGATCCATTCGCCTTCGCACACCACGATGTCGGGCTGCAGGCCCGACTCGGCCGGGGTGCCGTGCCGCTGCCAGCGCAAGTGCAGCTCGCGGTCCTGTACGCGCAAATCCAGCGCGACCGCAGACCATTGGGCCGGCAGGCGCGGCGACAGCGCGATTTTCCCCGGCCGCACCACCAGGCCCACCAGGCATTCGAGCGCGGCGCGGTGCAGCCAGGCTGCAGAGCCGGTGTACCAGCTCCAGCCGCCCCGGCCGGCATACGGCGCGGCGGAGTAGATGTCCCCAGCCATCACGTAGGGCTCGAGCTCATACAGCGGCCCGCGCGTGGGGTGCTGCGAGCGGTGGGCCGGGCTCACGGCCTCGAAACTGCTCCATGCACCTTGCGTGTCGCCTGCCATGGCCTGCGCCATCAGTGCCCAGATCGCCGCGTGCGAATACTGACCGCCGTTTTCGCGCACACCTGGTGGATAAGCCTGGATGTAGCCGGGGTTGTCGGGTGCGTCCACCAGCGGCGGGTGCAACAGGCGCAACAGGCCGGCATCGTGGTCGACGAGCTGCTCGTGCAGTGCGCGCATGGCTGGCACGGTGAAGCGCGCATCGCTTGCGCCGCTGAGCACGCTCCAGGCTTGCGCAATGAGGTCGATACGGCATTCCTGGTTGCTTGCCGAGCCGAGAGGGTGGCCGTTGTCGAAGAAGGCGCGACGAAACCACTCGCCGTCCCAGCCATCTTCATGCAGCGCGCGGGCCCAGCCGCTGCGGGCCTGGCGCCAGCGCTGGGCGCGTTCGGCCTCGCCGCGCGCCTCGGCCAGCGGCGCGAAGCCATCGACCACGGCGCAAAGAAACCAGGCCAGCCATACCGATTCGCCGCGGCCCTCGTGCCCGACGCGGTTCATGCCGTCGTTCCAGTCGCCGGTTCCCATCAGGGGCAGGCCGTGGGCGCCGACGGGCAGGCTGCGGTCGATGGTGCGTGCGGCGTGCTCGTAGAGCGATGCCTGCGCCTGGGTGCTGACTTGCGGCGCGTAGTACGCGTCTTCCTGGCCCGGAGGAATGGCCGGGCCGTCGATGAAGGGAACGTGCTCGTCCAGCACGGCCATGTCACCGGTGACTTGGACATAGTGGGCGCAGGCGTAGGGCAACCACAGCAGGTCGTCGGAAAAATGCGTGCGTACGCCTTCGCCGCCGGGTGCGTGCCACCAGTGCTGCACGTCGCCCTCGGGAAATTGGCGCGAGGCGTTGAGCAGGATCTGCCCGCGCAGGCGCGCCGGATCGGTGGTCGCAAAGGCAAGGGCATCCTGCAACTGGTCACGAAAACCGAACGCGCCGCCGGCCTGGTAGAACCCGGCCTTGGACCAAAGCCTGCAAGCCAGGTTCTGGTAGGGCAGCCAGCGGTTGACCAGTACGTCAAAGAGTGGATCAGGGGTCTGCACGCGGGCTCTTCCCAGCAGCTCGGTCCAGTAGCCGCGCACCCGTTGCAAAGCCTGCTCCGTACCCCGATGTTGCCAGTTGCTGGCCAAGCGTTCGGCCGCACCCGCGTCCATCGCATGGCCCATGATGAAGCTGAAATGCACCGTGGCGCCAGGCGCCAGCGTGAAGTCGGCAGCCAGTGCACCGCACGGGTCGTAGCCGCCGCCGCTGCGCTGGCTCAAGCTTTGGGGCAAGCCGGGCCGGCCCAGTGTGTCAAAGAATTCGCTGCGGTCGCAGGTCCATTGCACCGGGCCTGGCAGGCCCGCCAGGCCCAGGAAAGCCGTCGCGCCGCCAAAGCCTGCGCGGCTTTCGCGCTGCAGCGCGAACACCACAGGCAGCTGCGCAAACTTGCCGCTGTGGATGGTGCGCCGGTCTTGCCGGGCCGCGCCCATTTGCCATTCGACCATGGCCAGGGCGCGCAGCGTGCGCGGCTGTGCGCCCAGGTTGCGAAGCCGCACCTGAACCACCTTGATGGGCTCTTCCAGGTCGGCGAAGAACGTGGTTTGGCCGGCCAGATCCCCATGCCGGGATTCGAACACGGTGTAGCCTTGCCCGTGGCGCACGCGGTGGCTCTGGCCGGGCACGCGGCCGGCGGTCGGCGTGAGGCCCAGCACCCCCTGCGTGGCGCGGTCTTGCAGCAGGTAGTGTTCAAAGGCCGGGTCTTGCACCGGGTCGTTGGACCACGGGGTGAGCTGGTGCAGCCGGCTGTTGGTTGCCCAGGTATAGCCGTTGCCAGATTCGGAAACCTGAAAGCCGAACGAGCGGTTGGCGATGATGTTGACCCATGGTCGCGGCGTGCGGTGGCTGGCGTCGACGTCGAACACGAATTCGCCGGTTTCCCCATCGAAAGAGCCGTCCGGCGGAATCGGCGGCGCCGAGGGTTCCGCAGGCGCTGCCAGGGACAGTGGCACATTGGCCGAAGGAATCACGCGCCGACCCAGCCACATTTCGCGCAAGGCATTGACCTGCACGTCCAGCGGACGCCCGTCGGCATTGAAGATCGCACGCGCCAGGCCAATCAGCGCCGCCTTCTCGGTCGCGGCGACTTCATGCTCGCGCAGCAGGAAGAACCCCGCCGCCGACTGCTCGGAAAAGCCCTGGCGGGTCTGCTGCGCGAGACGATCGCGCAACGCGAGGATGTCGCGCTGCAGCGGCATCAGGTAGGAGTTGGGCTCGCTGTTGAGCACCACGACGTCCGTTGCCAACGTGCCGAACGTCCACAGCGGCTGGGCCCGCAGCAGCGAATGGACCAGCGACAGGCCGTCGCCGGAGTGGATGCGCACCAGAATGATCGGCTTGTCTCCCGAAATCCCGTAGCGCCAGAGTTGCCGCTGGTCGATCAGGCCGGCGTCGCTGACCGGGCGCGGCGTGGTGTACATCAACGCTGTCGTCAGGTCCTGCACCGCCGCGCTTTCCTTGGGGTCGATGCCCAGATCGCGCAAGCGCACCTGGGCCAGCGTGGCGGCCATGCGCGTTGCGCGGTCCACGTGCATGCGCTGCATGTATTTGTCGATGCGGCCGGCCAGCTCATCGGCGCTTTCCGCCGCTGCAGTTGCGAAACCCAGCCGGGCCACCGCGCCGGCTGCAATGCGAAGCTTCACGCGCAAGCCGGCGATCGGGTCCAGGCCATTGATCGGTGTGCCATCTGCCTGCGTCGCCTGGGCGCGCATCACCGGCTGGTCGGGCGGCTGGTTGCGCCCGGCGAAGCTGCGCCGGTCGGCCAGGCATTGCACGGAGATCAGATCCGCGTCCGTGTGGGTCAGGAAATGGGCGGCAGTGACGACCGGATCGCCAGCCAGCCGCGGCGTGCGCGACAGGATCAGCGCGCGCCACTCGGGCCGCCACGCCGTCTGCACGAACAGGTTCGAGAAAGCGGGATGGGCTTCGTCCGCCCGCTGCTCGGCAAGAACCGCCTCGAAGCAGGTCACGACCTCATAGACCACGGCGACGCTGGAACGGTTCAGCAAGGTGAGCGTGCGGATTTCGGTGTCGTCTTCCGGACTCACCAGCACGGTGACCGTACTTTCGAGCTCGGCCGAGTTGGCGTCGAACTGAACCCGGTCGGCCAGGAATTTGGCCTTGTAGCGCCAGCCGGGATGCGGGGCGGGATGCGCCGTCAGAGAAACCAGGCGCTTGTCGCCTTCGCGGCACACATAGATGAAGGTGCCCAGCTGGTCGCGCAACAAATCGTCGCGCCAGCGGCTGATGCTGCACGAACGCCAGCGGCTGACTCCCGCGCCGTTGGCGTGCAGCGCCACGCTGTAGCGCCCGTTGGACAGCAAATGCATGGGCTGCCAGCCCAGCCGGGCGGGCGTGAGGTCGCGCGACTGAAAGACGTCGTCGCCCGGGTGCAGTGCCGGCTCAGGCGGTGCGCGCGGATCGGCGGTTTCGATGATCTGGCGCGGCGTCCGCTCGTGCAGCAGCGATGCGTAAGCCTGCACCAGCGGAACACTGGCAAACCAGCGTCGCGGTGCCTTGTCGCACAGCAGGTTGCACAAAGACACCAAGGCCATGCCGTGGTGGTGCGCCATCACCGTTTGCACCAGGGAAAACGTGTGGGCACGCGGCTGGCGCGTGGCTGTGAAGTCCACCGCCTCGATGAAACCGTATTTTCCGCGCGCCCCAAGTTGTTCCAGCCGGCGCAGGTTGGCGATGGCTTCGTGCGGCACGAACATGGCCGCCAGCAGCGTGGCGTAGGGCGCAACCACCCGGTCGGCCGCAGGCGTGCGGCGCAGCGCCAGGCGCGGCACGCCGAAAGGCGAGTACTGGTAGGCCAGGGTGTGGTCTTGGCCAAAGTACGCCGATTCGGAGATGCCCCATGGAATGCCATGTGCCTTGCCGAACGCTATCTGCTCGCGCACGGCAGCGCAGATCGCGACGTGCAGCAGGCCGCCATCGGGTTCGGGCATGACGAGCGAGGGCATCAGGTACTCGAACATCGAACCCGACCACGACTTGAGGCCGGCTTGCTCGCGCACCGACATGAAGGCCCGGCCCAAGGCCATCCAGTGGCGGCGCGCTACGTCGCCTTTGGCAATCGCCAGGAAGCTGGTCAGGCGGGATTCGGATGCGAGCAGGTCATAGTAGCTCGCGTCCAGCGCGCGTTCATTGACGCGCAGGCCGATGTGAAACAGGTGGCGCTTGGCGCTGTACAAGCCGCTGAAATTCATGCCCATGCACAGCGTTTCGCAGCGCCTTGCAAGTTCGCCCAGTTCGCGGCCCTCGTGGCCATGGTCGCCGTCGTCCGATGGCGCGCGCGCAAAACTGCGGCAGGCCTGGGCGACTGCCAGCAGGAGCCCCGCGAGATTGCCGCTGTCCACGGCCGAAACGTAGGCGGGCTGCAGGACCTGCAGCGTGCGCGTGTCATACCAGTTCAGCAAGTGGCCGTCGTGCTTGGGCAGGCGCTCCATCGTGGAAAGCGTCGCGCCCAGCCTTGCGATCAGTTCGGCGTTGGCGATCCAGCCGAACTCGCGCGCGCTGGCCACGGCCATCAGGTACAGGCCGACATTGGTCGGCGAGGTGCGGTGCGCGAGCATCGGCTCGGGATCGGTCTGCAGGTTGTCGGGCGGCAGGTGGTTGTCTTCCGGTCCGACGTGCTGCTCGAAGAAGCGCCAGGTATCGCGCGCCACGTCGCGCAGGTAGGCCGCGGACATTGCGTCCAGCGGCGCATGCGCCGCGTCGGGCTTGGCAACGCGGCTGGCCCACCATGCGGCGACTGGCGCCGCTGCCCAGAAGGCAAACAGCGCGAAGCCGGTCAATGGGTAGGAGGCGCCCCACAGGGAAGCGATCGCCAGGACGGCGCAAACGACCGAGAGGCCCATGTGCTGGCGCATGAACGCGCTGAGTTCATGCCGGGCATCGGCGTGTGCCTGGGCGGCGGTGGTCCATTCGAGCAGGCGCCGGCGGCTGACAAGAAGCCGCCAAACCGTGCGCCCGATGGCATCCAGCAACAGCGCCGACTGGTTGAATAGTTGACTGAACTGCCAGGCCGTGCCCAACAGGGCGCGTTGCAAATCCTTCAGGCCCTGGGTCAGAAAATGGTGCATGGCAATGCCGCGGCGCGTGGGCACCAGGGCGGCCAGCGCGGCGACCAGCGGGCCGGCCAGAAATGCGGCGAGCGTGACCGGAAGGGCGATCCAGGGCGACAGCGCACCCGTGAAGATGACCCAGATCAAAAGCCCGAGCGATGCCGGAATGATGAGGGAGCGGCGCAGGTTGTCGGCCATCTTCCATAGCCCCAGGGCGTCGATACCGTAGCGGCGCGCGTGCCGCATCAACGCCAGCAATTGCCAGTCGCCGCGCGTCCAGCGATGCACGCGCGATGCGGCGACACCGGCGTGCGCGGGGTGGCCTTCGATGAGAAACACGTCACTGACAAAGCCGCAGCGCGCAATGCTGCCTTCCAGGAGGTCATGGCTCAGAACCGCGCCCTCGGGCAGGCGGCGATCAAGCACCGCATAAACCGCCTGGACATCGAGCAAGCCCTTGCCGGTGAAGGAGCCCAGGCCGAACACGTCCTGGTAAAGGTCGAACATGCCGTTGCTGTACGGGTCCAGCCCGCACAGGCCGGCAAACATCGCGTGGAAGGGCGTTCGCTCTTCGGGTTCGGGCAGCGGCACCACCAGGTGCGGCTGCAGGATGGCGAAGCCGGCGACGACCCGGCGCGCCACCAGGTCCACCTCCGGCGCGTTGAGCGGATGCGCCGCGATGGCAACCAGGTCGCGCAAGGCGCCTGCGGGCAGGCCGGTGTCGCTGTCCAGCGTAAGCATGTAGCGGATACCGGGTTCCAGTTGCATGGGCGCCGCCAGCGGCATGAAACCTTCGAGGTGGCCTTCCACCAGGCCGCGAATCAGCATCTCCAGCTTGCCGCGCTTGCGCTCCCAGCCCAGCCAGCGCTGCTGTGTTTCCGACCACACACGCGGGCGGTGCAGCAGCAGGAAGCGCGCTGGGCCGCCGGACGCCCGTGGATAGCGCCGGTTCAGCGATTGAATCTGCCGCACAGCCTCTTTCAGAAGCGGGTCGTCTTCAGGCAGGTGGGCCAGCGGGGCGTCGACCCAGTCGGTCAGCAAGGCAAATTGCGCATGCTCTTCGCGGTTGGCCAGCCAGTGCAGTTCCAGCTGGCGCACGAGCTCCTTGGTGGATGCTGCGCTGGTCAGGAGGGTGGGAATCACCACCAGGGTCCGCGCGTTACCCGGAATCCCGTCGGGGCAGTGCAGCCGGGGCAGTATCCGCACCCGGGTTGACTCGGCGCTGAGCCGTTGGATCAGCGATGCCACCACTTCCGAGGCGGGCCAGGCCATCAGCAGCAAGGCGATGCCGGTGGCCCAACCCAAGGGTGCATGGGCACGCGCGACGATGGCCAGGAGCAGCAGTGTTCCAAGCGCCAGCACCGTGCCATACGCCGGCAGGTGCCAGTTCGCCGGATCGCGCGCCCAGCGCGGTGCCTGTTGCGCGGCCCGGGGATCGAACCGGGCCTGCAGCAGCGCGCGTCCGGCGCCCAGCAGGAAATAACCGGCCGTCTGCCGGGCGGCTCCCTCGGCGTCGCCGGCAAGTTCAAGCACGGCTTGCGCCACCTCGTGTTCGGAGTGGTCGCTCTGTCGCGCAAGCCGCTCCATGGCGTGGGTGATCTGCTGCCGCGTGGATTCGCTTTCGTGCAGGAAACTCGGCAGCTGCCGCAGCACCCGCAGCGACCGGCTCACGGGTTCGATCAGTTCCGTCCAGTCCACTTGCCCGATCAGGCGAAAGGTCGTGATGATGTTGCTGACCGTGAGGTTGGCGGAAACCTGCGAGGCCTGGCCTTCACCGATCAATGCAAGCCCATCGGGGCAATGCGGTTCGATCCAATGCACCAGGGCGGGAACGGCGCTCAGGTAGTCGCCGGGCAGGCGCTGCCAGAGCTGCGCGAGGTAGGCGCGTTGCAGGCCGTGCGCCTGCATCAACTCGAACAGCGCATTGAGGTCGCTCTCCGACAGGGATTCCGCACTGTCCCAGACGGCGTGGGCAATCTCGCGCGCCACCTTGCCCGCTGCAATCTGTTCGGCGACGCGGCGCAGGTTCTCCAGCAGCACCACGCGCAGTGTCGTTGGCAAGGCCCACAGCTCGCCCAGCGTGAGTTCGCCCTCGTCCTGGTAGGCGTCCAGAAAGGCCATGAACAGCTCAGGGTTGAGCACGCTGTCGGTGTGGGCCACGTAGGCCCATGCGATGCCGTAGACGCGCGGCAGGCCCTCGAGTGGCTGGGTGGCCAGCTTGGGCAGTTCTGCGTAATAACGCCGGGGCACGCCTTCGCGAATCTGCTGGAGTTGGTCTTCGACGAGGTGGAAGTTGTCCAGTAGCCATTCGGCCGCGGGTGTGACGTAGTGGCCGCTGCTGACGATCAGGGCGACGTAGTCGTAGGCCCTGCGCAGCAGGGCGATGTTTTCCTCGACTCTTGGAAAAAACGCAGGCTCCTTGCCGGCAGCCTTGGTACGGGCCACTGGCTGCGCCCGCGCCAGGCTTCGCGCATGCTCCTCGAATCGCTGCGTGCCGAAGAGTTCGGCACGGATGATGGCATCAGGTGGGAAGGCAGCCGATTCGAGAAGATTGCGGGCGTACGGAGTCAGTGTCTTGAGCCGGGAGATGACACCGGTGTCCACCCCGTTAGACAAAGAAGAGGATGCCGGTGCCGAGAATCAGCGCAACGGCAATACTCGTGACGATCCGGGGCGTGACGATCGCGTACGCCAGTTCAAGGTCGGATTGCAGCCGGAAAAACCGACTGCGCGAACGCTTGCACTCCTGCATGTGCAAGGCTAGCAGGTCCGAATCGCGCGATACCAACTCGTCGGAGGCAAGGCCACGTGGAGGCCGCTTTGCTAATGTATTCATGGAGGCAACCTGATGGGAAAACGCACGGAAAAATTCAACCGGAATCGAGTTGGCCGCCGCCTCCTCGCCGGGGACCTGATTCATACTAGATGCGAAGGCATCGCTTCGCTATAGGACGGCGCCGGAGTTGTTGTCGGACAATTCCTACGCTGTGAGGGGCCGCTTCTCCTACTTCCTTTTCCCGGTCTGCGGCAGGAGTAAGGGCTGCCGGAAGTCGCTCAGGCCGTCAGCTCGCGGCAATATTCGATCAAGGCCTCGGTGTCCGTTCCCTTGTCAAACACCGCATCCGCATTGAAGTCCATGCACACCCGGCGAATCTCCGGTGTTGCATAGCCGGTCAGGACAGCAACCTTCTGACCGGGCTTGCGATCCTTGCAGGCGGCCAGGACGCCGATGCCGCTGCCTTGCTTGAGAAAGATGTCGATGATGACCAGATCCCAGTCATCCGGGTGTTGCGCCAGCCAGGAACAGGCTTCACCTTCGCTGCAAGCCTGGCCCACGACGTCGACCTGTGCCAGCTCGACAAGCGCCCCTGTGAGGCTTTCGCTCACGCTGGGATGGTCCTCAATCACATAGGCCCTGGGCGCCATTGGCTTTCCTGAAGTCGTTGGTTGCAGTGTAATCACATTGATGCTGCATGGGCATGCAAGCGTCGGACATGTCCTACACCTTCACAGGATTCGGGCTGACGTTCATTTGATGCGAGTTGCTTAGAGTTGACATCACTCGGGCGAGGCTTTTTCGGCTGAAAATGCCGGGGATTACCGCGTCAAGAACGAAGGCAGCAGGAGAGCGAGAGATGCCATCAATGAATGAACGGCACGTGATTGGCGTGCGAACAGCGGAGCGCGAAGGCGCGGACGGCGTGTATTTCTGCATCTACCGCCCGCCGGGCTTGCGCGAATTCATTCTTCACCGGGACGTGCTGGAAGTCATGACCGGCCGCGGCCTGTCGACGCAGGAATCCCTGCTCAAGGCCTTCGACGCCTATCGGGACCCAATCGCAAGGACCGCCGATGCCACGGCGCAGCGCAGCTTCAGGTGCCCGACCATCCTGACCCTGCAGGATTTTCCGGCGCCGGGTCTGGATCTCCATTGAACACCATGCAAAGCGCGCGAGTGCCCGAGAAATTCCTGCCCTGGCTGACGACCGCGTTCGATGCGTTCGCCGTCGGGGCGGCGCTTGCGTTTGGATTGCTGCTGTTTGCATCCGACACCGCCAGCGCGCACTTCATGCTGGGCGCCTGGGCGTGTATCGGGGTTGCCGCGCTTTGCTGGACCGCTCTTATCCGAGTCGCCGCGCGCGGGCCCGGCGTGGCCGATGCTTTTCGGGCCAACACGGCCGCGCCGGAGCCCTTGCAGGTTTGCGATGTGCGTACGGCGGATCGCGAAGGGCAGGATGGCGTGCACTTCTGCATCAACCGATCGGACGGGCCGCACGAATTCATCCTTTCCCGCAGCGCGCTGGAGGGCCTGATCGGCGGCGGATTCCCGAGCAAGGACTCCATGCTTCTCGCGTTCGAGATCTACCAGGCGCGCATTGCGCGCACCGCCATCGCCAGCCTGGCTTCGGGCGAGTCCGGCCCCACGCTCTTGACGCCGCACGCGTTCGCCGCGGTGCCGGCGGGCGCCACCTCCCGCCTTTGATTCGCGTAGGACTTGTCCCACAACCGCTTGGCGCCGTGTCCCACCCGGCGCGCACCGCGTCGTCGTCATCATGTAAACGTAACGAGATATTGCCGATGTCGGGCGTTGGGGCGGGTTTCGCACTCTTGCGGCTTCTTGCCATGTCTATCTAAACTGATGCGGCTCCCACGCGAGCGAAACCCTAGGCCATGGACATCAACGAGACACAACCTGCCGGAGCGACGCGAAGAGAAGACGTGGAGGCTGAGGCGGCCCGCTACGCGCTGTTGCGGCGGCTTGCGCCGGTCCTGCGGCACCAGATGGTGCTCCACTTGCAACCGCTGGAGATGATCGTCGAGCTGGCCAGGCGCCGGTTGGCCAGCGAGCAGGTCGACTTGGCGTCGATTCGCGACGGCATTGACAAGATAGGTCTGTTCTCGCGCGCTGCCATGGCGGCATGCATCAGTTCCGTCTCCTGGTTGTCCGATGAGGATGAAATTGCGATCGCTGTTGGCGAGGGTGTGGGCGAATGCATCGCCGTGCTCAAGAGCGGATTGAGCTTTCGCGGTTTCACCATCCACGGCGCCATTGAAGGCGAGACCGCCAAGGTTTCCCGTCGCACGCTGCGCAGCCTCCTGGCAACGGCCGCGCTGGGACTGTCGGATGCCTTGCCCGCGCCCTTCGATTTCAGCGTTTCCATCGAGGTGGGAGCGTCCGAAGCGGTCATCCAGGTCAAGGCTCTGCCCAGCCTGGGCACCGGCAGTTTTTTCAACGAAAAACCATCGCGCATTCTTGATTGGGGCGACCTGCAGGCGTTGGCGCGAGCCGAGGGTGCGCACGTTGCGTGCCATGACAGGCTGGTTGAGATCAGCCTGCCCCTGATGGAGCAAAGCTGAGATATCAGAGATTGGGAAGGAGATTCCTGTGAAAACATCGACCATGACGCCGCTAACGCTGTGCGAGACCCAGGTTGAGTTCATGCTGCAGACGATCGCGGCCTTCCGCCGCGGGGAGGCCTCGGCGAGCTTGCCGAAAGACTGGCCCGGGCCAGCCGGCCTGCTGGCGTCCGAGCTCAACGCCTTGATGGACGATGGCCACAGGGTGGCCAAGGAACACGAAGCCGCATCGCAAAAAATTCTGGCCAGCAACAACGCACTGCTGCATGCCTTGACCGCCTTGAAGCGCGGCGACGCCAGCGTCATGTTGCCGCGGGACTGGGAAGGCTTGTTCGGCAAGGTCGCCGATACCTTCAACGAAGTGGTCGACAGCAACGCCCGCATGTGGGAAGAGCTCTCCCGCCTGAGTCGCGTGGTCGGCAAGCAGGGCAAGCTCAAGGAGCGCGCCCAGCTGCCCAATGCGGGCGGTTTCTGGCGCGAATCGATTGCCTCCATCAACTCGCTGATCGACGACCTGGTGCACCCGACCAGCGAAGTGGCGCGCGTGATCGGCGCCGTGGCCCAGGGCGATTTGTCCAAGAGCATGGCGTTGGAAGCCGATGGCCGGCCGCTGGAAGGCGAGTTTTTGCGTACCGCCAAGATCATCAACAAGATGGTCGAGCAACTGGGCACTTTCGCTGCCGAAGTGACGCGGGTGGCGCGCGAGGTGGGTACCGAGGGAAAGCTCGGTGGCCAGGCCGATGTGCAGGGCGTGGCGGGCACCTGGAAGGATTTGACCGATTCGGTGAACTCCATGGGCTCCAACCTCACGGCCCAGGTACGCAACATCGCCGAGGTGACGACGGCCGTGGCTGCGGGCGACTTGTCCAAGAAGATCACGGTGGACGTGAAGGGCGAGATCCTGGAGCTCAAGAACACCATCAACACCATGGTCGACCAGCTCAGCTCGTTCGCATCCGAGGTGACGCGGGTGGCGCGCGAGGTGGGAACCGAGGGCAAGCTCGGTGGCCAGGCCGATGTGCAAGGCGTGGCCGGCACCTGGAAGGA
>DATILI010000145.1:0-1568 GCA_035476635.1 Burkholderiaceae bacterium | reverse complement strand
TCGGGCACGCAATTCGACGTCTACTTCCGCATGAGCGCGGCCGACCCCTTCGCCGCGTCGATCCAGTGCCCGATCGACCAGATCACCAACTGCTTCTTCACCACCGGCCTGGCGCCCGCCACGCTCACCGGCGACTACTCGCTGTTGCCCGGTGTACTGCATGCCTATGCCGCGTCGGCGCAGGATCTGGCCGGCTACGTGATGCCGGTACCCGAGCCGGGCTCCATGCTGCTGGTCGGCCTGGGCCTGGCCGCACTGGGTGCGCAGGGCGCGCGCCGCCGCAGCTTGGCGAGCTAACTGCTAGCGCACGAAGCGCCCGCCCTGCCCGATGATGGTCAGGTCGGTGTAGCCCGAGCCCTGGTGGTCGCGCGCGCTGTAGTTCACGGTGAAGCCGCCGAAGTTCACGTCCTTCATCGACTCCAGGCCGGTGACCAGCGCTTCACGCGTCAGGTTGCGTCCGGCGCGGCGCAGCCCCTCGACAAAGACCTTGGCCGTGAGGTAGCCCTCCATGCTGGAGAAGTCGAACTCCTTCTGGCCGGCCTCGGTCATGCGCTGCTGGTATTCGCGCACCACGGGCGTGGCGGCCGAGTACGGAAAGGGCACGACCTGCGAGATCACCACGCCCAGCCCCGCAGCGCCCAACTCATCGGCCAGGGCCTTGGAGCCGACAAAGCTCACATTGAAGAACTGGCCGCCATAACCCTTGGCGCGCGCCTGCTTGATGAACGCCGCACACGACTTGTAGGCACTGACCTGCACCACGGCCTCTGGTGCCGCCTTCAGGATCGCCTCCAGCGACATGGCCACGTCCGTGCTGTTGCGCTCCACGGTGCTGATGGCCACGGCCTTGAGCTGGCGCTTGGCCAACGCACGCTCCACACCGGCGAGCCCGGCCTTGCCATAGGCATCGTTCTGGTAGAACACCGCGATCTTCTGGATGCCCAGGGTGGTCAGGTGCTGCACGATGCGTTCGGTTTCGTCGAAGTAGCTGGCGCGCACATGGAACAGGTTGCGGTTGAACGGCTCGCGCAGCGCCTGCGCGCCGGTGAACAGGCCCACCAGCGGAATCTTTTCCTCGGTCACGATGGGCAGCGCCGCCAGGCCCGTGGGCGTACCCACCGAGCCGATCAGCGCGAACACCTTGTCCTCGTTGATCAGGGCCTTGACCGCCGCCGCGGCCTTCTCGGGCTCGTAGCCGTCGTCGCGCGTCACCAGCTTGAGCGTGCGGCCGTTCACGCCGCCCTGGGCGTTGACGGCCTTGAAATAGGCCTCGATGCCCACCTGCATGCGCTGCCCGAGCTGGGCCGCCGGCCCGCTGAACGCGGCGAACTGGCCGACTGCGATTTCCTTGTCGCTGACACCGTTCTGTGCGCCGGCGACGGCCGGCAACAGGCAGAACAGGAGCGACGCGATGGCTTTGGCTGCTTGCATGGCTGGCATCCGCGTAATGGCAAGGCGCCCATGGTGCAGCCAAGGCGCAACCTATGCAAGCTAATGCATACCCTACATTGCCGAGCTCGATATCACCGCTCTTCCTGGATCACGTTGTTGGACTGTTACGCGCCGCC
>DATILI010000144.1:0-8748 GCA_035476635.1 Burkholderiaceae bacterium | reverse complement strand
TGCGCGGCTTCCTGCAGCAGGGCTGAAGCGCGATCGGATTGGCCGGCCTTGACGGCTTCGATGCCCGGCATGACCAGCGTGCGCATTTCCTGATCGGTGGGCAACTCCCATCGGCGCTGCGCGCTTGATGTTGCGCTGCGTTGCGAGCGCTCGACATACAGGCCGGAGGCCAGCGTTGCGTCGGTGCACAGCAGGCCGATGGGTGCGCTCGGCTCCACCATGGCGAGGACGTCTTCGAGCGCTGCGTCCACGATATGCAGCATCGGCAAATCGAGTGCCGCCCGAAGTTCGTTGAACCACAGGTGCGCGGTGTTGCAAGGCACGACCACCAGCTCGGCGCCGGCGCTGCTCAAGCGCCTTCCGCTTTCGATCATTGCCGCCAGGGGCGAGCTGCCGTTGCCACGAAACGCGGCACTGCGGTCGGGAATTTGCGGAATGGAGCTGACGACGATCGGAACATGGTCCTGGTCGAACTCCGCAGGCGTCGCGTCGAGCAGCTTGTGCATGAAGTCGACCGTTGCCAACGGCCCCATGCCACCCAGCACGCCGATGACACCCTTGGTGTTTGCTGCCTCCATCTTCATCCCCTGCTCAGCTTGCAGGTCGGTCCGACAGGGCTTTGAGGTTGTTGCGCAATTCCGTGCTCATTGGCGCATTCAGGTTGATGCCCTTTGGCGGGATCGGCGACATGAACCACTTGGCGTAGAGCTTTTCGAAGTCGCCGCTTTTGATCAGGCGCGCGATGGTTCCGTCGACCAGCTGCTTGAACGCCGGATCGCCCTTGCGCAGCATGATCGCGTAGGGCTCGACCTGGATCGCTTCGCCGGCAACCGCGAGCTCTGCCGGGTTCGCGGCGTTCGCTCGGATGCCGTAGAGCAGGATGTCGTCCATGGCGAAGGCATCGGCGCGGCCAGTTTGCACCAGCAGTGCGGACTCGGCATGGTCACGTGCGCTCAGCAAGTTCATGTCCAGCTTCTTTTGCTCATTCAAGACGCGGATGACGCGAATGTTGGTGGTGCCCGCCGTCGACACCACGGACTTGCCCTTCAAGTCTTCGATGGCCTTGACCGGCGATCCCGACCGGACCAGAAAGCGCGTGCCGGTGTAGAAATAATTGGTGGCAAAGGCGACCTGTTGCTGCCTCTCGGCATTGTTGGTCGTTGATCCGCACTCGATGTCGATCGTTCCGTTTTGCAGAAGCGGAATGCGGTTGGCGGATGTGACGGCTTGCGTGGTGACCTTGAGGTCCGGCCGGCCGACGGCCTTCTTGACCTCTTCGACGATCGCCGCGCAGACGTCCCAGCCGAACCCGACGGGTTGCGCATTGCCGTCCAGGTAGGAAAAAGGAATCGATGCTTCGCGATAGGCCACCGCGAGGGTGCCGCTGCTCTTGGCTTTTTCCAGCGTGGGCGCGGGTTGCGCCACGGCGGGCACCGCCGTTACTACGGCAAGCGCAGCGGCCGCCGCGAACGTCAAAAGAATTTTCGGGGGTTTCTGCATGGCGCTTCCTTTGGGAGATCGAGGTTGAACAAAAGGGCTTCTTCGCAATGCCGTGAATTCTGGGTTCAATGCGGCGTGCTGTCGAATTCGAAGAAGTAGAATTCCATAAGGCAGCCTTATGGCCAACTCAGGGCTGACCCCAAACCACCATGCGCACCAAGCAGATTGAGGCGTTCAACGCCATCATGTTGACGGGCACCGTCAGCGGCGCGGCCCGCCTGCTGCACGTCACGCAACCGGCCGTCACGCAGACCCTGCAGCACACCGAACTCCAGCTTGGCTATGCCTTGTTCACGCGACAGCGCAACCGGCTGGAGCCGACCAGCGAGGCCCGGGCGCTCTACCCGGAAGTCCAGAAGCTGATGTCGCAGCTCGAGTCGGTGCGCAGGCTCGCCAGTGGCCTTCGCGGTGGCGCGGTCACCGAGCTGCGCCTGCTCATCGTCCCCTCGCTGGCGGTGCGTGCCTTGCCTGACGCGCTGCGGCTGTTTCGCAAGCAGCAACCCGACGTCTCCGTTGCCATTCGAATCCTGCACTCGGTCGATATATTGCAGGCGATCGCACTGCGCGAAGGCGATCTGGGCATCGTCTATGGGGCCGCGCAGCATCCAGCGGTGAACCACGTCCACGTCGCCACCGGGCGGCTGGTCTGGGTTTCGCAACGCGTGCCGCGCGCCGCTGACCGGCGCACGACCATCGACATGGCCGACGCGATGCGAAGCCCGTTCATCCGCATCGACGAGCGCGATCCCATCGGGGCCATGCTGGCTGAACTGTTCGCTCGGCAAAAGCTGGATACCAAGGGCGGGCTGACCGCGCAGACGCACCACATTGCCATGGTGTTGGCCGAGCAAGGCTTTGGCCCGGCCATCATCGATTCATTCACCGCGGCCGCCATGACCACCGACACGCTTCAGGTCCGCACCCTGCTGCCAGAAGTCCCCGTGACGATCCAGGCCGTGCTGCCCCTGGGCGAGCGATCGCCGAAGATTGCCGGGCAGTTCATCGAGGCGTTCCGGTCGGTCGAAGGCGCGGTTCCTTCGCGATCAAGCTGAGTTTTTCAGCGCCGCCTCCAGAGCGTCGGCAAACATCGCAGCCACATCGAAGCCGGTCTGGTCCGCGATTTCCTGGAAGCAGGTTGGGCTGGTCACGTTGATCTCGGTCAGGCTGTCGCCGATCACGTCCAGCCCGACCAGCAGCAGGCCGCGCGCCGCGAGGATAGCGCCCAGGCCCTCGGCGATTTCGCGGTCGCGCGTGCTCAAGGGCCGGGCCACGCCCTTGCCGCCGGCCGCCAGATTGCCGCGCACTTCGCTGCCTTGCGGAATGCGCGCCAGGCAGTAGGGCACGGGTTGGCCGCCGATCACCAGCACGCGCTTGTCGCCCTCCACGATCTCGGGCAGGAACTTTTGCACCATCACCGTCTCGGCGCCTTCCTTGTTCAGCGTCTCGATGATGCTGCCAAGGTTCAGGCCGTCGGCCTTGACGCGGAAGATGCCCATGCCGCCCATGCCGTCCAGCGGCTTCAGGATGATGTCCTGGTGTTCGGCATGAAAGCGCCGGATCTCGCCCGCATCGCGCGTCACCAGCGTCGGACCGATGTACTGCGGAAATTCGAGAATCGCGAGCTTTTCCGGGTGGTCGCGCAGGCTGCGCGGCTTGTTGAAGACGCGTGCGCCCTCGCGCTCGGCCTGCTCCAGCAAATGCGTGGCGTAGAAGTATTCGCTGTCGAACGGCGGGTCCTTGCGCATCAGCACGGCGTCGAAGCTGGCCAGCGGCGCAAGCTGCTCGGCGGTCACTTCGAACCAGTCTTCCCGGCCCGTCAAGCGGATGGCCCGCACCTGCGCCTGCACCTGGCCGCCGCGCACCCAGGCCAGCTGCGCAGGCTCGCAGGCAGCCAGCGTGTGGCCGCGCTTTTGCAGCTCGCGCATCATGGCGAAGGTGGTGTCCTTGTAGATCTTGAAGGATTCAAGCGGATCGGCAATAAAGAGGATATTCATAAGTCACTGCGGGGGTAGTGGCGATTTAGTTGCGCTTGGGGATGTCAAGCCCGCGCACCACGGCCGGGCGTGCAACGAACGCCGCCAGCGCGTGCGTGACGTTCGGGAAACTTTGGATGTCCACCAGATCGCCGGCCCCATAGAAGCCGATCAGGTTGCGCACCCACGGGAAGGTGGCGATGTCGGCGATGGTGTAGGCATCGCCCATGATCCAGTTGCGGCCTTCGAGCCGTTGGTTCAGCACGGCAAGCAGGCGCTTGGATTCCGCGACATAGCGGTCGCGCGGGCGCTTGTCTTCATAGTCCTTGCCGGCGAACTTGTTGAAGAAGCCCACCTGGCCGAACATCGGGCCGATGCCGCCCATCTGGAACATCAGCCACTGGATCGTCTCGTAGCGGCCGGCGGCGTTCTGCGGCATGAGCTTGCCGGTCTTCTCGGCGAGGTAGATCAGGATCGCGCCGGATTCGAACAAACCAAGCGGCTTGCCGTTCGGGCCATTCGGGTCGAGGATGGCCGGGATCTTGTTGTTGGGGTTGAGCGACAGGAATTCCGGCGACATCTGGTCGTGGGACTCGAAGCCGACGCGATGGACTTCGTAGGCCAGGCCGATCTCTTCCAGCATGATCGAGATCTTGACGCCATTGGGCGTGGGCAGCGAATAGAGCTGAAGCCGGTCAGGGTGCCGGGCGGGCCATTTTTTGGTGATCGGGAATGCGGTGAGATCTGAAGTGGCGGCGGTCGTAGCGGGCATTGGTCTTTCCTAAGGGGGTACACGGAGCCGCGACAGCGCACTAGATTTCGATCTTCGAGCCCAGCTCCACCACCGAATTGTTCGGCAAATTCAAAAAGTCTGCAGCGCCACTGGCGTTATGGTGCATTTGCGCAAAGAGTTTTTCACGCCAGGGCGCCATGCCGCTGCCGATGGTCGGGATCACGGTGTCGCGCGAAAGGAAGTAGCTGGTGGTCATGGCCTCGATCTCGCAGCCGCGGCCGCGGATGAGTTCCAGCGCGCGCGGCAGGTCGGGGTCGTTCTTGAAGCCGTAGTGCACCGTCACTTGCCAGCAGTCGTGGCCCAGCGATTCGATCTCCACGCGCTTGGACAGGCCGATCCAGGGCACTTCATGGTTGCGCACGGTCACGAACAGGTTGTGCTCGTGCAGCACCTTGTTGTGCTTGAGGTTGTGCAGCATCGCATTGGGCACGGTGCCGGGTTCGGCCGTCAGGAACACGGCCGTGCCTTCCACGCGCACCGGCGGGTTGACGAACACCGCCTCCAGGAAGCTGCTCAGGTCGATCGCGTCGGCCTTGAGCTTCTCGTTGAGGATTTGCCGGCCGCTCTTCCAGGTCACCATCAGCGTAAACACGGCGCCGCCGATGAACAACGGGAACCAGCCGCCGTCCAGCAGCTTGAGCAGGTTGGAGGACCAGAACGCGAAGTCCACGATGAAGAACCAGCCGGTGGAGAGGATGCACAGCCACAGCGGGTACTTCCAGCTGTAGCGGATCACGAAGAAGGTCAGGATGGTGGTGATCAGCATGTCGGTGCACACCGCAATGCCGTAGGCCGCCGCCAGGTTGCTGGAGGACTTGAACATCACCACGGCGAGCACGATGGCCACGAACAGCCCCCAGTTGACGAAGGGCATGTAGATCTGCCCGGTGTCTTTGACGCTGGTGTGCTGCACCTGCAGGCGCGGCAGGTAGCCGAGCTGGATCACTTGCTTGGTGACGCTGAAGGCACCGGTGATCAGGGCCTGCGAGGCAATCACGGTGGCCATGGTGGCCAGCAGCACCAGCGGCGCCAGTGCCCAGTCGGGCGCCATCAGGTAAAACGGGTTTTTCACCGCCTCCGGGTTTTTGAGCAGCAGCGCGCCCTGGCCGAAGTAGTTGAGCGTGAGCGCGGGCATGACCACGGAAAACCAGGCGAGGCGGATCGGCTTCTTGCCGAAGTGGCCAAGGTCGGCATAGAGCGCTTCGGCACCCGTCACGCACAGCACGACCGCGCCCAGGATGATGAAGGTGGTTCCCGGGTTGCCGATCATGAAGCCGACCGCGTAGTGCGGGCTCAGCGCCCACAAGATCGCCGGGTTGGTGGCGATGTGCACGACGCCCAGCAAGGCCAGCACCGCAAACCAGACGAGCGTGATCGGGCCAAAGAATTTGCCGATGCCGGCGGTGCCGCGCTTTTGCACGAAGAACAGGCCGAACAGCACGACCAGGGTCAACGGGATCACGTACTTCTTGAAGGCCGGCGAGATGACTTCCAGTCCCTCGACCGCCGAGAGCACCGAGATCGCCGGCGTGATGACGCCGTCGCCATAGAACAGGCAGGTGCCGAAGATACCCACGATCAGCAGCACGCGCCGCAGCTCGGGCCGGTCTTTCACCGATTGCGAGGCCAGGGCCAGCATCGCCACCAGGCCGCCTTCGCCGTTGTTGTCGGCCCGCAGCACGAGCAAGACGTACTTGATCGAGACGATGACCGTCAGGGTCCAGAAGAAGATGGAGAGGATGCCGTAGACGTTTTCGGGAGTGAACGGGACATGCCCGGAGCCGAAAACTTCTTTGACTGCGTACAGGACGCTGGTGCCGATATCGCCGTAGACAACACCGATGGCGCCGACGGTAAGCGCCGCGAGCGAGGATTTCGAGCTTTGCACAAAGGCACCCGTCTTGCATGGCCTGTTCAGGCCGGCGGGGTTCCGTTTCTTTTGGGAACGCTATTTTGCGCTTGGAGCAACGCCGCGCAAGTACGCCGGCGCCTTGGCACGCTCGAAATCCGCCAAATGTTGCAATGCGGCAACTTCACATGTGAAGACCCGACTCAGTCGTAGATTTCGGCGTGCGGGTCGGTCGCTTCCATCTCGTAGCTGCCGGCCAGCATGGCCAGCCGCGCGATCACGCCATACATGTAGAACCGGTTCGGCGCGCTGGCACCTGGTTTCATGCCTGGCTGAGGTAAGTGCGTACTCTCGGAAAAAGCGAGCGGAACGAAGCTGGAGCCGGGTGCGTTGAGGTTCTCATCGACGCCGCGTTCGGCGTGGACGCGGTAGAAGCCGCCAACCACGTAGCGGTCCATCATGTAGACCACGGGTTCAGCCACGGCGTCGTTCATGCGCTCGTTGGTCAGCACACCTTCCTGGATGATGACCTCGCCCACCGGCTGGCCGTCCTTGACGACCGACATCTTGTTCTTGGTCTTGCGGTTCAGCGCATCGAGTTCCTTGACGTCGCGCACCGTCATGATGCCCATGCCATAGGTGCCGTTGTCGGCCTTGACCACGACAAACGGCTTTTCGTTGATGCCGTATTCCTTGTATTTTTTCTTGACCTTGGTCAGCAGCGCATCCACGTTGCTGGTCAGACAGTCCATCCCCGTGCCTTCGGCGAAATCGACCTCGCCGCAGCGGTTGAACATCGGATTGATCAGCCACGGGTCGATGCCCAGCAGCTTGCCGAAGCGCTTGGCCACCTCTTCATAGCTCTGGAAATGCTTGCTCTTGCGCCGCACCGACCAGCCCGCGTGCAGCGGCGGCAGCAGGTATTGCTCGTGCAGGTCTTCCAGGATGCCGGGCGCGCCGGCGGAAAGGTCGTTGTTCAGCAGGATGGTGCAGGGGTCGAAGTCCTTCAGCCCCAGGCGGCGCTTGCCGCGAATCACCGGCTCCAGCGTAATCTGCTCGCCCGTGGGCAGGTCGATGACGGTCGGCACCTTGATCTCGGGGTTGATCGAGCCGATCCGCACGTTCAGGCCCGCCATGTGGAAGATGCGCTTGAGCTGCGCCACATTGCTCAGGTAGAAGGTATTGCGCGTGTGGTTCTCGGGGATCACCAGCAGGTTGCGCGCTTCGGGGCAGATTTTCTCGATCGCCGCCATCGCCGCCTGCACGGCCAGCGGCAGCATCTCGTTGGTCAGGTTGTTCCAGCCGCCGGGGTAGAGGTTGGTGTCCACCGGCGCCAGCTTGAAGCCGGCGTTGCGGATATCGACCGAGGAGTAGAACGGGGGCGTGTGCTCCATCCACTCCAGGCGAAACCAGCGTTCGATCGCCGGCATGGAGTCAAGAATGCGCTGTTCGAGTTCGTTGATCGGCCCGGTGAGGGCCGTGATGAGATGCGGAACCATGCGGCCCTCGTTGTCGTGGCGGTTTAATAATTGACCGGAATTGTAGGGAATTGAGGCCGCCCGCCCGATTTGCAAGGGCCCCGGCCTGGCGCGGCCAGACCTCAGGTCCGCACTTCACCCTGGCCGAGCACCACCCATTTCAAGGACGTCAGCCCCTCGATCCCGACCGGCCCGCGCGCGTGGAACTTGTCGGTGCTGATGCCGATTTCGGCGCCCAGGCCGAACTCGAAGCCGTCGGCAAAGCGGGTACTCGCATTGACCATGACGCTGGCCGAATCGACCTCGCGCAGGAAGCGCTGCGCATGCACGTGGTCGCGCGTGAGGATGGCGTCGGTGTGGTGGCTGCTGTATTGGTTGATGTGGGCGATGGCCTCGTCAATGCCCTCGACCACCTTGATGCTGATGATGGGCGCGAGGTATTCCTCGTACCAGTCCTGCTCGGTCGCCGCCTTGAGGTTCGCGCCCTTGACCTCGGCGAGGATGGCCTGAGCCGCAGCATCGCAACGCATCTCCACGCCCTTGGCGGCGTAGACCGCGCCGATCCTGGGCAGGAATTGCGCCGCGACACCGCGCGCCACCAGCAGGCCCTCGCTGGCGTTGCAGGGGCTGTACTTCTGGGTCTTGGCGTTGTCGGCCACGGTCACGGCCATGGCGATGTCCACCGGGTCGTCGACGTAGACATGGCAGTTGCCGTCCAGGTGCTTGATGACCGGCACCTTGGCTTCGCGCGAGATACGCTCGATCAG
Source organism: Burkholderiaceae bacterium (assembly GCA_035476635.1). Classification (GTDB taxonomy): domain Bacteria; phylum Pseudomonadota; class Gammaproteobacteria; order Burkholderiales; family Burkholderiaceae_C; genus DATILI01. The sequence goes on along the minus strand of DATILI010000144.1, from coordinate 388 downwards.
GCTCTTGCCGCCGCGCGGGATGATCACGTCCACATACTGGGGCATGGCGATCAGCTGGCCCACGGCCTCGCGGTCGGTGGTCTGCACCAGTTGCACCGCATCGGCGGGCAGGCCGCTTTCCAGCAGGGCCTGCTGCACCAGCCGGGCCAGTGCCTTGTTGGATTCGATCGCCTCGGAGCCGCCGCGCAGGATGCAGGCGTTGCCGCTCTTGATCGACAGGCTCGCGGCCTCGATCGTCACATTCGGGCGGCTTTCGAAGATCATGCCGAACACGCCGATCGGCACGCGCATCTGGCCCACGCGGATGCCGCTGGGCTGCTGCTTCATGCCGATGATCTCGCCGATCACGTCGGCCATGGCCGCGAGCTGCTCACAGCCTTCGGCCACG
>DATILI010000143.1:0-15529 GCA_035476635.1 Burkholderiaceae bacterium | reverse complement strand
GCAAGCCCCGCAGCCTTCGCTCACCCAGGCGGCATCTTGTCGAATGCCGGCAGTTCGGGGTCGAGGTGGTCCCACGCCAGGGCGCGCATGCCGTAGGTGACCACCTGCGGCTTGAAGCGGCTCGGGTCGTCCAGGCTTGCGGCGTGCACGGTGAAGACCTGCGGCATGGCCGAAAAGCGCAGGTAGACCGGTGAACCACAGCGCGGGCAGAAGCCGCGGGTCTTCACATTGCCGCTGTCGCCGACCATGTCCCATTGCGATGCAACGCCAGTGAGTTTCACGCCGGTGGCGGCGAAGGTCAGGTAGGAGCCGTGGCCGGTGCCGCTCTTGTGCTGGCAGTCGCGGCACTGGCAGTGGTTCATGAAAACCGGATCGCCGGGGATCTCGTAGCGGATCGCGCCGCAGGCGCATCCGCCGGTGTAGGAATCGCTCATGTTCTTTCTCCTCAGTGCAGTTCGTTGGTGAAATTGCCGATGTTGGGCACGACCTTGCGCCAGCCATCGCTCATGTTCTGGAACGCGGTGTCGTTGATCGGCGCCACGAAGCCTGAATGCACGAGCTTCAATCGCGTGCCTTCCGGAACCTTGGTCAGCGTGAACGCGACGACTGTGTCCAGCCGCGAACCGTAGCCGTTGTTGCTTTCATGGCCGCCCTTCCAGGCGTAGACGAAGCGCTCGTTCGGCACCACCTCCAGCACCTCGCAGTGGATGGTGCCATCCCATGCGCCGGCCGGCTTGGTCTGGTAGGTGAAGCGCGTTCCCCGCACGGGCGCGAATCCGCGCGGCTCCATCAGCCAGCGCGCCATCAGCGCGCCGGTGGTCAAGATTTTCCAGATGGTCTCGGGCGCGTGGGGAAACACTTCGTCGACCACGATGTCTTGCGTGGCGGATCTCAAGGCGGCGTCGTTCATGGGTCGATTTCTTTCAAGAGGGTTCGGAGGTCGGCAAAGCGCTTGCGCCAGAACACGCCGTAGTGGCCCATCCAGTCGGCAAGCGGCGCCAGGCCCTTGGGGTCGGCGCGATAGAAGACGTTGCGGCCCTGCGCGCGGTCCACCACCAGGCCCGCCCGCTTGAGCGAGCCCAGGTGCTGCGAAATGGCGGACTGCGACACGCCGCTGCCCTGGGTCAACTCCACCACGCTGATTTCGTGCGCGTGTGCGATCCGCTCGAAGACGGCCCGCCGCGTGGGGTCGGCAAGCGTGCGCATGACGGTGTCGAGGGGGGCGGTTTGCATCATGGGATTTATATTAGCCAATACTAATTAATAAGTCAATGCTAATTTGTTTGACTTCGGATGGCGGTGCTTGTTTTCGGGAAAACACTGGAGGTTTTGCGCTTGTGCGCCGGGGGCTTGGCTAGTTAGCATCACCGCACCCAAGGAGACCTTCAATGCAGAGATGTTTTCCCACTTTCGCCCTGTTGGCCTTCGCACTGGCGGCGCCGCTGGCGCAGGCGAGGGTCACGCGCATCGTGATCGACGAGACCCGCCCGCTCGTGGCCGCTGCGTCTGGAGGCGTCGCCACCGAGCAGATCGCCGGCCGCGCCTTCGGTGAGCTGGACGTCGCGTCGCCGGCGAACGCGATCATCAACGACCTGCCACTTGCGCGGGATGCCGATGGCAAGGTGCGCTACGTCGCGACGTTCGTGCTCACCAAGCCGGTCGATCTGTCTCGCACGAGCGGCCTGATGTGGCACGAGGTACCGAATCGCGGCCAGCGCCGGCCCAACGTGGTGGCGGAGCGCGCCAACGGCGACATCGACCTCACCAGTGCATGGCAGGGTGACAACGCCGGAGCCACCACGGTACGCGCCACCGCCGCGGTGGACCTGCCGCATTGGCTGAAGCTGCCGGTCGCGCGCCTGGGCGACGGCGCGCCCGTCACTGGCGAGGTGTTCGGCCGCATCGTCAATCGCGCGGGCCCGAATTCGCAGCCCCTGATCGTGCAGACCAATCCGGTGCCCTACAAACCCATGAGCCTGGACACGAAAGAGGCGCGACTCGTTTCGCGCGTCGCGGAATCGACGCGCGGCGAGGTGATCGGCGAAACGGCGATCGCGCCGACCGACTGGGCCTGGGCCAAGTGCGATGCGAGCAACCCATTTCCCGGCACACCCGACCCCACCCAGATCTGCCTGAAGAACGGCTTCGACGCCGCCAAGCTGTACCAGGTCGTCTTCAAGTCCGCCGATGCCTACGTACTCGGCGTCGGCTTCGCGGCGTGGCGCGACCTTGGCATGTTCTTCAAGACCGCGCGTGTCGACGATGCCGGAACGCCCAACCCGGTCGCCGGCGCAGTGGCGCACAGCATCGGCCGCGGCGTCTCGCAGTCCGGCAACTTCCTGCGCGGGTGGCTGCACCTGGGCTTCAACCGCGACGAGGCGCAGCGCCAGGTGCACGACGGGCTCTGGCCGATCATTGCCGGCCGCCGCATCGCGCTGAACTTCCGCTGGGCACAACCGGACGGCGTGCTCGAGCTGTACCAGGCCGGCAGCGAAGGGCCGCAGTGGTGGCTGCCGCACCCGGACCCGGTGCGCGGCGGTGCGGCCGCGGGCCTGCTCGACCGCTGCGCCGCGACGCGCACCTGTCCCAAGATCATCGAGCACTTCGGTTCTGCCGAGGTCTGGGCGCTGAAGCTCACGCCCGAGTGGGTGGGCACCGATGCGCGCGCTGACCTGCCGCTGCCCACAAACGTCCGCCGCTACTACATCGCCGCCAGCAACCACGGCGGCGGCGCCGGCGGCTTCGACAGCAGCTTGCCGGGTGCGGGCTTGCCGGCCACCGGGCCCAATTGTCCGGGCAACAACTACGGCACCGGTGTCCTGCCGGCCAACCCGATGCCGCACACCGAAACCGTCAACGCGCTGCGCGTGCACTTTCGCAACTGGGTGATGCGCGGCATCGATCCGCCGCCCAGCCAGTGGCCTACGCTGGCGACGGGAACGCTGGTCCCGGCGCACAAGATGGCGATCGGTTTTCCGACGCTGCCGCAGCTGCGCTCCAGCATCCCGGAGCCGGACTTCATCATGCCGGTGCTCGACTACGACTGGGGGCCGCAATTCAATGCCGTCGACGGTTCGGGTGTGGCCGGCAACGCGCCGCCGCCGGTCCGCCAGGTGCTGCCGATGTTCGCGCCGAAGGTCGATGCGGATGGCAATGAGCTTGGCGGCGTGCCTGTGGTCCTGCGGGAGGCACCGCTGGGCACCTATGTCGGCTGGAACATCACGGCCGGCGGCGCGCGGCCGTTTCACCAGGGGCAGATCTGCAACTACGTGGGTGGCATGTTGCCGTTTGCGCGGACGCGGGCTGAACGCATGGCAGCGGGTGATCCGCGCCTGTCCCTGGAGGAACGCTATGGCACGCACGAGGGCTATGTCAGTGCCGTGCGGAAGGCGGCTGACGGTGCCCTGGGCGCTAGGTTTTTGCTGCCAGAGGATGCGCAGCGGCTGGTGCGGGAGGCTGAAGCCAGCCGGGTGCTGCGCTGAGGCTTGTTGCCACCGCTTCCGGATCCGCAATCTCCTGCGTGCAGATCACTCGATTGCGGCCTCGATCCTTGGCCAGGTACAAAGCCTCGTCCGCGGCCTTGACAAGTTCCTGTGCCGTCATCCCCGCCAGCAGGCCGGCCACGCCGCAGCTCATGCTCACGCTGGTGCATTCGCCGGCACCGACGTCGCAATCCAGGCCGCTGACGGCCTCTCGCGCCGCCTCGGCCGTGTGCACCGCACCCAGAATGTCGGTCGCTGGAAAAATCATGGCGAACTCTTCGCCGCCATAGCGCGCCGCAACATCGCCCGGGCGTTTGCAGTAGTTGCGCAAGACCGTCGCCACTTGCCGCAGGCAGGCGTCGCCTGCGGGATGGCCATGGCGGTCATTGAAGTTCTTGAAGTGGTCGACGTCGCACAGCACCAGCGCCAGCGGCCGTTGGTGGCGTCGCGCAAGCGCGATCTGTTCCGCAATCTCCTCGTCGAACAGCCGGCGGTTGGCGATGCCGGTGAGCTCGTCATGCCGCGACAACAGCGCGAGCGCCCGGTTTGCGGCCTTCAGGTCCACCGACATCTGGACCAGACGGGCATAGTGCCGGATGTCCTCGACCAGCAGCACGATCAGCAAGGCGCTTGCCGCGACCAGCCCGTAGATCCGTCCGGCGTACCAGCCCAGGTCGTAGCGGCCCGTGTTCAGGATGGCGGCCAGCGCAATGTCGAACAGCCAGACCCACATCACCACCATCAGCCACACATCGAGCACGGTGTGCGGCTTGCGCCGCCACAGCACCGCCAACGCGGCGAAACTCAGCAGCCAGATGCCACTGAGTGCGAGATGGCCCAGCGGGGTGGTGCGGTTGCCCTCGAGGAACACGGGGATGGCAGCGTGGAAGGAAGTGGCGAACACCGTGTACCCCACGGTCACCAGGAGAACACCGGCCACCGTGGCGAGAATGGCCGTGCGCGCGCTGCCCCGGTTTCCCGGCGCAACCAGGATCTCGTCGCCACCACGCCGGGATTCCAGGAGGGCATAGCACAGGATCACCAATGGAAACCCGGCGTGCCAGAACATGTACATCGCCGAACTGGTCTGCGGACCGGAGCCCAGCAGGCCACTGGGCGCGAACAGGCCCGGAAAGATCAGCGCGTACGCCGCGGTGATGGAAGCGGTGAACAAGTACCCAGCAGCCAGGACCAGCACCGGCAGGGTGCGGATCACGCTGTACTGGCCGAGCAGCAGGGTCGCTGTGATGAGGTCGCTGAGTACCAGCGTGGAAACATAGATCGGAATGAAGACCGGGTACTGCGCCATCGGTGTGCGGGCAAACGGGGAGACCGCCACAAACACCAGCGCTGAAATGAACACGGCGGTGAGCGCGAACCTGGATTCGCGCCGGCCGGCACCTTCCGTCGAAACAAACGCCCAACGTTCGTTCGAGATTTCGACCTTCATTTTTTGCCCCAACGCTGGTGCAAAGCTCCCCGTCTGCAGGCCCCTGTCAGCGGGCGATGTGCAGTGGCGATGTATTTCCAAAGCACGGTACCACGCTCCGTGGCAATGTGGAAGCCCGGGACTACCATTGCGGGCATCGACACTGACTTGACGAGGTTCCCATGCAAGCTCGGGTATGGCGCCTGCTGGCGCTTGCGCTGTGGATGACTTGTGCTCCCCTGGCTGCGCAGGACATGGAGGATGAAGTCAGGGAATCCGCGGAGGCTGCCGTGCCGGTCGGCATCGATGCGCAGTTCGCCGCGCGCTTGCGCGGCATCTTTCGCGTCATGAACCAGGAAGGCACGGCGGCGGCGCTGGCGCAGATGGACCAGGCCCTCAGCGATGAAAGACTGAACCCGGCGCAGCGCTCGTGGCTGGCCAGCGACATGGCGGCGCGCTTCGGGCGCACCGCGCAATTCGCGCGGGCCCAGCGCCTGATTGCACAGGCACGCGAACTCGCGGCAGCCGCCACGCCCGCGCAGCGCGCCACGGTCAAGGCCGACCTGGACAGCGAGATCCTGCTCGCCGAAGCCGCCCTTGAAGCGCGCCGCGGGATGACCCAGCGCGCGGCGCAATTGCAGCGCCAGGCCGAGGCGCGCATGGTCGAGCGCATCCGCGTCTTCGAGCAGGCCGGCAACGTGGCCGAGTTGCAGCGCGCCTACGAGGAACTGCTCAGGACCATCAGCTTTTCGGTCGCGTACAACATCCGCGCCGGCCGCCTGAGTGAATACCGCGAGTATGCAAAGGCGGCACTGGAGATGGCGCAGGAAAAGCGTTTCTCTTCCTACTACAAGGGCGTGGCCACGCTGGCGACGGCGCGTGCGGAGCTGACCTCGGGCAACCATGCCGCCGCCGTGGCGCAGGCACGCCTGGCGATGGATTTGTTCCGCCAGCGCGGCTTGAGTGAGTTCCGCGTCGACATCATGGCCTCGCGCTATACGCTGCTGCTGGGCCTGCTGTCGCAATCGCCCGCGCAGGAGTGCGCCGAAGAGGCGCAACTGAATCTGTCGATGCATGGCGACGCCGGCGTCAGTGGCCTTTTCTCCGACGAGACGGCGCAAGGGCTGCTGGCGGCATGCAAGCGCGACTATGAATCCGCCAAGGCCATCTTCTCGACCCAGATCGGCAAGCGCACGCGCTGGTGGGGCTCGGAACACTACCTGACCAAGGAGTCCGAGGCGCTGTCGCTTTACTTCGACTTGCTGCACCGCGGCGTGGAGGCCAACAAGGCCCGGCTGCAACGTTTCGTGCAGTTGGTGGTGGGCTCGGGTGTCGATTGGGTGGATGCGCAGGAGACGCCGCAATTCGGCATTCGCCCGGTTCTGCAGCAACTGCTGGACTACCTCGCGCAGGCCGCCCAAGGCGGCCGCACGCCCGACCCCGAGCTCGTGGCGCTGGGTTTTCGGGTGACGGAGTGGCTCAAGCTCAACGCATCGCAAGGCGCGCTGCTGGACGGCGCGGCCAAACTTGCCGCGCGCGAGGAGCCGCTGCGCCTCCTGGTGGAGCGGGAGCAGGAACTCAAGCGCGAACGCAGCGAGTCGCTGGTGCGCGTGGTCCGCCTGGAAGGCGCCGCGCAAAAACTTGGCACGGCAGAGCAGCCCGCCGACAAGGACAAGCAAAAGGAACAGGCGGAGCAACTCGAGCGCACACAGCAGCAGCTCAAGGCCGCGCAGCAGGGCTTGCGGCGCCGCGAAGGCGAATTGCGGAACGTGCGCCAGCAGATCACCGCGCGCTACCCGGCCTACCGTGAAATGGTGAATCCGGTGGTACCCGAGTGGCGCGACGTGAGCAAGCTGCTCAAATCCGGCGAGTGCTACCTCTCCATGCTGGCAGTGCCCCAAGGCAGCCTGGTGTGGGGCATGTCTTCCAGCGGAAACATGCATTTCGCATCGGCATCCACGCCGCGCGCGCAGACCCTGGAACTGGTACAACGCTTTCGCAAACACCTGGACCGCAGCGATCCGCCGCCCGGGCTGGAAGCCTCCAACTTCGACGTGGAGGCCGCCAGCCGCTTGTTCGTGCAGGTGACCGGTGGCCGCAGCGCATGGCTGGATGCGTGCAAGACCCTGCTGATCGCGCCCGATGCCTTGCTCGGCCGGTTGTCGTTTTCCGCGCTCGTGGTTCCTGAGCCCGGCGGCGCCAGGCCGACCTGGCTTGCCGAGCGCTGGGCCAGCTCCACCGTGCCGGGCGTGAGCTCCCTGAAGCTGCTGCGTGAGCGCCAGTTTTCACCGGCGACACAGGCCTTCCTCGGTGTCGGCGACCCGGTGTTCCAGCCCGGAGCGCCCAGCACGGCCGCCGCGCCGCGCGCGACGCGTGCAGCCCTCGGCGCGCAGCGCGGCAGCCGGCTCTCGCAATTCAACTATGCCCTGGTGCCGCCCTTGCCGGAGACCGCCGACGAATTGCGCGCGGTGGCCCAGGTATTGCGTGCGTCCAGCGAAGACCTGTGGCTGGGCACACGGGCATTGCGCTCGACGGTGATGGCCGAGAAGCTGGACAACCGGCGCGTGATCGCCTTCTCCACCCACGGCATCAAGCCCGGCGAAATCCCGGGCCTGAGCAAGCCGGCGCTGGCCATGGCCTATGAAGGCAGCGGCGTGCAAGACTCGCTGCTCACCGCCGACGATGTGATTGGCCTGAGGCTGAACGCCGACTGGGTGATTCTCTCGGCGTGCAACACGGGAACCTACGAAGAGCGCGACGACCAGACGCTGGCCGGCCTGGTGCGCGCATTTTTCCTGGCCGGCAGCCGTTCGGTGCTGATGACGCAATGGGCGGTCGAATCCGAGTCGGCGAAGCGGCTGGTGGTCGCTACGCTGGAGGGTTACGCCAAGGGCCAGAGCAAGACCGAAAGCCTGGCACTGGCCCAGCGTGCCATGGCGGCGGGGCGCTTGGGGGAGGCCTATGTCCACCCCTACTTCTGGGCGGCCTATGCGCTCACTGGCGACCCGCAGCGCTGATGCGGGGCGGACATCCGGTCTGTGCGTCAACGCACATACATCGGCAGGTGCATCAAACAAAATTGCCGAATTGGAGGTCCTGTGTCATGAACAATTCCGAACCAGCTGCCAGTTTGAACCATGAGGCGCAAAGCGACCGACGTTCCCAGTCGACGCACGGCCGACCAAGGCGACATTTCGCGCAAAGTGTTGTCTTGCATTGCCCGCAAGGCTGCGGCATTCAACTCGGCCAGATCCTGGCGAGCTTCATTCTGGACGGGGTGCGACATGTGCATCTGGCAGGCCCGGATGGCGGCCACGTGAAGGGTCTCATCGAAGCCATACTGCAAAGAGGTGGATTCGATGTGCCCATCGCCACTACCTGGTATGAAGGCGAAACCCTCGAGTCCGTCATCGCGTTTGCCCGAGATTATTGTCGGCAGCCTCCGGGCGGCACGCAGGTGGTTCAACTCTGAGGGGCGATTGGCCTGTGGCCAGGCCGAGAGAACATCGCAAGGATCAGCATGAGGACGCCTATCAAGGCGCGCAGCCCCTCGCAGGCAGCGGCCGCGGGAGAATTTCAGTAGCCCCAGCGAGCCAGAAACAGGAGGCAAAACCACGCCTTGCACGCGGAGACGCGCCTGACCGCTCACCCGCCAGCGCATTCGAGGAACAGGTCAACCGTCTTTTCACTTTTGAGCCGTTGGCAGCAAGCGCTGCACCAGCGGATGCTGAATGCGGCGTTCCGCGGAGATCAGGAAGAAGTGCTCCATCAATTCCGGACTTTCTCCCAGCAGTTGCAGGCCCGGGTCCTTCAACAGTTCCTCGTGCGACCAGCGCGAGGCCGGGAACGCCCCCATGCCGCTGCGGCCGAACGCGGCCAGCAGGGCGCTGTCTTCGAATTCACCCACCACCTTCGGTCGCAGGCTCTGGCGCTCGAACCACTGGTCAAGCCGCAGCCGGACGGCGGAATGGCTGGTCGGCAACAGCAGCGGCATCTCGCCCAGGGACGCTGGAAAGGGCAAGCTTGATTTCTTTGCCATGGCCACCGGCGCCAACCAGGCCAAGGCGGCTTCGCCAAGGGGATGGCTATAGAGCCTCAAGTTCGGGTTGGGCGGCGCAGCGCGGTCGGACAAGACAACGTCCAGCCGGTGCAGCGCCAGGTCGCCCAGCAGCCGGTCGAATTCGTCCTCGTGGCACAGCAAGCGCACGCCGCTGTCACTGAGCGCCGGCTGCAGCAGATGGCGCACCACGAGTTTCGGCAGCCCGTCCGAGATGCCCACGGCGAGCCGCATCCCTTGCCCGGTGGCAGCCTCCCGCACGGCGGCCGGCAACTGTTCGCCCAACTGGAAGATCTGCTCGGCGTGCGCCATGGCGGCCACCCCGGCTTCAGTGAGAGCGACGCCACGTCCGGCCGGCTTGAAGAGGGCGTAGCCGAGCGACTGCTCGAGCGAGCGCACCTGTTCGCTGATGGTCTGGACCGCCATGTCGAGCCGGGCGGCCGCGCGGGCCATGCCGCCTTCCTTGGCGACGACCCAGAAGTAATAGAGGTGCCGGTAGTTCAGGGGGGATGCCATGGCAAGAGTGTGCCCTCAATCAAGAGGGCACATCCTCCATGCATCGATTCATCTCAGCCCGCTTGCGAGCCGTCCGCCTGCTGCTGAATCCCGGCAATCACCCAGCCGCCGGAGCCGGCGCGCGGCTTCGTCAGGTGCCAGATCTCGTCCAGGTCTTCCGGCACCGCGCCATGCTGGTCACGCGTGCTGCCGGTGAAGCGCACGCTGGCGATGTATCGGCCTTCATCTTCCACCACGGCCAGCACCTGCGCTTCCAGGCCGAACACCTCGGTTTTCTGCTGGTGCGTGTCGCCGCGCTCGGCAATCTCGGCGCGCACCAGGTCGAACATCTCGGGCGAGAGGTAGTCGCGCAGGCGCACCAGGTCGCGCGCATCGTTGGCAGACTGCAATGCCATGAATTGCGTCTTGGCGTTGCGCGCGAAGGCGGCTGTGTCGAAGTCGGCCGGGATGGTGCCGGCTTGCGCCGCAGTGGCCATGCCTGCGCCGAGGCGCGAGCCGATCAGCGAGCCGCCTTGGGGCGCAGCTTGTGCAGCGCTGCGAAAGGCGGTGTCCTGTGGTTGGTTCTGCTGCAGTGGCTGGGCCGGGCCAGCCGCACCGGCACCTGCCAGGGCTGGATTCTGGCCCGCCATGCGCTTGCGCATCACGAAGCCGACGACCAGCAGCACGGCCATTACCAGCAAACCGATCATCATCATGTTGGCCAGGGCTTCGCCGAATCCGAAGTGCGAAGCCAGGGCGGCCAGGCCAAGGCCGGCGGCAAGGCCTGCGAGGGGGCCCATCCAGCTGCGCTTGGTGGCGGCTGCCGCAGCCGCGGGAGCCGCCGCCGCGGCGGTGCCCGCTGCAGGTGCCACCTGGCCCGGTGCGCCCTGGGCGTTGGTCCCGCCGGCGGGAGGATTGGCGGGGGCCGTGGTGGTCTGGCGCTGCATGCCGCTGGACTTGCCGCCACCGAGCCGCTTGGCCTCGGCGTCAAGTGCCAGCGACGAGATCCCGAGGGTCAGGACAACGGCAATAAGAGCGAGTGCTTTCTTCATCAAAGGTCTCCTTGGAAGGCTGATCAAGCCAGGCAGGTTAACAGTGATTCCGATAAGATAAAACCAGCATATTCCTTAGGTTGAATCAGGTAAAACCGAAGCCTGGCAGTCAACTCGTGTCCGCAGCCAGCATGGAACTCCTGAGCGCATACGTCCCGACAATTGCGCCCCTGGCAGCACCGGCACCTTCCAGTGCTGGGATGGACAGCCCGCTGTCAGCAAGCCGCTGGAGTGCCAGCGTGTCGTAGCCGTTGGCGATGAATATCCAGTCCGCCGCGCGGTCGGCATTGCCGCGTATACGCTGCTCGGTCGTCGATGCGATCGCCGGCGTTTCGGTGCAAAGCAGGTGCGCCCCGGTCACACCGGGCTGTGCAGGCAGTTGTTGCACCAAGGCCTCCAGGTAAATTCGCAGTGCTTCCTGTGCGCCGTCCGCCGGCGAGAGCCTGACAGTCAACACCTGGCCTGCGACGGCACCGCCCCGGCTTGCGACCACGCGGCATTGGCTGCGCACCATCCGGCGGTGGTGCGGCATCATTTCCCGGGACCATTCGCTGGGCGCATTCAGGCGGGCCTGATACTCCGGCGACACCAGCGCGTCGTAGGTCAGCAGTTCGTACAAAACGAAGAAACCCTCGCCGCCAGTCGCCTCGGCCCAGCGGGAAGCGCGCTGAAAACCCGGCAGCGCCAGCCGCTCGACAAAGTGTTCGTGTGAGTGCCAATGCTCGAATTCCTCTCGCGTGTCAGGCGCCATGTCCCACCACATCGCGAGCGCGGCATCGCCCAGCATCATGTCGCTGCTCCCCAGCGGCTGGCCGCGGCCGCTGCACCTGCAGCAGGTCGTCGGCCAAGCACAGGCCGCTGAAGCACAAAAATTGGCTGGGGGGTCATGCTCTTAGGTAGCCACTTCATCCGGTGTAACCCGCGAGCCGCGGCAACCACAACACCATGCCCGGCCAGAAGGTCACCAGCGCCAGAGCGCCGAGCATGACGAGGAGGTAGGGCCAGACCTCCGCCATCAGTTCGGAGAACGAGACGTTGGCAATCTTCATCATCATGAAGAGCAGCAGGCCATAGGGTGGAGTGACCAGGCCGATCATGATGTTCAGCACCGCCATCACACCGAAGTGCACCGGGTCGATACCCAGCGCCACCGCGGTGGGCAGCAGCACCGGGAGGATGATCAGAATGATGGTCGAGCCCTCAAGGAACGCGCCCAGCACCAGCAGGATGGCGTTGACCAGCAACAGGAAGACCATGGGCGTCATCTCCATGCCCTTGAGCAGGCCACTCAGGTGCGTTGGGATGTTCTCCGAGGTGATGACGTAGTTGAAGACCAGCGCGCCGGCGATCAGCATGCCGATGGAGATGCTCATCTTGGCGCTGGACAGCAGCGAGTCGTAGATGTCGCCCCAGCGCATGCTGCGGTACAGGCCCGCGGAAATCAGCAGCGCGTAGGCGGCGGCCACAGCTGCCGCCTCGGTGGGCGTGGTGATGCCGCTGTACAGGCAGCCCAGCAAAATCACCGGCAGCATCAAGGCGGGAAAGGCCTCCTTCGTGATGCGCGGCAACTCGCGCAGTGGCACCTTCTCCTCCACCGGGAAGCCGCGCCGCTTGGCCTGGAAGTAGATCAGCAGCATCTGCACGACGCCCAGAAGCAGGCCGGGCAGCACCCCCCCGATGAACAGATAGCCGATGGACGTGCCCGACACCAGCGCGTACAGCACCATCGGTATGGAGGGTGGAAGGATGGGCCCGATCACCGACGACACGGCGCTCAGCGCCGCGGCAAAGCCCGGCGTGTACTTGCCCTGCCGCGTCATCATCACCTGCATGACCTTGCCCGACCCGGCGGCGTCGGCCAGGGCCGAGCCCGACATGCTGGCAAAGACCACGCTTTGAAGCACGTTCACCTGCGCCAGGCCGCCCGGGAAGCGGCCGACGATGGCATTGCAAAAGCGCAGCAGCCTGTCCATGACGCTGCCGGTGCTCATGAATGTGGCGGCCAGGATGAACAGCGGGATGGCCAGCAGCAGGAAACTGGAATACGTGCCGTTGAGCAGCTGCTCGGCGGCGGCGCCGACGTCCATGCCTTTCATGTACAGGTAGAGCACGGAGCCGGCGATCATGGCCACCCCGATGGGCGCACCGAGCAGGCTCAGGGCGACGATGGCGACGATCGCCAGCGAAAACGGACTTGTGAAGTTCATAGGGCGGACGCGGATGACGGCATGTCGCTGGGGACCTTGTCAGGCCCGCGTATCAGCTGGCGCACCGCGCGGAGGATGACCGCCACAACGAAGACAATATAGATGGAATAGGTGATGTCCATGCGGACACCGAGGTAGGAACTCTTCTCGACCTTCATGAACGTCACATAGCTCCACGCGCCGGGCAGCGACATGCCGAACAGCACGATGATGGCCAGCGCAACGATGCCGCCGACCGCCCGGCGCGTGCGGTAGCTCCCGCGCGAGCTGATCATGTCGATGCGGATCTCCTCATCGTCCTTCAGCACAAAGGCGGCGCCCCACAGCACCAGCCACAGCCAGGCCGCGAGAGACAGCTCGGTGGTCCAGCCGACAGGCGCATTGAACACGTAGCGCATCACGATTTGCACCAGGAAGGCGATAAAGATCACCGCCAGCAGGCCGGCTGCCACCGCTTCGGCGAAGCGGTGCAGCGGTTTCAACACCCGGGTCAGCATGGTTGGCAGGTCACTTCATGGCGTTGATTTGCGCCAGCATGCCGCTGGGCCAGGCCTTGGCTTCGTCGGACGCCAGGTACACCTTTTGAGCGTAGTCGCGGAAGGCATTGATGTTGGGCACGTAGACGTCGAGCCCGCCCTTGCGGAAGCTGTCGGCCAGCTCGGCCTCGCGCTTCTGATGCTCGGCCGTGCTCCAGGCGATGGCCCTGTCGGCGGCGGCCTGGAAGGCGCGCTGCTTCGCGGGCGACAAGCTGTTCCATGTCTTCATGTTGACCGTCAGCAGGTCAAAGCCGACCAGGTGCGAGGTCAACACCAGTTGGCCCATCACCTCGTTGAACTTCATGTTCTGCACGTTGGGCAGCGGGTTGTCCTGACCGTCGATGGCGCCACTTTGCAGGCCCGTGTAGGTTTCGGCGTAGGCCATGGGCGTGGGGTTGGCGCCCAGGGAACGGCCCAGCAGTTGCCAGGCGTCACCGGGGGGCATGCGCAGCTTCACGCCGGCCAGGTCGGCAGGTGTGTTGATCTTCTTCTTGCCCTTCAGGCCCACATGGCGCGTTCCGAAAAACGTGGGGCCGAGGATCTTCACCTTCAGCTGGTCTTCCACCATTTTCTTCATCTGGGTGCCCTGCTCGCTGGTGAAGAACTGGTTCAGGTGGTTGGCGTCGCGGAACAGGTAGGCAGAGGTCAGGATGGACCAAGCCGGTACCTGCTTGGAGATGTCTTGCGGGGAAATGTTGCCCATCTCGAGGTTGTCGCGCTGCAGAGCCACCAGCTCCGTGCCCTGGCGGAACAGCGTGGAGTTCAAATGCATCTCGACCTTGAAGTCGGGGGCGACCTCCTTGGCGAACTGGTTCATCATCTCCGCGCGGATGTCCTTGTCAGAGAACACGGCAGCAAAGCGCAAGGTGGGTGGGGTCTGTGCCCAGGCCGGTAGAACGGTACTGGCGGCAAGAGCTCCTCCTGCGCCCAGCAGAGTGCGGCGATCAATGGAATGTTTCATGGTTGTCTCCTGTGATGTAGCGATGAACGAACGGAAAACTCACGCGGCCTGCGCATCCGCCAGGCGGTGCGCCAAGGCTCGCAGCGCCAGCTCGTAGCCGAAAGCGCCGAAGCCGCAAATCACGCCAGTTGCGGCCAGCGACACCAGCGAGTGTTGGTACAAGGGATCGCGCCTGTGAATGTTGGTCACGTGGACCTCGGCAATCGGCTGATCCACCGTCTTGAGCGCGTCCAGCACAGGAATGGAACGGAAAGACAGGCCTGCCGGATTGATGACGATGGCGGCGGCACGCTCGCGCGCTTCCTGCACCCAGTCGACCATCACACCCTCGTGGTTAGTCTGGCGAAAGTCGCACTGCAGCCCCAGTTCGCCGGCAACGCGGTGGCACAGCTGCTCCACCTGCGTCAGCGTGGTGCTGCCGTAGAGGTGCGGCTCGCGCACGCCCAACAGGTTCAGGTTGGGACCATTCAGAACGTAGACGATGCCGCTCATTCGGCGCTGGCCAGGTAGCGGCGCTTGCACATATACATCTTTGTCTCCGGGGGCATTGCTGCATGTTTGCCAAACCAGTCCCGATTCTGTGACCGCCGTGGGAAAATGTTTCTGAATTGGAAACTTATTTCATATTGCAAAATGAACATTGCGCTTGACCGGGGACTGTCCATCCTGGAACACCTCACTCGGTATCCACAAGGCCTGCCGCTGTCCCTGTTGGCTTCCGAGCTTGATATTCCGTTCAGCGCCTGTCACCGCCTGCTCGCGGATCTTCAGCATCGCGGCTACGTGCGCCAGGCGCGCAAACAAGGTGACTACATGCTGACCACCAAGGTGGTGTCGCTCGGACTGGGCTTCCTCAGCAGCGCAGGGATTGTTGACGTTGCCGAACCGTTGCTGGAACGGCTGGCACAGAGCTCCGGCGAGCTGGTGCGACTGTCCATCGTGGATGATGATCGCCTCACCTGGGTCGCCAAGTCGCAGGGCATGCGGCAAACAGGACTGCGCTACGACCCGGACATGGGCATGGATGCGCGACTGTCGTGCACAGCCTCGGGTCATGCCTGGCTGATGACGCTCAGCGACGAACGCGCGCTGGAGCTCGTTTCGCGTCAGGGTTTCGGTGCGCCTGAGGACTTTGGGCCGAAGGCCCCGACCACTATCAAAGCCTTGCTGGGCTTTCTGCATGCCGCCCGTGTGCGTGGCTACGCCATGATCGACGAGGTTTTCGCGCCGGGAATGGCCGCCATGGCCGCCCCTGTGTTTCGCCGCAAGGAGGTGATCGGCGTGATCAGCATCGCGGGGCCCCGCTTGCG
>DATILI010000142.1:0-30153 GCA_035476635.1 Burkholderiaceae bacterium | reverse complement strand
GGCACGGCCGCGCCGATGGCGATGTGGTGCGGATACTCCTCCACGCGCTGCAGTTTCTTCACCTTGGTCACGTCCAGCACGCTGCCGAACTGCATGTGCATCTTGGTCACCCACAGGCCGACGTCGGTGCAGCCCGCGACGATCTGCGCCAGCGGATGTGCTGCGCGCGCGGCCAGCAAATCAGCCAGGCTAGTGGGCGACATATAAGTAGAAGAAGCGGCGGCGTCCTTGGCGACCGGGGCAATCTGCTTCAACTGGCGCAGCAGCTTTTCCTCGTCGACCCGCACCGGCGGCAAATCTTCCATGGCCTGGGCCGCATCCAGGATGGGGCGGTAGCCGGTGCAGCGGCACAGGTTGCCCGAGAGTTCTTCCTGGGCCAGCTCGCGCGAGATCGATTCACCGTGGCAGGTGTGGTTCTGGTACATGCCGAACAGGCTCATCACGAAACCCGGCGTGCAAAAGCCGCACTGCGAGCCGTGGCACTGCACCATGGCCTCCTGCGCGGGGTGCAGGGTGCCGTCCTTGGCGGCCAGGTCTTCCACGGTCCACAGGGCCATGCCGTCGACCGAGTGCGCCAGGCGGATGCAGCTGTTGATGGCGCGGTATTTGACAGCGTCGCCGTCGGCCTCGCCCAGTACAACGGTGCAGGCGCCGCAGTCGCCTTCGCCGCAGCCTTCCTTGGTGCCGGTGCAGGCCAGGTCTTCGCGCAACACTTCCAACAGCGTGCGGGTGGGTGGTACATTGCCCAGCGAGACAGTCTCGCCGCGCCGGATGAAGCGAATGTTGTGCGTCGTCATATCAAAATTATCCTTGTGTGCGCGAGAGTAGAGCAACAGCCCACACTGCAGCATAAGCCTGGGCATATGACACGAATGCACCCACAGGTATGAGAGACCAAGCGCTTTTCGACAAGATAGACCTCCATCTAATCAGGGTCTTGCATACCGTGTTGACTGAACGCAGCGTTTCAAGAGCAGCTATCCGCCTGGGCATGCACCAGCCAGCGGTGAGCGCTGCTTTGAAGCGCCTGCGCGACCTCTCCGGCGACCCGCTTTTGGTGCGCTCGGGCTCCGGCATGGTGCCTACCGATGCCGCGCTGCGCATGATCGAGCCCAGTGCAAGCATTTTGCGCGCCGCCGAAGTGTTGTTCACCGGGGCGCGCGGCTTCGAGCCGAAATCGGCGACCAACACGTTCCGCGTGGCGGCCAGCGACTATCTCGACCCGCTGTTCCTGCCGCAACTGGTGGCGCAGATCAAGACGCAGGCGCCGCTGTGCCACATCGAAATCCATCCGCTGTCGGCTGATTCCGACTACCACGAACACCTGGCACAAGGCGATGTGGATGTGGTGATCGGCAACTGGCTCACCGCGCCGGACGACCTGCACATGGGCCGCCTTTTTGCCGACGAAGTGGTCTGCCTCGTGGCCAGGGACCACCCGGCGGTGCGCCGCAAATGGGACATGGCGAGCTGGCTGGAGGCCGAGCACATCGCCCCCACGCCCACGCACCCCGGGGCCAAGGGCGTGATCGATGAACACCTGGACGCGCTGGGCCTGCAGCGCAATATCACTGCCCGCTGTCCGCATTTCGGCCTGATCCCGGCCATGGTGGCATCGAGCTTGCTGGTGATGACGACCGGGCGCCAGTATTGCGAGCGATATGTGGATCAACTGCCCCTCAAGATTTTGGAGTGTCCAGTGGATTTTCCGCGGCTGATGTACTACCAGCTCTGGCATGAGCGCACACATGCATCCAATTCGGCCAAGTGGCTGCGCGAGCGGGTCAAGTCGGTGGCCGCATCGCTGAGAAAAGAATAGCCAATTCCATCAAAACGACGAGAGACAAACAGACATGAGCACGACCATTCCCTCCCTGGCGCCGCCCCGGCTGGCGCTTGCAAACATCACCAAGCGCTATCCGGCCGTGGTGGCCAATAGCGACGTTTCCCTGAACGTCCTGCCCGGCGAGACGCATGCCGTGCTGGGCGAAAACGGCGCCGGCAAATCGACCCTGATGAAGATCATCTACGGCTCGGTCAAGCCCGACGAGGGCACCGTGATGTTCAACGGCCAGGCCGCGCACATCCGCAACCCGCAGGAAGCGCGCGCCCTGGGCATCAGCATGGTGTTCCAGCACTTCAGCCTGTTTGATACGCTGACGGTGGCCGAGAACGTCTGGCTCGGCCTGGACAAGAGCCTCAAGCTGGCCGAGGTGACCCGGCGCATCACGGCCAAGGCCGGCGAATACGGCCTGGACATCGACCCGACGCGGCCGGTGCATACCTTGAGCGTGGGCGAGATGCAGCGCGTGGAGATCATCCGCGCGCTCCTGACCAACCCGAAGCTGCTGATCCTGGACGAACCGACCTCGGTGCTGACGCCGCAGGCCGTGGAGAAGCTGTTCGTGGTGCTCAAGCAGCTGTCGTCCGAGGGCTGCAGCATTCTGTACATCAGCCACAAGCTGCATGAAATCCGCGAGCTGTGCACTGCCTGCACCGTGCTGCGCGGCGGCAAGGTGACGGGGGTGTGCAACCCGCAGGAGGAATCGAATGCCTCCCTGAGCCGCCTGATGATCGGCGCCGAGCCGGCGGCGCTGTTGCACCGCGAACTCAAGGCGGGGGACACCGTGCTGCGCGTGCAGGGCTTGCAGCTGCCGCGCGAAGACCAGTTCGGCGTCGACCTGGACCATATTTCGCTGGACGTGCGTGCCGGCGAGGTGGTCGGCATTGCCGGCGTTTCGGGCAACGGCCAGAAAGAGCTGCTGTATGCGCTGTCCGGCGAAGACACGCGTGCCAGCGCCGGGATGATCCAGGTGTTCGGCAAGGATGCGGGCAAGCTCGGGCCGGCGCCGCGCCGTGCCCTGGGGGTGCAGTTCGTACCCGAAGAGCGCCTCGGCCGGGGTGCCGTGCCGACCTTGGGCCTGGCGCACAACCTGATGCTGACGCGGTTGAACGCCATCGGCAAGTCGGGCTGGATCAACGTCAAGGCGCTTGAGGCGCAGGCGCAGGACATCATTCGCCGCTTCAACGTGAAGGCCGGCGGGCCGAACTCGGCGGCCAAATCGCTCTCCGGCGGCAATCTGCAGAAATTCATCGTCGGGCGCGAGATCGACGCCAACCCCAGGATCCTGATCGTGTCGCAGCCGACCTGGGGTGTGGACGTGGGCGCGGCTGCGCAGATCCGCGGCGAAATCCTGGCGCTGCGCGATGCCGGATGCGCCGTGCTGGTGGTCAGCGAGGAACTCGACGAACTGTTCGAGATCAGCGACCGCCTGTATGTGATCGCCAAGGGCAAGCTGTCGCCCTCCATTGATCGGGCGCAGGCCACGGTCGCGCAGATCGGCGCGTGGATGAGTGGGTTGTGGGAACAGCCCCGTACGCCAGAACATGTTGGCAAGGAGTTGGCCCATGCTTAAGCTCGAACCCCGTCCCCAGGCTTCCAAATTCTGGAGCTACGGCTCGCCCATCCTGGCCCTGCTGGTGACCGTGGTCATCGGCGTGATTCTGTTCGCTGCACTGGGCAAGGACCCGGTCAAGGGCTTGCAGGTGTTTTTCTGGGAGCCGATCAAGACGCCTTATGCCGTGGGCGAGCTGATGGTCAAGGCCACGCCGCTTCTGATCATTGCGCTGGGCCTGGCCGTGTGCTTTCGCTCCAATGTCTGGAACATCGGCGCGGAAGGCCAGTTCGTCATCGGTGCCGTGGTCGCCGGCGGCGTGGCGCTGTTGGCCGGCAAGAACACCGGCGGCTGGATCGTCATTGCGATTCTCCTGGGCGGCGTGCTGGGCGGCATGGTCTGGGCCGGCATCACGGCGCTGCTGCGCGACCGCTTCAGCGCGAACGAAATCCTGGTGAGTCTGATGCTGGTCTACGTGGCCGACATGGTGCTGAGCTATCTCGTCTACGGCCCCTGGAAGGACCCGGCGGGCTACAACTTTCCGCAGACAAAAACCTTTGAGGCGGTGACCCAGATACCGCGCCTGGTGCAGGGCTCGCGCGTGAGCGTGGGGCTGTTGATTGCGCTGGCAGGCGCCGCCGCCCTGTGGGTCTTTTTGTTTCGCACGCGCGCCGGTTTTGCCCAGCAGGTGGGCGGCCTCGCGCCGGCGGCGGCGCGCTACGCGGGCTTTTCCTCGCGCAAGGCGCTGTGGATTGCGCTGTTGACCTCCGGCGGTGCTGCGGGCCTTGCCGGCGCACTGGAAGTGGCCGGCCCGATCGGCCAGCTCACGCCCTATGTGCCAGCGGGCTACGGCTTTGCCGCGATCATCGTGGCCTTCGTCGGCCGGCTGCATCCGGTGGGCATGGTGTTCTCGGCGGTGCTGATGAGCATGTTCTACATCGGCGGCGAGCTCGCGCAGTCGCGCCTGGGGCTGCCGAAGTCGCTGACCGGCGTGTTCCAGGGCCTGCTGCTGTTCACGCTGCTGGCCTGCGATACGCTGATTGCCTACCGCGTCAAGTTCAAGCTACCGGCGCGGTTGCATTCTCCCGCTCATATTCCCGCCACCCAAGGGGCCAAGTAAATGGAATCCTACGCATTGTTATTGGCTGCCACGCTGAACGCGGGCACCGTACTGGCGCTGGCCGCGTTGGGCCTGCTGATCAACGAAAAGGCCGGCGTGGTGAACCTGGGCGCCGAGGGCATGATGCTGTGTTCGGCCATCGCCGGCTTTGCCACCGTGGTCCACACCGGCAATGACTGGCTGGGTTTTGCCGCCGGCATGGGTGCGGGTGCATTGCTGGCCGCGCTCTTCGGCGTGCTGGTGATCTGGCTCAATACCAACCAGTACGCCACGGGGCTGGCGCTGAGCCTGTTCGGCGTCGGGTTCTCGGCGTTTGCCGGCATCAAGTACGTGCAGGAGAAGCTGCCCGAGCGTCCGCGGTTTTCCTTCCCGATCCTGGGCGACATTCCGCTGGTGGGTCAGGCGCTGTTTCAGCACCATCCCATCGTGTACCTGGCGATGGCGATGGTGGGCGTGCTGATCTGGTTCCTCTACCGGTCGCGTGCGGGCCTGGTGCTGCGCTCGGTCGGCGAGTCGCCCGAGTCGTCGCATTCGCTGGGTTATCCGGTGCGCCGCATTCGCCTGGCCGCCGTGGTCGCCGGGGGCGCGCTGTGCGGGCTGGCGGGCGCCTACATCTCGGTGATCTACACGCCGCTCTGGGTGGAGGGCATGGTGGCCGGCAAGGGCTGGATCGCACTGGCGCTCACCACCTTTGCCACCTGGCGGCCGGCGCGCGTGTTGCTGGGCGCCTACCTCTTCGGCGGCGTGACCATGCTGCAGTTCCACTTGCAAGGCGTCGGCGTCGAGGTGCCGAGCCAGTTCCTGACCATGCTGCCCTACATCGCCACCATCGTGGTGCTGGCGCTGATCTCGCGCAACCCGGCCTGGATTCGGGTCAACATGCCGGCTTCGCTCGGAAAGCCGTTCTATCCCGGTTCCTGAAATCAGCGGCCAGCAGCTCTCTGGCGGCTTCATAATCACCATTTTTCTCAACCTGTCGCAACCCCCTCAAAGAAGGACCTGACATGACTGACCTGAAGAAACGCGCGATGCTCAAAGTGGCCGCACTGTCCGCCGTGGCTGCCGCCGCCCTCGTGGGCTGTGGCAAGAAGGAGGAGCCCGCTCCGGCACCTGCGCCGGCACCGGTGGCTTCCGCTCCGGCACCGGCACCCAAGCCCGAGCCGCTGAAGATCGCGTTCGCCTACGTCGGCCCGGTGGGTGACGGCGGCTGGACCTTCGCGCATGACAACGGCAAGAAGGCCATGGAGAAAGAGTTTGGTGACAAGGTTGTTACCAGTTTCGTCGAGAAAGTGCCCGAGTCGGCGGACGCCGAGCGCGTGATCCGCGACATGGCGGACCAGGGCAACAAGCTGATTTTCGGCACCACCTTTGGCTACATGGAGCCGATGCTCAAGGTTGCCGCCGACAAGAAAGACGTGAAGTTCGAGCATGCCACCGGCTACAAGACGGCTGAGAACATGCGCACCTACGACAGCCGCACCTATGAAGGCGCGTACATGGCTGGCGTGATCGCCGGCAAGATGACCAAGTCCAACACGCTGGGCGTGGTCGGCTCGATCCCGATTCCCGAGGTGATCCGCAACATCAACAGCTTCACGCTCGGCGCCCAGTCGGTCAATCCGAAGGTCAAGACCAAGGTGGTCTGGGTCAATGAGTGGTTCAATCCCCCGAAGGAAACCGAAGCGGCTACCGCGCTGATCAACGGTGGCGCCGACGTGCTGTTCCAGAATACCGATTCGCCGGCCGTGCTCAAGACTGCCCAGGACAAGGGCAAGCGCGCCTTCGGCTGGGATTCGGACATGACGGCCTATGGCCCGAAGGCCCACCTGGCTTCCGCGGTCATCAACTGGGGCCCGTATTACATCAAGGCCGCGCGCGACGCGCTCGAAGGCAAGTGGGCCACCGGCCAGGCCTGGTGGGGCGTGAAGGAAGGCGCGATCGACATCGTATCGATTGCCGAAGACGTGCCGGCCGAAACCAAGGCCAAGGTCGAGGAAGTGAAGAAGGGCCTCGCCGATGGTTCCTTCGCTATCTGGAAGGGCCCGATTTCCGACAACACTGGCAAGGAAGTGCTGGCCAAGGATGCAGTGGCCGATGACAAGTTCCTGGGCGGTGTCAACTTCTACGTCAAGGGCGTGGAAGGCAAGGTGCCGGGCGGGGACAAGAAGTAATGGCTGTCGCTGATGCGCGCCGTTGAACTGGCGTAGCAAGCCCATGGCCGCCTGCGGGCGGCCTTTTTGTTTGGAGACCGATCATGCAGATCAAACCCGTATCCCCCGAACGCCTGCCCGAACTGCTTCGCGCGATGCCCAAGGCCGAGCTGCACATCCACATCGAAGGTTCGCTCGAGCCCGAGTTGATCTTCGCGCTGGCGCAGCGCAATGGCGTGGCCATTCCCTACGACAGTGTCGAAGCGTTGCGCCGGGCGTATGCATTCACCAACTTGCAGAGCTTCCTGGATATCTACTACGCCGGTGCCAGCGTATTGATCGAGGAGCAGGATTTCTACGATATGGCCTGGGCATACCTGCAAAGGGCCGCGGCCGACAACGTGCTGCACACCGAGATCTTCTTCGACCCGCAAACGCATACCGCTCGCGGCGTGGCCATGGAGACGGTGATCCGGGGCCTGCACCGTGCCTGTACCGATGCGAAGGCAAAGTTGGGCATCAGCGCCCTGCTTATCCTGAGCTTTCTGCGGCATTTGAGCGAAGAGGACGCGTTCGAAACGCTGGAGCAGGCGCTGCCGTTTCGCGATGCGTTCATCGGCATCGGCCTGGACTCCAGCGAGCTCGGCAATCCGCCGGAAAAGTTTGCGCGGGTGTTCGCCCGCTGCCGCGAATTGGGTTTTTATCTCGTGGCCCACGCGGGCGAAGAGGGGCCGCCGGAATACATCTGGAGCGCGCTTGATGTGCTGAAGGTCCAGCGCATCGACCATGGCGTGCAGTCGACCAAGGATGCGGCATTGATGCAACGGCTTGCCAAGGACCGCATTCCGTTGACCGTGTGCCCGCTGTCCAACCAGAAGCTTTGTGTCTTTCCCAACCTGGCCGACCACAACCTGGGCGCGCTGCTCGATGCGGGGCTGGCCGCCACCGTCAACTCCGATGACCCTGCCTATTTTGGCGGGTACATGAATGAGAACTTCCTGCAGACTTTTGCCGCGACCGGACTCTCGGCGCAGCATGCCTACGCGTTGGCGCGCAACAGTTTCGAGGCAAGCTTTGCCGATGACGCGGCGAAAAAAGAGTGGATTGGCCGGCTTGATGCCTGCTTTGCAAGCTTTGCTTAAGGCTGCTTGGCGTTCACCGAATCACCACTCGCCGGTTTCACGCACGCGCTGGTCCAGATCGCGCTGATCCTGTTGCGCCTGGACTTGCTGGGACTGGGGCTGCTCCGGCTGCGCGAGAAAGGCCTGAGAAGAAGAGAGTAGCAAGCGCTGAAAAGCGGCATGCATCAGCGCGTTGTGTGGCCCCATGGATGATGGGGCGGTAGTGTTGTGTTGGCGCATGGCAGCCTCCTTTCCTGTTCTGGAAAGTTTACCGAGCCTCTCGAAAAACGCGTGTGACTTAGCGCACAACTTTGCAGAGAAATTGGGTCATGAACGCGAGTGAGCGCAACCGCATGCGGTGTTTTCATTTCTGCGCTCGCTTCTCCTTCAGTCGCTCGATCTGGTCGAGCTGGCTGCGCAGTGCCGTGATTGCGCGCTTTTCCTTGACGTCGAGGCGGCCGAGGTCGACATGCTCCAGCACCACGGCGAGCGCATCGCCGATCTGGCCGAGCTGCCGGCCGTAGCTGCCCACCTCGTCCAATATTTGTTGCTCAAGCGCCGGGTCGCGCGACGCGCCGAGGTTGATGTTGATCAGGCCGAACTGTCCGCCCACGGTCTTGATTGCCCAGGACCAGGGGTTGATCGCCTGAGTGACGTCACCGGAAAACGGCCCGTAGATCGGCGAGGAGAGTGGGATCTGGAAGTTTTTCATGGTATTTCCCTGCGGTGTTATAGGAGCTATGGGGTGTACAACATTCGTGCCAGTTGGTGAAGTACCCAGGGCACGGGCAGGGCCGGATCGTCTACTTACAATCAAGGCCGCGCTGTGCCCCGCAGTTGCGTCATTTGTTCAATCCCCGGGGCCATGTAGAGGACTACCATGTACAAAAACCTCGCCGCCGCAATAGTGGCCGCTTGTTGTTTGTCTCCCGCTTTTCCCCAGCCCAAGGTCGCTTCGCAGGAGCCGCTGAAAGTCGGCTTCGTCTATGTCGCACCCGTCACCGAGGCCGGCTGGGTTCGCCAGCATGAAGAAGGGCGCAAGGCCGTCGATGCCGCGTTGGGCGGCAAGGTCAAGACCACGTTTGTCGAGAACGTCGCCGAAGGGCCGGACGCCGAGCGCGTGATCCGCGACCTCGCGCAGCAAGGCCACAAGCTGATCTTCACGCCCAGCTTTGGCTACATGGAGCCGACGCTCAAGGTGGCCAGGGAATTTCCGGACGTGAAGTTCGAATCCATCACCGGCTACAAGACCGCCCCCAACGTGGCCGTGGCCAACGCGCGCTACTACGAAGGCCGCTATCTCGCCGGCGTCGCGGCCGGCCGCATGACCAGAACGAACATGGCAGGCTATGTCGCGGGGTTCCCGATTCCGGAAGTCCTGCAGGGCATCAACGCGTTTGCGCTGGGCATGCGCTCGGTCAACCCCAATGCCGAAGTCAAGGTGGTCTGGCTCAATGCCTGGTTCGATCCGCCGCGCGAACGCGATGCCGCGATGACCTTGTTCAACCAGAACGCGGACGTGGTGGCGTTTCACACCGGTTCCACGGCGGTGATGACGGCCGCGCAGGAGCGCGGCAAGATGGCCATCGGCTACCACTCCGACATGCGCAAGGCCGGGCCCGATGCGCAGATCGTGGCCGTGGTCCACGAGTGGGGCGCCTACTACAGCCGGCGCGCCCAGGCGGTGCTGGACGGCAGCTGGAAGAGCGCCAGCCTGTGGGGCGGCGTGAAGGAGGGCATGATCAAGGTCGACGGCTTTGGGCCCAGGGTACCCAAGGCCGTGCGAGACCAGGTGCTGGCGCGCCAGCAAGACATTGCCGCGGGCCGGCTGCACCCGTTCCACGCGTCGGCGGCCGTGAGGGACAACGAAGGCCGCGAGGCGATCGCCGCCGGCAAGACCTTGAGCGACGAACAGATACTCAATATGAACTGGCTGGTCGAAGGCGTGCAGGGCAAGATCGCGCGCTGAAGGCCGAGGTGAAAGCCGAGGTGAAGGCCCAGGCGGCGGTGCGGATATAGCCCTTATCCGGCCGGCCATATGCGTCAGGCCAGAGGCCGGGGTTAAGCTTGGCGGACTATGAAAGCCTACCGCGCCGCCATCCTTCGTTTCGACCCTGATCGGCCAGCCGCACAGTCTGCGGTCTATGAAGAGGATGGCCTGCTCGTCATCGGGCCCGACGCGACCGGCCGGCGCGTGGTCCGCGCGGTCGGCCCCTACCGCGACCTCGCCGGCAACTTCCCCGGCGTGTCGGTGGAGCACCTGCCCGGGCGCATCATCGCGCCGGGTTTTGTCGACCTGCACATCCACTACCCGCAGACCGATGTGATCGGCTCGCCGGCCGAGGGCCTGTTGCCCTGGCTTGAGAACTACACCTTTCCGCATGAAAAGCGCTTCAGCGCGCCCGACTACAGCGCGCAGGTGGCGGCGTTCTTCATCGCCGAGCTGTTGCGCAACGGCGTGACCACGGCGTTGACCTTTGCCACCTCGCACCCCGATTCGGTCAACGCCTTGTTTGCCGAGGCGCAAAAGCATCGGATGCGGCTCATCACCGGCAAGGTGCTGCAAGACCGGAATTCGCCGGACGGCGTGCGCGACGAAACCGAGCAAAGCCTGATCGACACCGAGGCGCTGATCCGCAAATGGCATGGCGTGGACCGCCTTGGCTACGCCATCACGCCGCGTTTTGCGCCCACCAGCACCGAGGCGCAGCTGCGAGGCGCCGGAGAACTGGCTGCGAAGTACGGCGATGTCTGGGTCCAGTCGCATGTGGCGGAGAACAAGGGCGAGATCGCCTGGGCGCGCGAGCTGTTCCCGAAGTCGCGCAGCTACCTTGCCACCTATGCCGATTTCGGCTTGATGCGCGAACGTGCCATCTACGCCCATTGCATCCACTTCGACGACGCCGATCGCGCCCTGATGCGCGAGACCGGCGCCGCGGCCGCCGTCAGCCCCACCAGCAACCTGTTTCTGGGCAGCGGCTTTTTCGACTACGAGGGCGCTGACCGTGTCGGCTACCGCTACGGCCTGGCGAGCGACGTCGGCGGCGGCACCTCGTTCAGCCCGTTTCACACCATGCTCGGCGCGTATTACGTGGGCCGTGAAGGGCAGACCAAGCCCGGCCTGTCGCTCTCGCCGCAGAACCTGTGGTGGCAGCACACGGCGGGTGCCGCGCAGGCGCTGGGCCTGGGCGGCGTGATCGGCAACCTGGAGCCCGGCTGCGAAGCCGACTTCGTCGTGCTGAATCCCAGTGCCACGCCGCTTCTTGGCCGCAAGACCGCGCAGGCCGATACGCTGGACGAACTGCTGTTTGCCATGATCGTGCTCGGCGACGACCGGCTGGTGGAGCGCAGCGTCATCGGCTGAGACAGGCCACTAAAATGGCCGAATGAGCATCAAAAGCGACAAATGGATCCGGCGCATGGCCGAGCAGCACGGCATGATCGAGCCCTTCGAGCCGGTTCAGATCCGCGAACGCGAGGGGCACAAGATCATCAGCTACGGCACGTCGAGCTACGGCTATGACATCCGTTGCGCACCGGAATTCAAGGTCTTCACCAACATCCACAGCACGGTGGTGGACCCGAAGAACTTCGATGAGAAGAGCTTTGTCGACTTCCATGGCGACAGCTGCATCATTCCGCCCAACAGCTTCGCGCTGGCGCGCACCGTTGAATACTTCCGCATCCCACGCAATGTGCTGACGATCTGCCTGGGCAAGAGCACCTACGCGCGCTGCGGCATCATCGTCAACGTCACGCCGTTCGAGCCCGAATGGGAAGGGTACGTGACGCTGGAGTTCAGCAACACCACGCCGCTGCCGGCCAAGATCTATGCGGGCGAGGGCTGTGCCCAGGTGCTGTTCTTCGAAAGCGACGAGGTCTGCGAAGTTTCGTACAAGGACCGCGGCGGCAAGTACCAGGGGCAACGCGGAGTCACCCTGCCCAGGGCCTGAAGCAAGGCTTAGAGCAAGGCCCGAAGCACCGCCAGGGTGCATGTTGCGGTGCGTCGCGGCGGCGTCCTACAACGCAAGAGCATTTGCGCTGAATGGAGGCGGGCGCATCGATCTTTAGCATGAAGACCAAGCTCACCGGCGTTGCTGGTGAATCCTCAGAAAATGCACGAGGAGTCCGTCATGCAGTCCGCCGCCTTCGTCTCGCTCGCACCCGCCGCCACGCTGCGCGCCGCGCGGCCCCGTCTCCTGCTGCGCACGCCCAGGCGCGAGCAACCAAGCCACCAGGAACGCTACTGGCCCTGCAATTTCCTCCATGCCTTTACCCTGCAAATGTCCGCTCACGGGCAATGCGTCAGTGCGTCGATGATGCTGGGCGACAACGCCTACGCGCGGGAGCAGCTGGCCCATGCGCGGCAGCTGGATGACGAGACGCTGCGCGCGCTGACGGCGGCCTTGGTTGCGTATTTCGACGAACCCCTGGCGAACGCACGATTTGCTGCACTCAGAGGCCACCATGTCGACGCCCTGGCTTGAATCCCTCGAAGCCGTGGCGACGTCCTGGATCGGCGCGGTGCTCGTGGTGCTGGTGGTTGCCGGCCAGTTGGTGGCTGTGGGCGTGGTTGCCAGCGAACAGGTGAACAAGGCCCAGCAGCGCGAGCTGACGCGCCAGGGCCAACGATCGGCAGTGCTTCGCTGCGGTGAGAACAACCAACGCCGGCCGGCGGACAGCGTTTGCCCGCACCGTGTGGTCTACGTTGCAAACCGGTAGGTCAAGAGATGGCCCCCGCTTGCTGCACCACATCGGTTTCGGTGGCAAGTGCGCAGCGCAGCGCCACGCTGAGCCCGCGCACGATCTGTTCCAGTGGCATGCAGGGCGTGCCTTGCTCGGGCAACAAGGGAACATGAATAAAACCGCCACGCGTGCGCTTGAATCCGCGCCGCGTTGCCAGCGCATGCATCAAGCCGTAGAACACGTGGTTGCAAACAAAGGTGCCGGCGGTTTGCGACACCTCGGCAGCGATGCCCTCGGCCTGTACCGCCTGCCGCATGGCCTTGATCGGGAGCGTGGTGAAGTAGGCGGCGGGTCCGCCGGGCACCACGGGCGTGTCCACCGGCTGGGCAGAAGCGTTGTCCGCGATGCGCGCGTCGTTCACATTGATGGCGACGCGCTCCAGCGACAGGGCGCTGCGCCCGCCGGCCTGGCCGATGCAGGCCACGAGCGCAGGCTTGTGCTGGCGCAGCAAGCGGGCCAGGGCTGCGAGCGATTCTCCGAACACCGTAGGCAATTGCGCGGCAACAACGCGGTGACCGGCAATGTGCTTGCCATGCAATGCCTGCACCGCGAGCCAGCTCGGGTTCAAGGACTCGCCGTCGAAGGGGTCAAAACCGGTCAGCAAGACAGTTGGCCGATGTTGCGAAGTGGCGCGATAGTCACGAGGGCGACGCGAAGTTACCATGGTGGCAATGTACCGCAGGGGCGGTAGCTCTGGAGAAGGTCATGCGCTGGGAAGGCAATCGTGAATCCGACAACGTCGAAGACCGTCGCGACAATGGCGGTGGTGGTGGAGGTGGCGGCCTTGGCGGCCTCTTGGGCGGGCGCAGCATCGGCATTGGCACCATCGTTGTGGCGCTTGTTGGCGGCTGGGTGCTGGGCATCAATCCGCTGACCATCCTGGGGCTTCTCAGCGGTGACGGTCCGGCGCCCCAGGTGCAGCAGCAGGCGCCGGCGCAACGGCCGCCGGCGGACGACCGCATGGCCAAGTTCGTTTCCACCGTGCTGGCCGATACGGAAGACGTCTGGAAAGACGTATTCAGCAAGGGCGGCGGCACCTACCAGGAGCCGCAGCTGGTGCTGTTTCGCGGCGCCACGCGCACCGCCTGTGGCCAGGGCCAGGCGGCGATGGGGCCGTTCTATTGCCCGAGCGACCGCAAGGTCTACATCGATCTCGGTTTCTACGAAACCCTGCGCAGCCGGCTCGGCGCGCCAGGCGATTTCGCGCAGGCCTATGTCATCGCGCACGAAGTGGGGCACCACGTGCAGAACCTGCTGGGCATCTCGGGCAAGATGGAACAGATGCGTGGCCGCGTGAGCCAGGTCGAGTACAACGGCCTGAGCGTGCGGCTCGAATTGCAAGCCGACTGCTTTGCCGGCGTGTGGGCGCACCATGCGCAGAACGCGCGCCAGATCCTGGAGCAGGGCGACGTGGAAGAGGCCATGAACGCGGCAGCGAAGATCGGCGACGACGCCCTGCAACGCTCGGGTGGCGGCGCGGTCGTGCCCGAGAGTTTTACCCACGGCTCCAGCGCACAGCGCCAGCGTTGGTTTTCCAACGGATTGAAGATCGGCAGCGTCAAGGCCTGCGATACCTTCCGTGCTGGGGGCCTCTAACACGGGAGCCGTGCAACCGACCCCGGCGGCGGGATTCGCTGCCGCATGGTCGGCCGCGGCGGTCACGGTGCCGCATGCAGTGGGGCTGGGGCTGATCGCCTTCGCGCCACTGGCTGCATCTTCAGCGGGCGGGCTGTCCGTTGCGTCGCTGGCGTTGTGGTCCGCGGCGCTGCCCGGCGCGCTGCTCACACTGCTGGCACCGCGGCCCGGCGTGGTATACGCCCCGACCACGGTGGTCGCGCTGCTGTTCGCCGCCGTGGTGGCCACCATTGACGGCCACGCCGCCGCGCTGGGCATGACGCCGCCGCAGGTGCTGGCGGCCTGTGGCGCCACGGTCGCACTGGCCTTCGTGTTCCAGTGGCTCTTTGGCGTGTTCCGATTGGCTTCCGTGGCGCGTTTCCTGCCGATCTCGGTGACCCACGGTTTCGCGGCCGGTGTCGGCTTGTCGATGGTCATCGGGCAACTACGCACCGGCTTCGGCGCGGGCAGTTGGGCCTGGGACACCCGTCTCGCGCTACACGCCGCCGCGGCCCTGGGAGTCGTGGCCCTGGCCGTGCTGCTGCAGCGGCGCTTCAAGCGTGTGCCGGGGCTGCTGCCGGCCGTGGTGCTGGTGGCGCTGGCGATTGGCGTTTCCGGCGCATCAGGCCGGTTTGCGCCGTCCATCGTGGCTTCGGCCTTTGCCTTGCCACCGCTGCCCGACTGGGCCGGGGTGCCCTGGGCGGCGCTGGCGCACCAGCAGGGCTCGGCCCTGGTTTCGCTGGCGCTGTTGATGGCGCTGGTCAACAGCCTGGAGATCCTGGTGTTCAACCAGGAGCTGGAACTGGACCACGGCCTGCGCGGCAACACCAACCAGGCCTTGCGCCGCGAGAGCCTGTTGGGCGCGGTTTGTGCGTTGGCCGGCTTGATCCCGGCTTCCACCAGTGCCTCGCGCTCGCGCATTGTGCTGGCACACGCCGGCACGCCCGTGCGCAGCGCGGCGACCTGGCATGCGGCCATCATGTTCGGCGTGGCACTCAGCGGACACCTGTGGCTGCAGTGGGTTCCGATGGCCTGCCTTGCCGGCGGATTGGTGCTGGCCGGCCTCATGCAGGTTCCGCCCTTGCTGTGGTCCGTGCGCTATGCCCGCGCCACGCCGGCGACATGGGGGCAAAGCTGGCTGGTGGCCGGCGTGTTTGCCTTGATCGGCGGGGTCGGTGCCTTGATCGCGGGACTGGTGGTGGCCACTGTCGTCCTGCTGCGCGCGTCGGCCGGCAAGGTGTTGCGGCATACCCACCTGGGTGGCGAATTGCGCTCGCGTCGTCTGCGCCGTTCCGCTTCCGACGCCTGGCTGGCCACGCGCATGGACCGCGTG
Organism: Burkholderiaceae bacterium; assembly: GCA_035476635.1. Lineage (GTDB taxonomy): Bacteria > Pseudomonadota > Gammaproteobacteria > Burkholderiales > Burkholderiaceae_C > DATILI01. Next base: position 14,674 of record DATILI010000142.1, on the reverse strand, counting down.
GCAGTGTTCGAGCTGCAGGGCGTCATGTCGTTTGGAGTAGCTGCGCACATGGCCGAGCAGGTGCGGCTTTTGCTGCGGCCGCAGCACCAGCGGGCCATCCTCGACGCCAGCCGGGTGCCGGCCTGGGACAGCACCGCGCTGGCGCAGTTGCGCGCCCTGGTGCGCGACCTGGCCCAGCGCGGCGTGGTGGCCGTGGTGTCAGCGCTGGACGCGCCCGCGCAGGAACTGGTCGGGCCGCGGTTGCACGTGTTCACCGACCTGGACCGTGCGCTCGAGTGGGCCGAAGACCGCATGCTGGACGAGCGCGGCCCCGAGGAACGGCCGGCCTACCGCGAGCGCGACCCGCTCGGCGAAATCGGCGAGCGGCTGGCCGCGCCAGCGCGCGCGGCATTGCAGGAGCGCTTGCGGCCGCAGGCGGTGGCAGCGCACGAGTTGTTGTTCAGCGCCGGCGAAACCGACAGTGACCTGGTCATCGTGATGTCAGCCCACATCACGCTGAGCACGCACTGGCCGCCGGAAAAAGGTCTGCGCCTGGCCACTGTGGGCCAGGGCATGGTGTTTGGGGAAATGGCGTTTCTCAATGGCTTTCCGCGCACCGCCTGTGCCGGCTCAGAGCGCGAGCCGGTCGAGCTCATGCGGCTGTCGCGCACCGATTTCGACGCCTGGGCAGAGCAATACCCGCACGATGCACTGACGCTGGTGGGCAATCTGGCCCTGATGGGCACGCGCCGGCTGGCGGCGACCACGCGGCAATTGCGGGCTGTTTTGGAGTGAACCGGCCAAGTGTCCGGAAAACGTTGCCGCCCATGCAGAATGTTGGTTTGTTGCTATCAATAGAGTAGTTTCCAAGCCAAAACTCCGGGTTTTCCCGCCAGATGCGACAATAGAGGGCTAAATGACCTCTTCTTTTTCCAACTTATCGCTGGCCGAGCCGCTGGCGCGCGCCGTGGCCGAAATGGGCTACGAGACCATGACCCCGATCCAGGAGCAAGCCATTCCGGTGGTGCTGACTGGCAAGGACGTGATGGGCGCAGCGCAAACCGGCACCGGTAAGACGGCCGCCTTCTCGTTGCCGCTGCTGCAGCGCCTGCTCAAGCACGAAAACAGTTCGACCTCGCCGGCACGCCATCCGGTGCGCGCCCTGGTGCTGCTTCCCACCCGCGAACTGGCCGACCAGGTGGCCCAGCAGGTCAAGCTCTATGCCAAGCACACCAACCTGCGCAGCGCGGTGGTGTTCGGCGGCATGGACATGAAGCCGCAGACGCTGGAATTGAAGCGCGGCGTCGAGGTACTGGTGGCAACGCCGGGCCGGCTGTTGGACCACATCGAAGCCAAGAACGCGGTGCTCAACCAGGTTGAATACGTCGTGCTCGACGAAGCCGACCGCATGCTGGACATCGGCTTCCTGCCCGACCTGCAGCGCATCCTGAGCTACCTGCCCAAGCAGCGCACAACGCTCCTGTTCTCCGCTACCTTCTCGCCCGAGATCAAGCGCCTGGCCTCGAGCTACCTGCAAGATCCGGTGACCATCGAAGTGGCGCGGCCCAACCAGGCCGCATCCACCGTCGAGCAGCATTTCTACAGCGTCGGCGATGACGACAAGCGCCGCGCGCTCAAGCAGATCGTTCGCCAGCGCGGCATCACCCAGGCCTTTGTGTTCGTCAACAGCAAGCTCGGCTGCGCGCGGCTGGCGCGTTCGCTCGAGCGCGAAGGCCTGAACACCACGGCCTTGCATGGCGACAAGAGCCAGGATGAACGCCTGAAGGCGCTGGACGCGTTCAAGAAGGGCGAGGTCGACCTGCTGGTCTGCACCGACGTCGCTGCGCGCGGCCTGGACATCAAGGATGTGCCTGCGGTGTTCAACTTCGACATCCCGTTCAACGCCGAAGACTATGTGCACCGGATCGGCCGCACCGGCCGGGCCGGCGCATCCGGCCTGGCGGTGAGCTTTGTTGGCGGCAACAACGACGCGCGGCTGGTGGCCGACATCGAGAAGCTGCTCAAGAACAAGATTGAACTGGAAGCGGTCGAGTTCGATGAAGACCGGCCACGTGGCCGCATCAACGACGGCCGCCGCGCTTGGGGCGGCGACGATCCGCGCGATGTGCTGGACCTGGCGCATGAAGCCCGCCAGCGCCGCGATACGCGGCCCCCGCGTCCGGCCCCCGCATCGCGCGATCCGTTTTTCGACCAGCCCTACCAGCCGCAGCCCATCGACGCCGTGCCGGCCACCTGGGAAGCCTCGCCCAAGCCGGCGAGCACACGCATCTCGGCCAACATCAAGCCCAAGCGCAAAGTCGCGGCCTTGTTCAAATCCGCCGAAGAAGGCGTGGTTCTTTCCGGGTCCTAGTTGGCAGGCGCCCGCGCCGGGCGGCACTTCACCTGGATCAACTCGCGCTCGGCGGCATTTGCGCCCAGGCGCATCGCGCTCAAGCAGCCGCCCCAGACGCAACCGGTGTCCAGCGAGATCAGGTCGGACCGGTTCAGCAGGCCCAGCGTCGACCAATGACCGAACGCCACCGTGATGTCGGCCGTATGCCGGCCGGGTGCGTCGAACCACGGCCAGAAGCCCGGCGGCGCGTGGCCCGCTCCCTCCTTGCTGGAAAATTCCATGGTGCCATCCGGCGTGCAAAAACGCATGCGCGTCAGGGCGTTGACGATCACCCGCAACCGCTCGGCGCCCATCAGCGTGTCGCTCCATTGGGCCGGCTCGTTGCCGTACATGTGGTGCAGGAACTCCTCGTAGGCCGCGCCTTGCAGCTCCGCCTGGACTTCGCCGGCCAGCGCGATGACCTGCTGCGCATTCCACATCGGCAGCACGCCCGCGTGCACCATGAGGCAGTCGTGCTCCAGGATGGCCAGCGGCTGGTGGCGCAGCCAATCAAGCAGGCTGCCGCGGTCCGGCGCCTGCAGCAGCGCTTCCAGCGTATCGTGGTGGTGCGGCTTGCGCAATCCGGCGGCCACGGCCAGCAAGTTCAGGTCGTGATTGCCCAGCAGGCAGCGCGCGGCGGCACCGTAGCCCATCAGTCGACGCAGTACGCCGGCGGAATCCGGTCCGCGGTTGACCAGGTCGCCCAGCAGGTAGAGCGTGTCGCGACTTGGTGAGAAATCGATCTTGTGAAGAAGGCGCTGCAAGGCAGCATCGCAGCCTTGCACATCGCCAATGAGGTACAGTGACATGGTTGTTACATTTTCGCTTCACGCGAATATCCCATGGAATCAATGCCCGCCCAGTTTGAAGGCCTCGCAGAATCCGACCGGGAGGAGCTGCGCTTGCTTTACCAGGTTTGCGTCACCGACATCGGCCTGTTCACCCGACAGCAATGGTCGGTGACCAACTACGCGATGGCTTTCTTCGCGGCCCTGCTGTTCATTGCCTACCAGCCACCAACGGAACTGACGCACAGCGGGTGGCAGAACTGGCTGCTGGTGGTACTGGCCTGGGCGGTCACCGTCAGCGGGCTGGCGGCGGTCAAGCGCCTGCAGATTTCGATCGTGGGCGGGCGCCGGCGCCTGGAGCGCGCGCGCTCCAGCTTTGGCAGGCCGTTCCAGGAAGTCTGGGCGATCCCCAAGCCACCGGATGATGTGCACCGCCTGCTGTATCTGGTGATGCTGCTGGGCGCCGCGATCGTGACTTTGCTGGTGGTCGCCAAGCCCTAGCCTAGAGATCAGGGGGATCCCTGGCGCCATGCGGTACATTGCCATGGTGTTGATGCTTCTCCCCGCTACATGGATTACCTGCTGATCGCGCTGTTGACCTTGCTCAACGGCGTCTTTGCCATGTCCGAACTGGCGCTGGCTTCCAGCCGCAAGGCGCGGTTGGCGGCCATGGCCGAAGGCGGTGACAAGGGGGCGCAGGCCTCGCTGGCGCTGCTGGAAAATCCCACGCAATTTCTCTCGTCGGTGCAGGTGGGCATCACCTCCATCGGCATGCTCAACGGCATCATCGGCGAAGCAGCCTTCAGCGACGACCTGGCGCGCTGGTTGCAAGCGCTGGGCGTACCCGACCGTGCCGCCGGCATTTCTGCCACTGCGCTGGTGGTGACGATCATCACCTTCATCACCATCGTCTTCGGCGAGCTCGTGCCCAAGCGCATCGGCCAGCTGTATCCGGAAACGGTATCGCGCCTGGTGGCGCGCCCCATGACCTGGGTGGCAATCGGCGCCAAGCCCTTTGTGCGGCTGTTGTCGCTGAGTACGCACGCCGTGCTGGCCCTGCTGCGCGTGGACAACGCGGCCGAGCGCTCGGTCACGGAAGAAGAAATCGCCGCCAGCCTGATCGAAGGCGTGGACGCCGGCCTGATCGAGCAGCATGAGCACCAGATGGTGCAGAACGTGTTCCGGCTGGACGACCGGCCGTTGACTTCGCTGATGGTGCCCCGCGCCGATGTGGAGTGGCTGGATGCCGCCCATACCGTTGCGCAAAGTCTTCGCCTGGCCGGCACCGGCGAGCGGCATGTGCATTCCTGGTATCCGGTCTGCCGCGGCTCGCTGGATGAGGTGGTGGGCGTGATCAGCGTGACGCGTCTGCTTCAACTTGGGCCCGAGCACGCCGGCAGCATCGGGGAGCATGCGGCGGCGGCGGCATTCGTGCCCGAAACCTTGAGTGGCATGGAGTTGCTCGAGCAGTTTCGCACCAAGTCCGATCGCCTCGTGTTCGTGGTCGACGAGTACGGCGTGGTGCAAGGCCTGATGAGCCCGCGCGACCTGCTTGAAGCCATCACTGGGGAGTTGCGCCCCGCTGCTCAAACCGAGGCCTGGGCCACGCAGCGCGAAGACGGCTCCTGGCTGCTGGACGGCGTGATGCCCCTGGCGGAGTTCAAGAACCGCCTGGAAATCAAGGAGCTACCCGACGAAGACCGCGGCCGCTACAACACGGTGGCGGGCCTCCTGATGTCCGTTTCGGGCCAGCTGCCGGCTACCGGCGAGCGCATCGAGTGTGCGGGCTGGGTCTTCGAGGTCGTGGACCTGGACGGCAAGCGCATTGACAAGGTGCTGGCCATGCGCCTGGCCGCCGAAGAGGCTTGAGGTGACCCGTGTTTAGGGCACGGCGCACAGCTCCACCGGCACGCCGCTGAGCACGGCGTTGCCCGACAGCGGGTCGCGCCAGTCTTCATCCAGGAGCGCGTTCAGGTTGACGCCAGGCCGCTCGGCTGCCAGCTGCAGCTTCGCGCCCGGCAGATCGTGCCCCCAGCCGTGCGGCAGGCTCACCACGCCAGGCATCATCTCCTCGCTGATTTGTACCTGGGCTTCGATGCTGCGGCCCTTGCGGCTGATCCGCGCGAGGGCGCCGTCGGCCAGGCCCAGGCGTTGCGCGTCGGCAGGGTTCACGAGCGCCGTGCAGCGCTGCGGGCCCTTGGCCAGGATCGGCAGGTTGTGCATCCAGCTGTTGTTGGAACGCACATCGCGCCGGCCGACGATCACCATCTCCGGCACGGCGCGGGCCAGGTCCTGCGCCGGCCGCTGCAAATCGGCCAGCAGTGAAGCCGGCGCCAGTTCGATCAGGCCCGAGGGAGTGCGCAGCATTTCGGGGATGCGTGGCGAAAGCTCGCCCAGGTCGATGCCGGCGGGAGCGGCCTTGAGGCGATCGAGGTTGATGCCCTCGGGATTGCGGCCGAACTGGTCGCCATACGGGCCGGTGCGCAGGCTAAGGTCCAGCAGGCGTTCGGGGCCCTTCAGGTGTGCGGTGGCGGCCGTCACTGCCGCGGCGGCGTCGCCGAAGAGCTTCTTGGCGTCCTCGGCGAAGTTTTCGTCGTCGAGCTGGTGCGCATCCATGCCTGCGCCCTGTCCGCGGGCGATGGCGGCCAGCTTGAGCAGCGTTTCCCACTCCGCGGGCGCAGCGCGCGCATCAGCGTCGCGCGCGAACACCGGCGCACTGTAGCGTGCATGGTTGCGCCAGGAAAACTGCGGGAACGCCACGTCATAGTGCAGTTCTTCCAGCGGCGAGAGGCCCGGCAGGATGACATCGGCATGGCGCGAGGTTTCGTTGAGATAGATGTCCATGCTGACCATGAAGTCCAGCTGATCCAGCGCCCGGGCCAGGCGCGCACCATTGGGCGAAGACAGCACTGGGTTGCTCGCCACGGTGATCAGCGCGCGCACCTTGCCTTCGCCGGGTGTCTCGATCTCCTCGGCCAGGCAGGTCATGGGCAACTCGCCGAAGACTTCCGGCGCGCCGCTGACGCGGCTCTTGTGGCGCCCGGTCACGATGCCACGCCCGCTGCCGGGCTTGCCGGCCGTGTTGTTGGCAAAGGCCGCGGCCTTGGGGAACATCGCGCCGCCGGGTTCGTCGAGATGGCCGGTCAGCGCATTGAGTACATCGACCAGCCAGCTGGCGAGGGTTCCGTACTCCTGCGTGCAGGTGCCCAGGCGGCCATAGACCGCGGCACGGGCCGTGCCGGCGAGCGTTCGTGCCAGGCTGCGGATCTGCGGCGCCGCAAGGCCGCAGCGCGCGGCCACGGCCTCTGCGGAAAACGGCTGCACGGCCGCTTGCAGCGCATCCACGCCATTCACGAAGTCGGCCATGCGCCCAAGCCGCACCAGTTTCTCGTCGAACAGGGTATGGACCATGCCCAGCAGCAGGAATACGTCGCCGCCGGGTCGGATGAAGTGGTGTGCATCGGCCATGGCCGCGGTTTCCGTGCGGCGCGGGTCGATGACCACCAGCTTGCCGCCGCGCGCCTGCATGGCCCGGGCCTTGCCCTTGAAATCGGGAACGGTCCACAGGCTGCCGTTGCTGGCCAGCGGGTTGGCGCCCAGCAACAGCAGGAAATCGCAGCGTGCAATGTCGGGCACCGGGATGCTGAGCCAGTGGCCGAACATCAGGCCGCAAGACAGTTGCTTGGGCATCTGGTCCAAGGTCGAGGCGGAGAACACATTGCGGCTGCCCAGTGCCTTGGCCAGGCGCGAAAAATAGAGCAGCAGGCCGATCTTGTGCGCCGAGGGGTTGCCGACGCTCAGCGCGGCGGCATCGCGGCCGTGCGCGGCCAGGATCGACGGCAGGCGGCGCTCGATTTCGGCAAAGGCCTCGTTCCAGCTGGCCGCGACGAACGCGCCGTTGCGCTTGATCAATGGCGTGCGCAGCCGGTCTGGGTCTTCGTGCAGGTCCTTGAGCGCCACGCCCTTGGGGCAGATGTAGCCGGCGCTGAAGACATCGGCGTCATGGCCGCGCACACTCACGACCTTGCCGTCCGCCACCTTGAGCTCCAGGCCGCAGCAGGCCTCGCACAAGGGGCAGATGCGGTGGTGGGTGGTGGTTTCTGTTGCGACGGTGTTCATGCGGTGGGCTCCAATCTTTTGCACTGCCTGCATCGTGCGTGAAGCAAGGCGCCTGGGCGATCACACGGGCGACAGCATCTTGCGCAGGACTTCGCCGGTGAAGGCGTCGGCCGGAAAGAAGGTTTCGAGCATCAGCTCCTGCAAGGTCACATCGATCGGCGTGCCGAAGATGGTGGCGGTGCTGATGAAACTCAGAACGCCATGCGTGGTCTGGAATTGAAGCGGAAGCACCACGCCCAGATGCTCGCCGTCCAGGTGCAGGTCGGCCGCGCCTTCCGGCATCGGATAGCCGCGCAGCTCTTCGAGCAGATCCGCCAGCACCGGGTCGGCCGTGCTGGCGACTTGCTGGCGCAGGCGCTCGAACAGGTGGTTGCGCCACTGCGCCAGGTTCACGATCTTCGGGGCCAGGCCTTTGGGGTGCAGGCTCAGGCGCAACACGTTGATCGGCGGCTTGGTCAGTTCGGGGTCGGCGCCAGCCAGGAGATGGGGCAGGGCGGCATTGGCGGCCAACAGGTTCCAGTGCCGGTCCAGCGCCATCGCGGGGAAGGGCTCGTGGCTTTTCAGGATCAGCTCCACCGCCTGGCGCGCCGAGGCCAGCGCCGGATCGTCCAGCATGCGCTCGCGGTACATCGGCGCGTAGCCAGCCGCGACCAGCAAGGCGTTGCGTTCGCGCAAGGGGATGTCCAGCCGCTCCGACAGGCGCAACACCATCTCGCGGCTGGGCACCGAGCGCCCGGTTTCCACAAAGCTCAGGTGGCGCGTGGAAATATCGGCTTCCTGCGCCAGGTCAAGCTGGCTCAGGCGCCGATGCTGGCGCCAGTGGCGCAGGTGCTCGCCGAACGGCCGGGGTGTTGCGCGGGAAGACCTGGATGGGTTGTAGGCGGTGGCAGTCATGGCCTGCATCGTAGGCGAATCCGGCCTTTTGTTCATTACCCCGCGGGTAATCGACGCGGCGCAGCGGCAAGGCAAACATACGGGCCTGCATCAACCAACCCAAGGAGTCTGTGATGTCGCTGCTGTCCTCCCCCAACTTCCTGCGCAACGTGATCCGCGCCGATGCCGCATCGGGCCTCGCGTCCAGCCTGCTGCACCTGATGCTGGCCGGCTATCTGTCTGATTTGCTGGGCTTGCCGCGCGCTTTGCTGGTCGGCTCGGGCCTGCTGCTGCTGGGCTATGTCGCATTGGCGGCGTTCATTTCCACCTGCGACCCGATGCCCAGGCCGCTGGTCTGGACCTTGGTCGCCGGCAACGCCGCCTGGGCGCTGGCCTGCCTGCTGCTCTTGTCCAGCGCCGCGCTGGCGCCGACCCTGCTGGGCAAGATCTACATCGTGGTGCAGGCGCTGGCGGTTGCGGTGCTGGCCGAACTGGAGTGGACCGGGCTGCGCCGCCAGGCGCAGGCCGTGCCAGCCTGGTAACTATTGCCAACAAATCCTTGCGCTGGTGCGCAAAACCGGGGGCGGGGCAATAATTGCCCACCACAATTCCCCGGGAGCCCAACATGCGCAAGACCGCCCCTCATGCTTTCGCGTCGACCCTGAAGAGCTTCAAGACCGCGTCGGGCAAAACCGGCAAGTTCTATTCCCTGCCGGCGCTGGCCAAGCAATTCCCCAAGATCGCGCGCTTGCCGGTGTCCATGCGCATCGTGCTGGAATCGGTATTGCGCAACTGCGACGGCAAGAAGGTCACGCCCGAGCATGTGCGGCAATTGGCCAACTGGTTTCCCAACGCCGACCGCACCGAGGAAATCCCGTTCGTCGTGGCGCGCGTGGTGCTGCAGGATTTCACCGGCGTGCCGCTGCTGGCGGACCTGGCCGCGATGCGCAGCGTGGCGGTGCGCCTGGGAAAAAGCGCCGAAAGCATCGAACCCCTGGTGCCGGTGGACCTGGTGGTGGACCACTCGATCATGGTCGACCACTATGGCACGAAGAACGCGCTGGACCTGAACATGAAGCTGGAATTCCAGCGCAACCGCGAGCGCTACGAATTCATGAAGTGGGGGATGCAGGCCTTCAGCACCTTTGGCGTGGTGCCGCCGGGCTTCGGCATCGTGCACCAGGTCAACCTGGAATACCTGGCGCGCGGCGTGCACCGGGGCGCGGATGGCGTCTTCTACCCCGACACCCTGGTTGGCACGGACAGCCACACCACCATGATCAACGGCATCGGCGTGGTCGGCTGGGGGGTCGGCGGCATCGAGGCCGAGGCTGCCATGCTGGGCCAGCCGGTCTACATGCTGACGCCCGACGTGGTTGGCTTTGAGCTTACCGGCCGGCTGCGCGAGGGCGTGACGGCAACCGACCTGGTGCTCAGCGTCACGGAAATCCTGCGGCGCGAGAAGGTGGTGGGGAAATTCGTCGAGTTCTTCGGCGAGGGCACGCGCACACTGGCGCTGCCAGACCGCGCAACCATTGCCAACATGGCGCCCGAATACGGCGCGACCATGGGCTTCTTCCCGGTCGATGAAAAAACCATCGAATATTTCCAGGGCACGGGCCGCAGCAAGGCCGAGATCGAAGCATTTGCAGCCTACTTCAAGGCGCAGGGGCTGTTTGGCGTTCCCAAGTCCGGCGACATCGATTTCTCGCAGGTCGTGCGCCTCGACCTGGGCGACGTCACGCCAAGCCTGGCCGGGCCGAAGCGCCCGCAGGACCGCATCGAACTGGGCAACGTTGCAAGCCAGTTCGCCTCGCTGTTCAGCAAGCCGATCGGGGAGAACGGCTTCAACCAGCCCGCCGCGCTGCTGCATACGCGGCACCTGGTCCGCCCGAATGGCGGGGAGCCGGAACCAACGACGCCAGCGCACCCGCCAACGCCGGCCGGCGCGCCGCGCCAGGTGGTCGAGATGGAAAGCAACAAACCCACGCTCGCCGCGGGCCATTCGCCCGCGCCGCAGGCGCCGGATGCGCCCAGGAAGACTTCCGACGTCACCGTCGGCAATGGCGACGTGCTGATCGCCGCCATCACCAGCTGCACCAACACCTCCAACCCGAGCGTGCTGCTGGCCGCCGGCCTGCTGGCCAAGAAGGCGGTGGAGGCCGGGCTCAAGGTCAAGCCGCACATCAAGACTTCGCTGGCGCCCGGTTCGCGCATCGTCACCGAGTACCTGACGCAGACCGGCCTGCTGCCCTACCTGGAGAAGCTGGGCTTTGCGCTGGCGGGCTACGGCTGCACCACCTGCATCGGCAACGCCGGCGACTTGACGCCCGAGCTCAACGAGGCCATCACGAAGAACGATGTGATCGCGGCCGCCGTGCTCAGCGGCAACCGAAATTTCGAGGCGCGCATCCATCCCAACCTCAAGGCCAACTTCCTGGCCAGCCCGCCGCTGGTGGTGGCCTACGCGATTGCCGGCACGGTGACGCGCGACCTGATGACCGAGCCCGTTGGGCAGGGCAAGGGCGGCAAGGACGTGTACCTGGGCGACATCTGGCCGACCAGCGACGAGATCTACAAGCTCATGAAGTTCGCGATGAACGGCAAGGCCTTCCGCGAGAACTACGCCAAGGTCAAGACCGAGCCAGGCAAGCTCTGGGAAAAGATCAAGGGCGTGCAGGGCGAGGCCTATACCTGGCCCGACAGCACCTACATCGCCGAGCCGCCGTTCTTCCAGGACTTCACCATGGAGACCTCGGCCAACGATGCGGTGCCGGCGCCGGTGGCGGTGCGGGGCGCGCGCATCATGGCGCTGTTCGGCGACTCGATCACCACCGACCACATCTCGCCCGCAGGTTCCATCAAGGAGAGTTCACCCGCCGGCCAGTGGCTCCTGGCCAACGGCGTGATGAAGGCCGATTTCAACAGCTACGGCGCGCGCCGCGGCAACCATGATGTGATGATGCGCGGCACCTTCGCCAACGTGCGCATCAAGAACCTCATGATCCCGGCCGGCCCCGATGGCTCGCGCGAGGAGGGTGGCGTGACGCTGTACCGGGGCGGCAACGGCAGCGCAGGCGGCGCGCCGGAGAAGATGTTCATCTACGACGCCGCGATGCGCTACATGGCCGGGGGCCGGCCCACCGTGGTGTTCGCTGGCGAGGAGTACGGCACCGGTTCGTCGCGCGACTGGGCCGCCAAGGGCACCCAGCTCCTGGGCATCAAGGCCGTGGTGGCCAAGAGCTTCGAGCGCATCCACCGCAGCAACCTGGTGGGCATGGGCGTGTTGCCGCTGCAATTCAAGGGCAGCGACAGCTGGCAGTCGCTGCGCATCACAGGCGAAGAAACCGTGGATGTGCTGCCCGCGCCCGACCTCAAGCCGCAAAGCGATGCCACGCTGGTGATCACCCGCGCCGACGGCAGCCGCCAGGAGGTCGAGGTGATCCTGCGCATCGATACGCCGATCGAGGTCGACTACTACCGCCACGGCGGCATCCTGCCTTTCGTGCTCCGGCAGCTTTTGGCTGCCTGAGCACAAGCAGGGTCTGCGCTAAGGTCTGCAGCGTCGGTTCCCCGATACACTGGCCTCGGGTGCGAGGGCTGTCCGTTAGCGGAGACTGGATGAAGGAACAATACGCGCAGGCGACCGAAGCCAGGGACGCGGCGATCGCTGCCGCCGTCCTGGCTGTGGCTGCGCTTGTCGCGGTGCTTGTGCTGCCGGTCCCCGGCCCCTTGGCCCAGGCGCCGGGTGCCATGCCGGCGCTGCGCTTGGTGCTTGAGCTGTGCACGGTCATCGCCGCGGTGCTGGTGGTCACGGTCTCCTGGCACAGCTTCGATGCGCAGGATTCCAGGGCCGCCAATATCCTGGTTTGCGGTTTTCTCATCGTCGCGGCGTGCGGCCTGGCGAACCTACTGCTGAGCGCGTATTTTTTCTGGCTGGTGGGCCGCTGCGTCGGGATCGCGGCCATGGGCCTGGTGGCATTCGACGTGTTGCTGCCGCGGTCGCGCCGTACCTGGCTACTCGCCGGCGGCCTGGTGTCGGCGCTGCTGGTCTGGGTTGGCGGGGGGCACCAGGACTGGCTGGAGCCGGCGTTTGCGCAGGGGCTTGCCGGCGGCGCACTCATGACCGGGTACGAATACGGGTTGGGTGCCATGAGCCTGTTCTTGGTCTTTGTGTTCTGGCGCCGGGCCGGGGCAAGCGGCCAGGCGCGCGACTATCTGCTGGCCGTGTCGTGCCTGGCCATGGGCCTGGCCGAAGTTGCATTTTCTTCGGGCAAGGCAGGCTTGGACTTCCGCAACATCGTCGGCCATGCCTACACGCTGGCGGCGTACGCCCTGGTCTACTGGGCCACGTTTTTGTCGAACATCCGCCTGCCCTACGAACATGCGCGCCGCTCCGAGAGCCAGTTGCGCGACAGCGAGGCCCGGCTGCGCGCACTGAGCGACCATCTGCCCAACTGCGTGGTCTACCAGGTCGTGCGCGGCTGGGACGGCTCGGTGCGCTTCACACACGTCAGCGAGGCCGTGGAGCATATGAACGGTTTGCGCGCGGAGGATGTCCTGCGCGACCACCGCCTGCTGTTCGGCCAGATCGTCGACGAGGACCAGCACTTGCTGCGCGACGCCGTGCGCGATTCGGCGGCCAGCCTGAAGGCGTTTGACGTGGTGGTGCGCGTGCGCCGCGCCGATGGCCAGTTGCGCTGGTTTCGCATGTGCTCGGCGCCGCGCCAACTCGAAGACCGGGGTATTGCCTGGGACGGCGTGCAAATCGACATCACCGATGAAAAGCTCGCTGAACAGGAAGTCAAGAAGGGTGCATTGCTGATGCGCACCATGATCGACCACCTCCCGCTGGAAATCTGGGTGCGCGATCCCGAAGGCCGGCTGGTGCTGGAGAACCTGGCGTCGGTGCGGCGGCGCGGGCCCCGGCTGGGGCAACTGCTGGACGAGGCCGAAGCGCTGCCGGAAGACTTGGCGCGCTGGCGCGACAACAACCGCCGGGCCATGGCCGGCGAACTGGTGCAGCGGGAAGTGGAATACCTGGTTGACGGCCAGGTGCGCACCTACTACAGCCTGCAAGCGCCGATTCGCGCGGGTGATGTGGTGCAGGGCATCGTCGGCATCAACATGGACCTGACCGAGCGCAAGCGCGCCGAGGCGTTGGTGCATGAGAAGGAATCGGAGCTGGCCACCATCTTGCTGCACGTGCCGGGCGGTGTGTCGCGTCTGGATCGCAGCCTGCGCTTTCTCTTCGTGAACCAGGCCCATGCCGATTGGTTCGGCCGGCCGGTGGATGAAATCGTCGGGCGCACCCTGCAGGGGCTGGTGACACCGGAGCGCTACGACCGCATGGCGCCGATGATGCAGCGCGCGCTGGCAGGCGAGCAGGTGGTGTTTGAAAACCAGGTCCAGCACTCGGCCGGCAAGATCCACTACCGCCACACCTCGATGATTCCGGAGCGCAACTCGCGTGGTGAAGTGGTCGGCGTGGTGGTGTTCGCCACGGATACCACGGAGCGCAAGTACATGGAGTTGGCGCTTGCGGAAAACCAGGCCCGTCTGAGCGCGCTGGTGCGAGCGATTCCGGACATGGTGTTCCTGAAAGATGCAGAGGGCGTCTATCTGTCGGTCAACCCCGAGAGCGAGCGCTTCTTCGGCGCCAAGGAGGCCGACATTCTCGGCAAGACCGACCATGATCTGAACCCGCACGAGATGGCCGACATCTTTCGCGCGCAGGACCGCCGCGTCATGGAGACGGGCCACTCCGAAACCTACGAGGAATGGCTGACCTACGCGGAGAACGGCTACCGCGGCATGTTCGAAACCATCAAGACACCGATCCGCGATGCCGAGGGGCGGGTCACGGGTGTGCTGGGCGTGGCGCGCGACATTACCGCGCGCAAGCGCGCCGAACAGGAAATCGAGCGCCTGGCTTTCTTCGACTCACTGACCAACCTGCCCAACCGGCGGCTGCTGCTGGACCGCCTGCAGCACGCGGTGGCGGCCAGCGGACGCAGTGAAAGCCACGGTGCCTTGCTGTTCATCGACCTGGACAACTTCAAGGACCTGAACGACACGCTGGGCCACGACATGGGCGACCGGCTGCTGGAGCAGGTGGCGCAGCGCCTGGTGACCTGCATTCGCGAATCCGACACGGTGGCGCGCTTTGGCGGCGACGAGTTTGTCGTCATGGTGGAGAACCTGAGCCTGGACGCCGAAGAAGCCACCACCGAAGCCGGCTGGGTCGGCGAGAAAATCCTGATCGCGCTGAATCAGCCGTATGCCCTGGAGGGCGCTGAGCACCACAGTACGCCCAGCGTGGGGATCGTCTTGTTTTGCGGCGCCTCGCAAAGCGTGGACGACCTGCTCAAGCGCGCGGACATGGCCATGTACCAGGCCAAGGCGGCCGGGCGCAACACGCTGTGCTTCTTCGACCCGGACATGCAGGCGGCCGTCAGCGCGCGTTCTGCGCTGGAGGCCGACCTGCGCCAGGGCCTGCAGCGCCAGGAACTGCTGCTGTACT
>DATILI010000141.1:0-1750 GCA_035476635.1 Burkholderiaceae bacterium | reverse complement strand
GGCGCATTCCTCGGCCACCGCCAGCACACCGGCTGCCGGCACGACGATCACCGCGACGTCTGGCGTGGCGGGCAATGCGGCGACGCTGGGCCAGCAGCGTTGCCCGCGGATCTCGGCCTTGGTGGGATTGACGAGGTAGACCTCGCCATCGAATTCGGAGTGGTCCAGCAGATTGGTCAGCGTTCGCTCGCCGATGCTGTGCATGCGGTCCGATGCGCCGACCAGCGCGATGGAACGCGGACGGATAAGCCTGGATAGATCGGTCAACTTTGTTTCCATGGGATTTTCTTTCAGGCGATGGCCGAGATACCCAAGATCTCGCGGCCGGCAATCAAGGTCTGCACTTCCGTCGTGCCCTCGGGAATGGTGCCGCCGCGGGTGTCGCGGAAGATGCGCTCGATCGGGTAGTCCGTCGCATAGCCCAGGCCGCCGTGCACCTGCAGCGCCATGCTGGCCACCTCGTGCGCGGCCTCCGTCGCGTAGAGCTTGGCAATCGAGCAGGCTGTGCGCGCATCCCTGTTCGCGTCGAGCGCCGCTGCGGCGCGCAGGCCCAGGGCACGCGCCGCCTCGACCCGTATCGTCATGTCGACGATGAGCTTCTGCACCAGTTGGAAGCTGCCGATGGGTTTGCCGAACTGCGTCCGTGTGCGGGCGTAGTAGATGGACAGATCGAGCGCCGATTGGGCCGCGCCCACCGCGCCCATTGCAATGTTCACGCGGGCGCTGTCCAGTCCGATCAGCATCTTCTTCATCGCATTGCCTTCCTCGCCGAGCAGGTTCTCGCGCGGAACCTTCACGCTGTCGAAGCCGAGTTCGGCAGTGCCAGTGCTGCGCAGGACCATGGTGTCGACACTGCGCATCTCGTAGGGCGATACCTCGCGCTCGACCAGGAAGGTGGAGAGTTGCCCCTGGCAATCGGGGCTGAAGGTGCGCGCAACCACAATGCCGAAGTCGGCGAATGCACCGTTGGTGATCCACAACTTACGGCCGTTGAGCACGTAGTGATCGCCCTGGAGGTCGGCCCGTGTCTGCACCTGCGCGATGTTCGAACCGCAACCCGGCTCGCTGATGGCATTGAAGACGCGTCGCTCGGAGGCAAGCAAGGGTTTGAGAAAGCGCTCTCGCTGTGCCTCGGTTGCTTCCGCGGCCAGTTTGTTGATGGCGGCGTTGGTGATATTCACCATGGTCCGCAACGACAGCCATGCGTAGCCGGCCTCCTCCATGAGCAGGGCCCAGGTCATCTGATCCATGTCCATGCCGCCCAGCGCCTCGGGCAACCGGCCGCCGATGTAGCCGAACTGGGACAGCTCCTTGAGGAGCTCAAAGGGAAAAGTCTTGTCCCTGTCGTGCTGGGCGACCCGCGGTGCGACTTCGCTTTTCATGAAGCGGCGCACGCTGTCGCGCAGCAGTTCCTGTTCGGCATCGGGTACGAAATACATGGGATCTGTCTCCTGGAGGTGGTGTAGAAAAGCCCCCTGACTACGCGGGGCCAAATTCCTTGGAACTGGCGCCGCGCCGGTTTGGTGCGCTGCGCGGCTGAGGTGAAGGGCTGCGAGGATGAAAGACCAAGGCCTGCACCTCCTTCAGCGCCTGCAGACAGGCGTCGCGGTGCTGGCGCATGCGGTCGGTAGGTCCGGCAATGGAGAGGGCCAACGGCTCATCTCCAACGTAGCCGGCCACCGCAATTGCCGCGAGGCCATCGAAGCCTTCGTTCTCGACCCACATCCAGCCTTGCTGGCGCGCCTGTTCG
>DATILI010000140.1:0-1740 GCA_035476635.1 Burkholderiaceae bacterium | reverse complement strand
GGCAGGGACTGGCCCAGGCGGCCGGCCATGCTCTTCATGAAGCGCTCGGGGATGCCGGCGGTGACGACAGGGCGATCCGCAGTGCCGGCGACCTTTGCCGTGCCCATGTCGGCCGCGCCGAACAAGAGCCCGATGTCCGAGGGATTGATCGGCGCGGCTTCGATGCGCAGCACCACTTCATCTGCGGCGGGTTGGGCAACGGGCTCGTCGACCAGCGAAATCTCCAGTTCACCGCTGGGTTTGACCAGGGAGCGAAGTTGCAGGCCGGTACTTGGGTTGCTATTGGTGCGCATGCTGTCTCCTTGATTCGAAGCGCTTCAGCATAGCGCGGCTTCCTTCTTCGCGCCGCTGACCATTTCTTCCACCCACTTCACGAGAAGTGTGGTGTAGGCCTCGCGCCATTCCTCCAGCGACATGCTGTGGTCGGCTTCCTTGATGACGCGGTAGGTCATCGAATGGGCCTGCTTGAAGGCGGCCAGGTAGTTCTCCATCACGGTATGCGGCACGATGGCATCGCGTTCGGATTCGACCAGCAATACATCGCCGCGAAACGCCGAAGCGGCCGCCAGAGCCCGGTTGTGCTGTGCCGCGACCATGGTGGCGCGGTAGGCGGCCAGCTCCGCCTTGTTCAACTGGTACTTGGGCAGCAGCCAGTCATCGTCCTTGTAGAGCGCCGGCGCCCGCAGCGCCAGCCAGCGCACGGGCCGCAGGCTGCTCAGCACCGCTGCGAGGTAACCGCCATAGCTGCTGCCCGCGACCGCCACGGCGGAGCTGTCAACCGCCGGGTGCCCGACCAGCAGATCGTAGGCGGCCAGCATGTCCATCAGGTTGTCCTCGCGCGTCACGGTGTCGCGCTGCGCCTTGTCGCTGGCGTGGCCGCGCAAATCGAAGGTCAGGCAGATGCAGCCCAGCGCCGCGATTTCATGCGCCCTGGCGATGTATTGCTCCTGGCTTCCGTCCCAGCCGTGCACCAGCATCACGCCGGGCACCACCGTGTCGGGGGCCACCAGTGTGCCGTCGATGCTGCGGTCGCCCACTGGAATGTGAATGGTTCTATGGCGCGTAGTCATCTGGCAGGACGATCGTGTATTTGGTCAGCGGCCCGACCTGTTCGTCCACCCCACGGAAATAGAGGACGGCATCCGGCGGCGGGGCAGCGCTTTGGCCGAACACTTCCATGCACGAGGCGCGCACCACGGTGCGTGCCGGGTCGGCCTGGAAGGCCTGCAGCGCGGCGATCTCCGCACCGGTTGCGCCGCCCACGCGCCAGGATTGCTCAAGCACGCCGGAGCACCATCGGCCAGACATGTCCATGCCCTGCGCCACGTCATAGTTGATGCGCGAGGCGAAGAACCCGGGAAAACAAGTGCTGGCCGCACCGTCGTAGATCAATGCCTGCTTGATGGCTGTGCGCACTCCGCGCGGCAGGTCGAGCGCCAGCAAGGCCTGGAAGTCGCCGCGCACCACCGTGAGATCGGAGCCGCCATAGACTTCCGCGCCATGGTTGCCCCGCGTGAGGCGCTGAAAGCCGTAGTAGCTTGCCAGGATGCCGGCAACCCAGACCTGGCCGACACTGACTGTCCTGACTTGCGTGAGGTTCTGCTCGAGCACCAGGCCGTCTTCAGACAGGCAAGCGTCGTCGATGCCGGCAAGGCTTGCCTGCAACGCAGCCAGGTCGGTCGCGACGGTCTGCCCGCGCCCGCCGGTTTCGCGCACGCGCTTGACGCGCAGCGGGCCGCG
>DATILI010000139.1:0-6077 GCA_035476635.1 Burkholderiaceae bacterium | reverse complement strand
TCGTTTTGCGCCAGCGCCTGGCGCAGATCGCCTTCCAGAATGGCGCGCGCGGTCACGGCCTCCTGCATGTCGGGGTCGAAAAAACGCAGCGTATTGCGGCCCGCCGTCTTGGCCTGGTACATCGCCAGCTCGGCGTGCTTGAGCAGCTCGCCCGCACTCTCTTGCGTGTTGGCGAATGGCGCAATGCCGATGCTGCAGGTTGCGCGGTGCTGGTAGCCGGCCAGATCGAACGGCTGATTGAGCGCGGCCAGCACTTTCTCCGCGACACTGCGCGCCAGCATCGCGACTTCGTGCGGGTTTGCGCTGAGCTGCTCCAGCATCACGACGAACTCGTCGCCGCCCAGGCGGGCCACGGTGTCGACCTCACGCACGCAGGCCGGCAGGCGCTGCGCCACCTGCTGCAGCAACAGGTCGCCCTTGTCATGGCCCAGGGTGTCGTTGAGCGTCCTGAAATTGTCCAGGTCGATAAACAGCAGCGCACCGCCGTGGCCGCTGTGCGTGCTGGCCGTCAGGGCGTGCGGCAGCCGGTCCATCAGCCGGATGCGGTTGGGCAGCCCGGTCAAGGGGTCGAAGAAAGCCAGCTTCTGGATCTGCAGCTCGGTCACCTTGCGCTGCGTGATGTCGGTGTTGATCGCCAGGATCGACTCCGGGTTGCCGTACTCGTCGCGCACCAGGGTCCAGCGGCCTTCCACCGTCAAGCTGCTGCCGTCCTTGCGGTGCTGCGAGAACTCGCCGCTCCACTCGCCCAGGGCCAGCACGTTGCGGATCGCCTGGTGGTAGACATCCAGGTCGTCGTACAGCAGGCCCGAGATGGACTGGCCCATGGCCTCCTCGGGTGTCCAGCCATACAACCGCTCGGCGCTGCGGTTCCAGAACAGCACGCGGTCTTCCAGGCTGCGCACGATGATCGCGTCCTGCGCCTTGTCCAGGAGCGAGGCCTGGTCGCGAATGCGCGCATCGGATTCCTGGCGCTCGAGCTCGGCGGCAGCACGGGTGGCGAAGATGCGCAAGGTCGACACCATCAGCTCCGACTGCTGGAGCGCCTCGCCGAACAGCACGGCGATCAGCCCGATCGGCCGGCCGGCCGAGTTGTCCAGTCGGCGCCAGACGCAGGTGCGCGCCTCGCGCATGCCGCCGCCCCAGGCCGCGGCAAAGCGCCCGACCTCGGCGCCGTGCTCCACCGAGTGGCCCTCGTGCAGCGCGCGCGCAAAGGGCGAGCCTTCAAGCGCGAATTCGAAGGTGCCGATCGGCGCACCATTCACCACCGCCGCCACGCTGCGCGCCGCGGGAATGGCGCCAGGCGCCAGCCGCGCGATCAAGCCGGCCTGCGCGCCCAGGGTTTCGGCGCTGTTGCGCACCAATTGCTCGAAAAAAGCCGTGCCGCTGCTGGCCGATACCGCGGCAGCCACCTTGAGCACGGCGGACTGCAGCGCGCGCTGCTCGGCCTGCGCGCGCAGGCTGCCAATGCCGAAGGCCAGGTCGTTGGCCAGCTCCTGCAGCAGCTTGGCCTCTTCCGGCCCCACTTGAATAGCTTCCTTGGAGTAGAGGCCGAGCACGCCGAAGGCGCGGTCCGCATTGCGCAGCGGCAGGCAGATCACGCTGCGGTAGCCGCGGCGCAGCCCCAGCGCGACCCAGGATTCGCTGGCGGATTCCTGCGCCAGGTCATTGACCACCACCAGCTCGCCGCTGTCGATCGCCTGATGGGCCGGCCGCCTGCACCGCCCGGCCAGACGTTCTTCCGACCAGGACAGGTTCAGGTTCTTCAGCAAGCCGCTATCGTCGCCGGCTTGGGCCACCGGCAGGATGGATTTGGCCTCGTCGTCCACGCAGAAGCCGACCCAGGCAATGCTGTAGCCGCCGATCTCCACCGTGATGCGGCAGACTTCTTCGAGCAGCACCTGCTCGCTGGAGGCGCGGATCTGCACCTCGTTGCAGGCGCTGAGCATGCGCTGCGCGCGGTTGGCACGGGCCAGTTCGCGCTCCGCGCGCAAGCGCTGCGTCACGTCATTGATCAGCACCAGGCGCGCCGGCACGCCATTGAAATCCACCAGATCGGCCGAGATTTCCACGTCGATCACCGAGCCGTCCTTGCGGCGATGGCGCCGCTTCATGCCAATGACTTTCTGCTGGTGCTCGTCGCGCCGCAGCGTGGCCTTCCACCTGTCCGCATCCTCGTCGAGCCAGAGGTCACTGACGTGCATCGCGAGAAACTCCTGCTCGCTGTAGCCGTAGTGCAGCACCGCCGCGCGGTTGACCGCCAGCAGCGCGTGGGTGTGCTGATCGGTTACCCACATCGGGTGCGGGTTGTGGTCGAACAGCAGGCGGTACTGCACCTCCGACGCGCGCCATTGCGCGGCGATGCGGTGCTGCTGGATGGTGGCGCCGAACGACTCCACCAGGATCTGCACGTTGAGCAGGTCGCGCGCGGAAAAGGCATTCACCCGATCGGACAGCATGCGGATCACGCCGATGACCCGGTCCGCCGCGCGCAAGGGTACAACCATCATGGCGCGCACGCCCAGTTGCCGGGCCAACCTCTGGTTCACGCGGCTGTCGTTGTGGGTGTCCTCGCACAAGGTCGCCTTGCCTTCGTGCACCGCAACGTACGACACGGCCGCCTCCACCATGTCCAGGCGCAGGCGCCCACCGACCGGCCTGGTGATCTTCCCCGATACGGCGCAGCACACGAGATCTTCGCCGTCCACCAGGTCGATGACGCCACCGCTGGCGCCGGCCAGCCCCTGCGCACGCTCGATCATGACCATCATCACCGTATGCAGGTCCAGCGTCAGCTCCAGCGCCGCGACCTCCTGCTGGATCCGCACGATGCTGGCACCGGTTTCGGCATCGCGCAGCAACTGGGCTTCGGCGTCCTCGATCGGCAGAGTCGATTTGGTAAGCAACGGTAGCGTCATGTTGTGCGGCCAAGGAAGGCCTTGGCACCCACTCTAGCCTGAAAACCGGCAACGGCAGTGCCTGTTTGGGGTATCCCCTGATCAAAACCCCAGGCCACCCGGCGGGCCTGGGGTCGCCGGTCGCAAACCAGGGGTTTTGGGCCGCTCTGTATGATTCACCGCTTTGCCCGCCCCGCCTCGAACGCCATGTCCGCCGGTCTGAATCTCGCCCAACAGGAAGCCGTCAATTTCATGCACGGGCCTTGTCTGGTACTCGCAGGGGCCGGCTCCGGCAAGACGCGCGTGATCACGCACAAGGTCGCGCGGCTGATCCAGGCCGGGCTGGAGCCCAGCCGCATTGCCGCCATCACCTTCACCAACAAGGCCGCGAGCGAAATGCGCGAGCGCGCCAAGGGGCTGATCGGCAAGGCGGCCAAGGAGGTGGTGATCTGCACCTTTCACGCCCTGGGCGTGCGCATGCTGCGCCAGGACGGCGCGGCGCTGGGCCTCAAACCGCAGTTCAGCATCCTGGACAGCGATGACGTCACCAGCATCCTGAAAGACTGCGGCGGCTCGACCGATGCCGCCACGGCGCGGCAATGGCAATGGGCCATCAGCCTGTGGAAGAACACCGGGCTGAATGCGGCGCAAGCCGAGGCCCAGGCCAAGGACGACAACGAACGCATCACGGCGCGCATCATGGCGCGTTACGAAGAGCGGCTCACGGCCTACCAGAGCGTCGATTTCGACGACCTGATCGGCCTGCCGCTCAAGCTGCTGCAGGAACACGAGGACGTGCGGCGCAAATGGCAAACGCAACTGGGCCATGTACTGGTCGACGAATACCAGGACACCAATGCCACGCAGTACGAAGTGCTCAAGGCGCTGGTCGGCGAGCGCGCCCGCTTCACCGCTGTCGGCGACGACGACCAATCAATCTACGGCTGGCGCGGCGCGACGCTGGACAACCTGAAACGGTTGCCGCAGGACTACCCGAACCTCAAGGTGATCAAGCTCGAGCAGAACTACCGCTCGACGTCGGCCATCCTGCGCGCGGCCAACAACGTGATCCAGCCCAATCCCAAGCTGTTCCCGAAGACCCTGTTCAGCGAGCTGGGCGAAGGCGAGCCGGTGCGCGTGGTCGATGCCGACAACGAAGAGCATGAAGCCGAACGCGCGGTGGCGCGCATCCAGTCCTCGCGCACAACCAGCCAATACAAGGAGTGGAAGGATTTCGCGGTGCTGTACCGCGCCAACCACCAGGCCCGTGTCTTTGAGCAGGCACTGCGCAAGGCGCAGATCCCGTACAAGGTCTCGGGCGGCCAAAGCTTTTTCGACCGCGCCGAGATCAAGGACCTGTGCGCCTGGTTTCGCCTGTGGATCAACAACGACGACGACCCTGCATTCCTGCGTGCGGTGACCACGCCCAAGCGCGGCATCGGCCACCAGACCCTGCAAAGCCTGGGCGTGTTCGCCGGCCAGTACAAGCTGAGCCTGTTCGCGGCCTTGTTCAGTTCGTCGCTGCAAAGCGTGCTGGCCGCGCGCGCGGTCGGCAGCCTGCATGAATTCGGCCGCTATGTGAACGACCTGGAGTACCGTGCCCGGCACACCAGTGGTGCCGAGGACGCGCGCGTCTTCCTCAGCGAGTGGCTCAAGGAAATCGACTACGAAAAGCATTTGTACGATGGCGAAGACAGCGAGCGGGTCGCGGCTTCGCGCTGGACCAATGTGATGGAGTTCTGCGACTGGATGGCCGCACGCTGCGGCGGGCAGATCGACGATGCGGCCGGCGTCACCACGGCGAGCGAGAAAAAGTCGTTGCTCGAAGTGGCGCAAACCATCGCCCTGCTGTCCACCATCAGCGAGCGCGAGAAGGACCAGAACGTGGTGACGCTGTCCACGCTGCACGCCTCCAAGGGCCTGGAGTGGCCGCATGTGATGCTGGTGGGCGTGACCGAAGGCATGCTGCCGTTCAAGCTCGGCGACGAAGACAACCCCACCGGCCGCGCCGACGGGCCGATGAGCGAGGGCCTGCTGCAACGCCTGCAGGAAGAGCGCCGCCTGATGTACGTGGGCATCACGCGCGCCCAGCGCAGCCTGGCGGTAAGCTGGACCAAGAAGAAGAAGAAGGGCCGCGACATGATCGCCGCCCAGCCCAGCCGCTTCATCGCCGAAATGGCGCTGGACAAGACCACCGCCCGAGAAGACCCGCGCGAAAAACTCAAGGCCCTGCGCGCCGAGTTTGCCAAGAAGGCGCAAGACGCCGCGGCGGCCGCGGAGAGCCGGGTCGAATGAGCTTGCGGAAGATTCTTTTGCTGGCGGCCATCGCTGTCCATGGCGCCTGGGCCAGCGCGGCGCCGGCCTGCCCGACGCCCGGCGAAGTCAGCCATCAGCATCTGTACGGCGTGTGGCGCGTTGAGTTCGAGCAAGGCGCAACGGCGAGCCTGCGCTTTGAAAAACACGCCGCGTTCGCGCAAAGCGTCAGCGGCGAAATCCAGCGCGGAACGGCGCGCGCACAGGTCGCCGGTGACGTGGACGAGGGCGTCTTTCATCTTGAGGAATCGGTGGATGGCACCACGATCGCCGCGACCTGGACCGGCCAGGTCGTGGAAAACAGCTGCGGCAAGGAAATCAAGGGAACATGGAACAACCAGGTAGATGGCACGCGGCGCGCGTTTGTCTTGCGCAAGCCGCCCGGCTGGCAATAGCACCCCCGGCCCTCGCACGCCTTGCGGCCTGCATGGCGCTGTGGCTGGCAGGCACTGCGGCCCACGCGCAGGCAGCGCCGGCAGCGCCCGCAGCGGCTGCATCCAAACCATGGCAGCAGTGCACGGCGATCAGCGCGGACCGCGAGGCTCGCCTCGCCTGCTTCGACCGCTGGGCCCAGCACCAGGCGCCCGCGGCCCAAGCCGCAAGCCAGCCACCGCTGCCCCCCGTGGATGCGTCAGTGCCCGCCACCCGCATCATCGAGGTCGCACGCACGCCAGCCTGCAAAGACACGCAATATTCCGAGCTGTCGCGCTTTTGGGAGCTGGAATCCGGCACCGACTGCGGCAGCCTGGGCCTGCGCAGCTACCGGCCCCTGAGCCTGTCGGTCATCGGTTCAAGCAGCGTCAACACCAAGCCCTCATCGCCCTCGCCCGACCATACGGCCGCCGAGGCGGTGCCGTACCGCCGCACCGA
>DATILI010000138.1:0-10457 GCA_035476635.1 Burkholderiaceae bacterium | reverse complement strand
AAGATCGACCAGAGCTTTGTGCGCGACGTGCTGTCCGACCCCAACGACGCGGCGATCGCCAAGACCATCCTGGCGCTGGCGCAAAGCCTGGACCTGCAGGTGGTGGCCGAGGGGGTGGAGACGCAGGGGCAGCTGGAGTTTCTCAAGCGCAACGGCTGCAAGGCCTTCCAGGGTTATCTGTTCGGCAAGCCGGGGCCGGTCGAGACGATGGACTGGAGCGTCACGGCATGAGAGCTACTTAGAGCTCGGGTGCAGCGGGCGCGCCGGCTTCGGGCGCGTTGGGGACATCGTCCACCTGGCGCAGTGCGGCCTTTTCCCCGGCACTGGCGAACTTGCTGTATTTGCCGAGGATGGACACGAGCTGGCCATAGATGCGCGGGTTGCCCGCCATGCATTCCTTCTGCTCGAGAAAGTCGGCTTCACCCGTGAAATTGCCGACCAGGCCGCCGGCCTCGGTCACCAGCAGCGAGCCCGCGGCCGTATCCCAGGGGCTCAGGCCCGTCTCGAAGAATCCATCGGTAAAGCCGGCCGCGACATAGGCAAGATCGAGTGCTGCCGCGCCGGGGCGGCGCAGCCCGGCCGTGCGCTGCATCACGTCGCCCATCATGGTCAGGTAGTTCTTGAAGTTGTCGCCGGGGCGGAACGGGAAGCCGGTGGAAATCAGGCATTCCTTCAGCTGGGTTCGCTTGCTGACGCGGATGCGCCGCTCATTGAGGTAAGCGCCGCGGCCCTTGGTTGCGGTGAAGAGGTCGTTGCGGCTCGGGTCGTAGATCACGGCCTGCTCGATCTTGCCCCTGACCGCCAGCGCAATGCTCACGCAGTACACCGGAAAGCCGTGGATGAAATTGGTGGTGCCGTCCAGCGGGTCGATGATCCAGACGCATTCCGAATCCTTTGCGCCATGCTCCTTGCCCGACTCTTCGGCCCAGATGCCGTGGCCGGGGTAGGCCGTGAGCAGGGTCTCGATGATGGCTTGCTCGCTGGCATGGTCGACCTCGGTGACGAAATCATTGACCTGCTTTTGCGAGATGCGCACCGATTCGACATCGAGGGCGGCGCGGTTGATGATGGCGCCGGCGGCGCGGGCGGCCTTGGTGGCCACGTTGAGCATGGGGTGCAGGTTGCTGGACATAGGTTGTATTCAAGAACGGGGGCCAAATTGCCCGGAAACGGCCCGACGATGCGGGCGGCGACAATACCCCGATTTTACCCGCGCGCCCCTGGCCGGCGACTTCTCAGCGCTTCATTTGCCTATGCACACCCGTTTCATCCTCATCAACACCAGCCATGCCGGCAACGTGGGCGCCGCGGCGCGGGCCATGAAGGTCATGGGCTTTGACGACCTGGTGCTGGTGGCGCCGCGCTGGGACAACGTGTTGCGCCGCCAGGAGACCATCCAGCGCGCCAGCGGGGCCCTGGACGTGCTGGACAAGGCGCGCATCGTCGCGACCCTGGACGAAGCGCTGGACGGCATCACCCACCTGTGCGCCACCGCCATGACGCCGCGCGACTTCGGTCCGCCCACCGCGGCGCCGCGCGACCATTTTGAGATGGTCTTGAAAAGAGAGCGGGATGAGCATGGTGCACGTGGGGCGGAGGGTGTCGCCTTTCTGTTCGGGTCCGAGCGCTTCGGCATGGCCAATGAGGACGTCTACCGTTGCCACGTGGCGTTGAGCATTCCGACCAACCCGTCGTTCGGTTCGCTGAACCTGGGATCGGCGATCCAGGTCATTGCCTACGAATGGCGCCTGGCGCTGGGCGGTTTCGCGGTGCAGCCGGCTACGGAGCCACCGGTACTGGCGGACGCACGCCAGATCGACGGCATGCTGGCGCACTGGGAGCAGGCGCTCGTGGACATCGGTTTTCTCGATCCGGCGGCGCCGAAAAAACTGATGCCCCGGCTTAACCAGTTGTTCAATCGCGCGCAACTGACCCAGGAGGAAATCCACATTCTCAGAGGTGTGGCCAAGGCCATGGGCCAAGCAGCGGGCAAGACAAAGCTTTAGACTGCACGGCATATTTCCATATAGCGCAATCAACTGCTTTCCACATGTTCTCTCGCCTGCGTTCCGACATCCAGTGCATCCTCGACCGCGATCCTGCCGCGCGCAGTACGTGGGAGGTGATGACCTGTTATCCGGGACTGCACGCGATCTGGCTGCACCGCCCGGCGCACTGGTTCTGGACGCACGGCCTGAAGTGGCTGGGGCGCTTTACCTCGCACTTCGCACGGTGGTTCACCGGTATCGAGATTCATCCCGGCGCGGTGATCGGCGAGCGCGTGTTCTTTGACCATGCCATGGGCGTCGTGGTCGGGGAGACCGCCGAGATTGGCGACGGCTGCACCATTTACCAGGGCGTGACGCTGGGCGGCACCTCGCTGTACAAGGGCGCCAAGCGCCACCCGACCCTGGGCAAGGACGTGGTGGTCAGCGCCGGGGCCAAGGTGCTGGGCGGCTTTCTGGTGGGCGACGGCGCCAAGATCGGTAGCAACGCGGTGGTGATCAAGCCGGTGCCGGCCGGGGCCACGGCGGTGGGAATACCTGCCCGCATCATTCCGTCCAAAGTGGGCGTCAGCGCCGACGTGGCCCACACCGAGAAAAAATTCGAAGCCTATGGCGTGACGCTGGAGGACGACCCGGTCAGCCAGGCCATGAAGGGCTTGATCGACAACGCGTCTTCGCACGAGCACCAGATCGCCCTGCTGTGGCACGCGATCGAGAAACTCTCTTCAATCAGGAAGAACGGGGACTGCGTGCCCGATGACGCGGCGCTGCAGGAGCACTTTGAGGCCGACAAGCTGACCCAGCTGGTCGGCAAGTAGGCCGGTCAGCGGGCCCGCTCAGGGCTTGGCGACGGGGCGTACGGCGGATTTCGGCCGGAACGCCTTGCACACCGCATCGTTCGTTTCCATGTACGGTCCGCCGATCAGGTCCACGCAATACGGAACGGCCGCGAAAATGCCGGGCACGATCGGCGTGCCATCCACATCCTTCAGGCCTTCCAGCGTTTCCTGGATCGATTTGGGCTGGCCCGGCAGGTTGATGATCAGGCTCTTGCTGCGGATCACGGCGCATTGGCGCGACAGGATGGCGGTGGGCACAAAGCGCAGGCTGATCTGGCGCATCTGCTCGCCAAACCCCGGCATCTCCTTGTGCGCCACTGCAAGCGTGGCCTCGGGCGTTACGTCACGCGGGGCCGGACCGGTGCCGCCGGTGGTCAGCACCAGGGCGCAGCCGGCATCGACCAGTTCGATCAATGCCGCACTGATGGTGGCCTGCTCGTCGGGGATCAGCCGGGGTTCGAAGTCCAGCGGGTTCTTGAGCGCGCGGCCCAGCCAGTCTTGCAGCGCGGGCAGTCCCTTGTCTTCGTAGACGCCGGTGGAAGCGCGGTCGCTGACGGAAACGATGCCGACTTTGACGCGGTCGAGGCCAGTTCCGCTACTCATCGCCCAGGTGCTCCTTCACGAGCTGGAAAATTTCGCGGTAGGCGCGGCTCTGGCGTGGCGCCAGGCCTTGCGAGACGGCGGCCTTGTCGGCGGGCGGCGCATCCTTGCGCGCCTGGCGAATGAGCGCGCGCAGCTGCTGCGAATCGGTGTCGGGGTAGGCCTGCATCCACCGGCCCACGGCGTCCTCGTCGGCGACCAGCTGGTCGCGCCACTGCTCGGCCTGGTGCAGCGCCAGGGTGCCGCGGGCCGAGCCCTTGTTTTGCTCTTGCAGCGCGGCGCGCGCGGCGTCCAGCGTTTCATCCTCGAGTTTGCGCATCAGCTTGCCGATGAACTGCATCTGGCGGCGCTTGCCTTCGAAATTGGTGATGCGCTTGGCGTCGGCCAGCGCGTCCGCCAGCTTGTCGGGCAATGCCAGCCGTTCCAGCAGGTCGGCGCGCAAGGTCAGCAGGTCTTCGCCAAGCGTTTGCAACTCGGTGCTCTCGCGCTTCAGGTCGGTTTTGCTGGCGTCAAACGTGCCTTTGAGCTCGGCCTTGAGCTCCAGGTCGAGTTCGCTGCCTTCGGCGACGAACTGGCCGCGGACGAAATAGCCTTTTTTGGGTTTGCGTGACATTGGGGAGAAACGGGAAAGGAATCGGCAAAAAGACAGGACGACTGTCCATGGCCTACAGCCAAGTATCATAGCCTCCGATATGAACAAGCCCTCTACAAGTGCCGCCAGCGGCTTCAGCTACAGCCGTGACTTCTTCGAAGACCTGGTGGACAGCGCCCTGGCGCATGCAAAAAAACTCGGCGCCAGCAATGCCGGCGCGGAAGCTTCCGAAGGCTGCGGCCTGAGCGTCTCGGTGCGCAAGGGCGAGCTGGAGAACGTGGAGCGCAACCGCGACAAGTCGCTGGGCATCACCGTTTACCTGGGCAACCGGCGCGGCAATGCCAGCACTTCGGATTTCTCCAAGGCGGCGATTGAGCAGACCGTGCAGGCCGCCTACGACATCGCGCGCTTCACCGCCGAAGATCCTGTGGCGGGCTTGCCTGACACCGGCGACATCGCCACGGAGCATGCCGATCTGGACCTGTTCCACCCCTGGGCTGTCACGAGCGAGCAGGCCGCGCAAATGGCACTGGAATGCGAGGCCGCGGCGTTGAAGACGGACCGGCGCATCACCAACAGCGAAGGTGCTGGCGTTTCCGCGCAGCAATCGCATTTTTTCAGCGCGCATACCCATGGTTTTCGCGGCGGCTATGCAAGTTCACGCCATTCATTGTCGGTGGCGCCGATTGCCGGCAAAGGCGATGGCATGCAACGCGACGCCTGGTATAGCTCCATGCGCTCCGCTTCGGAACTGGCGTCGCCTCAGGCGGTGGGCCGCTACGCCGCGCAGCGCGCCTTGAGCCGATTGAAGTCGCGCAAGATTCCGACCACGCAATGCCCGGTGTTGTTTGAGTCGCCGCTGGCAGCGGGGCTCCTGGGGGGCTTTGTGCAGGCGGTCAGTGGCGGTGCCTTGTACCGCAAGAGCAGCTTCTTGCTCGATTCTTTGGGTAAACCGGTGTTTGCCAAGCACATCGACATTGCCGAGGACCCATTCGTCAAGCGCGGCAAGGGCAGCTCGCCGTTCGATGAAGAGGGCGTGCGGGTACAGGCGCGCAAGGTGGTCAACGCCGGCCGCGTCGAAGGCTATTTCCTGAGCAGCTATTCGGCGCGCAAACTGGGCATGAAGACCACGGGCAATGCCGGGGGATCGCACAATCTCACGCTGACTTCGCGGCTGACGCGGCCCGGTGATGATTTGGACGCCATGCTGCAAAAGCTGGGCACCGGCCTGTTCGTGATCGAGCTCATGGGCCAGGGCGTGAACTACGTCACCGGCGACTATTCGCGCGGCGCCAGCGGCTTCTGGGTGGAAAACGGACGCATCGCCTTCCCGGTGCAGGAAATCACCATCGCAGGCAACCTCAAAACCATGCTCAAGGGCATTGAAGCCGTGGGTGCCGATGCCTACAACTACGGCGCGAAGACCGTGGGGTCGATCCTGGTGAACCGGATGAAGGTGGCTGGTACCTAAGTAGGCACCTAAGTCTTGTGCGATCGACCATCTCGGAAGACACTGCGGGCTTCACGGGTAAATGGTCGGGCCGACAAGGAGCGCCAGATGGTTTGCAAGAACAGGGCAGGGGCGGGGCGTTTGGTTCGCTTGGGCGGCGCCCTGGCGCTATCTCTATCTGCATCGGCCGCATGGGCCCAGACCCCGCCAGCCGTGGTGTTCCACCCGTGGCAAGCGGCCGTGCCCCGGTTGACGCCTGAGGCCTATTTCACCAATCTGCAGACCGAAGCGAAGATCGAGACGCCCTTCCTGCTCAAGTTTGGCCTGTCCGGCGGCTGGGGCCTGGCGCCGATCAGCAAGCCGCTCGGTGGCAAGAGCGGGCATCACCACTTGTTGGTCAATCGCGATCTGCCGCTGGACTTCAAGCAGGCCTTGCCCTTCAACGAGCAGTACATCCACTTCGGCAAAGGCCAGATGGAAACCATGCTGAACTTGGCGCCGGGCAAATACACCCTGCGCCTGTTGCTGGCCGACGACAAGCATTTGCCCCATTTTGTGTACAGCAAGCCACTCGTCGTGACCGTGACCAAGAACAACGGTGCCGGGCCGACGGGGAAAAAAGGGATCAGCTTGCTCAATTTGGCACAGAACGCGAGCTTCAAGCCACCGTTTCGCCTGCAGTTTCACGCTTCGGGGCTGAATGTGGCGCACCTGGTGCAAAAGGAAAAGGACACCGGCCACTTTCGCCTGACGATGACGCCCAGGAAGGGCGCACCGGCTGAAATGTTGTTTGCCGGGGGGCAGACCGAAGTTTGGTTGGCACCGCCCGCGGGTGACTACGCCCTCAAACTCGATTTCCTGGACAACAGCAATCCGGGCAAGGTGTTGGCCGAGCCGGTGACTGCCTCCATTCGCGTGGATTGAGGGTGGCCCGGCGCCACGGAATCGGCGGCTTCAGCCGGCCAGCGCTTGCTTCACTGCTGCGGATACCTGGCCCATGTCGGCCTTGCCTGCCAGCCTGGTTTTTACGGCGCCCATGACCTTGCCCATGTCTCCTGGCCCCTTGGCGCCGAGTTCCGCGACGATGGACTTGACCTCGGCCGCCACTTCCTCACTGCTCAGGCGCGCCGGCAGGTAGGCTTCGAGCACTTTCAGCTCGAAAGCTTCCTTGTCCGCCAGGTCGCTGCGGTTGGCCTGCTGGAAAGCGGTGATCGAATCCTTGCGCTGCTTGATGAGCTTGTCCACGATGGCGACCACGGCGGCATCGTCCAGGGCCACGCGCTCGTCGACTTCCTTTTGCTTCATGGCCGCCAGCAGCAACCGGATGGTGCCCAGGCGCTCGGTTTCCTTGGCGCGCATGGCGGTCTTCATGTCTTCGGTGATCTGGTCTTTGAGGCTCATTTTTTCTCTCCAGGAATAAGGGCGGTCCGAGAAACAAAAAAGCCCGCTTGAGCGTCCCCAGGCGAGCTTTTTGGTGCCTTGAAGGCGGTGCTGGTCAGTACAGCTTTTTCGGCAATTGCATCGAACGCACGCGCTTGTAGTGGCGCTTGACGGCTGCTGCCTTCTTGCGCTTGCGCTCTGCGGTCGGCTTTTCGTAGAACTCACGGGCACGCAAGTCGGTCAGCAGGCCCAATTTTTCGATGGTGCGCTTGAAACGGCGCAGAGCCACGTCAAACGGCTCGTTTTCTTTTACACGGATGGTGGTCATTAGCTAATGAATTCCAAAATATTTGCAAACAGCGGGGTCAAAGGAAGATCGGGCCTTTGCTCCATGTTTGCGGGTTCCCCAACTAGAAGTTGATCAGGCCGTTGGGGTTTGCCAGCAAAGCCCTTGATTATAGCGGTTTGTCGGCCATCGGCAAGATGTCAGCCCAGCGCCATCCCGCAGGCATGCGCGCTGGCCCAGGCCCACTGAAAGTTGTAGCCGCCCAGCCAGCCAGTGACGTCGACCACCTCGCCGATGAAATAAAGCCCGGGTTGCTTCGATTCCATGGTTTGCGACGAAAGCGCGCGCGTGTCGACGCCGCCTGCCGTGACTTCGGCCTTCTTGTAGCCCTCGCTTCCGTTGGGCACGAGCTCCCAGCGCGCCAGCCGCTCGGCGAGCAAGGCCAGGGCCTTGTCGGTGGCTTCGTTGACTGGCCGTTGCCAGCCGGCGTCCTGCTGCGCCCATGCCTCGGCCAGGCGCGCCGGAACGATTTGCGCCAGGGCATTGGCAACCAGCTTTCGCGAGCCGGTGGCTTTGGCCCGCTGCAGCGCTTGCGCCAAGTCGATTTCCGGAGCGAGGTTCATCCGGATCGGCGTGCCTTCCTGCCAGTAGCTGGAAATCTGCAGCACGGCCGGGCCGCTCAAGCCCCGGTGGGTGAACAGCAGGTCTTCGGCAAATGCCATGCGGGCCTTCTTGGTGCCGGTCTCGATGTGCACGGGCAAAGCCAGCCCGGAAAGCTGGGCATAGGGTTCCCAGGCCTGGCCATCGAAAGTCAACGGTACCAGCGCCGGGCGCGGCTCCACCAGCGCGAGACCGAACTGCCGGGCGATGCGGTAGCCGAAGTCGGACGCGCCGATCTTGGGGATGGACAGGCCGCCCGTGGCGATCACGACGTTGCGCGCCTGCAGGATTCCCTGGTCACTGTCGAGTTCATAGCGCCCGCTGCCCGGCACGTCGGGGGCAATGTCCGAGTACCTGATATTTTTGATGCCGCAGGGCTGCC
Source organism: Burkholderiaceae bacterium (assembly GCA_035476635.1). Classification (GTDB taxonomy): domain Bacteria; phylum Pseudomonadota; class Gammaproteobacteria; order Burkholderiales; family Burkholderiaceae_C; genus DATILI01. Next base: position 2,262 of record DATILI010000138.1, on the reverse strand, counting down.
AGTGCGTGACGTTGCCCGCAGCGCATTCGCGCAGCAGCATCTGGATGAAGTCTTCGGATGACCGGTCACCGAACAGTTGGCCCTTGTGCTTTTCATGAAACGCGATGCCGTGCCGTTGTACAAGGGCAATGAAATCGGCGGGCGTGTAGCGGCTCAAAGCGCTGCGGCAGAAGTGCGGATTGCTGCCGAGGAAGTGCTTTTGCGGCGCGGACGGATCGAGGTCGCGGTTGGTGAAGTTGCAGCGGCCGCCGCCGGAGATGCGGATTTTCTCGGCCACCTTCTGGCTGTGGTCCACCAGCAGCACCTTGAGGCCGCGCTGGCCCGCAATGCCAGCGCAGAAGAGGCCGGCAGCGCCAGCGCCGATGACGACGACATCGAAATTTTGCACACTACCTCGCCGGAATTCTCAGAGCTGCACCGTTTCTTTGGGCTGCGGGTTCGCGTCGACAGGGGCGCGGTAGGCCCTGAAGGACTTCATCGCCAGGTGCGGCGCGAGCAGATGCAGCGGCATTCTCAGCCAATGGCCCCGCAGGTAAAGCGCCGTTCTCTTCCAGTCGGCGCCCGATGCCCAGACGCTGGGATGGTGGCCTTGAAACACCTGGTCATAGATGCCGTCCATCAGCGCAAGCGCAACTCCGCCGGGTCTGGCGGGCTCCAGGGCGCTGGTCAGCGTTTCCAGCGCGGGCTGTCGCAGGATCCGGTCCAGGTACCTCAGCGCGTAGTACACGGGGCGGGACAGGCCGATCTCGAAGGCGCGCGCAGCCAGCTGTGCGTCGAAGCCCGGCTGGCCCTGGAAATGTTGCAGCAGTTCGGAAATATCCACAAGATTCCGCAGCCCGCTCTCCACCTCGCCCTCGGCAAACAGGTGCGTGGCGGCATGAAGAATCATGTCGGCCGGGCTGAGCACTGACACGCCTTCGACTTCGCTTGCCGCAACCTGTGCATCGAACAGGCACGACGTTCGTGCCCGGTACTTGGCCGTCGGCGGCGATATGGCATGGTGCAGGTCCAGTGTTGTTCCGCGCCGGATGTGCTGCAGCGGCGGGATCTCGTGCATCCATTTCCTGTAGTAGCGCTGATCGTAGGCGTCGCGATTAGTCGGAAGCCAGCCGGCCACCGTCAAGGACAGCTCGGCTTGCGCGATCTGGTTGTGCGGAACCATCAGGTCGACATCCGAGAAATTCCGATGGCCTGCCAGCGGCAATCCAGCAACCACGTAGGCGACGCCCTTGAGGTAGATCGGCTTGAGGCCGCTGCGGGCCAATGCGTCGCGAATTTTCCCGGCCTCCCAGCGCACGGCGGCATTGCGCTGGGCGATGACATGCCGCACCGCGGAAAAATGCTCTTTGGCGGATTCGGGCACGCGCAGGGCTTCCGACGCGCCTTCGAAGCGCGCACCCAGGGCCGCCAGCAAGTTTGCCGATCGCGCCTGCCGGATGGCCAGGCCCCAGTCGGCCGGATTCCAGCGCGTCACGCACTCGCGGTCGATCAAAGCGTCGCGCAGGCGGTTATGCGGGGACATCGGCTTGCGGCCCGGCTGAGGCCAGGGCGTCGAATTGGCGGATGGCGTCATCGAGGCTGCTGTAGCCCATTCGAAAGCACTGGCTGGCTTGCACCATATCGACGAGCGCGTGAAAGCCCCGGACACCCTGGGCCGGCAGGTTGAAGGCGTTCTTGGCGAGCTCGACCGCTGCGGCCGCCTTTTCGAGCGGCTCCAGCGACAGGGATTGCCCCGCTGCATACTTAGGAAAAATGAGCCATTGAGGGGTGGCGGGCTTCGTGTTGTCGGCCAGGCTGGCCGACGTCGGTTGAAGATGCGCGACGGTTCCCTTCATCGTTTCATGCACGGACTTCGTGAAGACGGCTTCGGCAAAGCGATCGGCGATCAGGGGAATCGAGGCATTCTTCAAGCTGACGGGGCGAACGAATGGTGTCAGCTTTCCGGTTTCCGGACGCAGCAACGCCAATTCGTCGGACAGCAGGCGCCACCCAGACAGCATCAGGGCGGCGCAAAGCGTGCTCTTTCCCGAACCCGGAGGGGCCGGCAAGACCACGGCCAGGTCATTTTTTGCCAGCACCGCGCTGTGAAAGATCAGGTATTGGTGTGCGTTGGAAGTGACGCACCAGTTCATTGCCCACTCGAGCAGCGGGAACGCTTGTGCCGCGGGCAGCGGGTCGAACGGCCGGTCACCGTCGAAATCCAGGGCGATCAAGGGATTGATCCAGCGCCTCAAGCCCGTCGTCGGTACCACCGCCAAGTCG
>DATILI010000137.1:0-12464 GCA_035476635.1 Burkholderiaceae bacterium | reverse complement strand
GACCGAGGTATCGCGGTACTGCACCATCGAGTGGATGATGCTTTGCGGATGGATGACTACTTCGATCTGCTCCGGCGCCAAACCAAACAGATAGCGCGCCTCGATGATCTCGAGCGCCTTGTTCATCATGGTGGCCGAATCGACCGAAATCTTGCGGCCCATCACCCAGTTCGGATGCGCACAGGCCTGCTCGGGCGTCACCTCGCGCAGGCTGGCCGGCTCGCGCGTGCGAAACGGCCCGCCCGAAGCGGTGAGAATGATCTTTTCAACCCGCGCGCTCCAGCACGCCGGGTCTTCCGGCAAGGACTGGAAGATGGCTGAATGTTCGCTGTCGATCGGCAGCAGCGTGGCACCACCCTGCCGGACCGCGGCGATGAAGAGTTCCGCTCCGACCACCAATGCTTCCTTGTTGGCCAGGAGCAGGCGTTTGCCGGCTCGCGCCGCGGCAAGGCATGGCGCCAGCCCGGCAGCCCCGACGATGGCGGCCATCACGGCGTCGACCTCCTCGTGGCTGGAGACCATTTCGATGGCCTCGCTCCCCGACAGGACCTTGACGCCGAGCCCATGCGATTCGATCTTGTCGGCCAAGGCCCGGCCATGCTCGGCGCTGGCCATCACCGCGAACTTCGGCGCGAACCGCACGCATTGCGCGAACATCAGGTCGACCTGCGTGGCCGCGGTGAGCGCGAATAGCTCAAACCGCTCAGGATGGCGCGCCACCACGTCCAGCGTACTGGTGCCGACTGAGCCGGTGGACCCCAGGATGGTCAAGCGTTGTTTCATGCCATTGCAAGAGTAGTCAGCATCATGGCCAGAGGCAAGGTCGGCAGCAAAGCGTCGACACGGTCCAGCACGCCGCCGTGCCCGGGCAGCAGGCCGCTGCTGTCCTTGACGCCGACGCTGCGCTTGATCAGCGACTCGACCAGGTCTCCCACCACACTCATCGCCGCCATGAACAACACGGCGATCAGCATGAACCACCATCCCTGGGCCATCAACCGGCTATAGAAGCTCGGCGTGCCGGCCTGCCAGGCTCCATCGGCCCAAGCCCAGACGAAAGCCAGCGCCACAACACCCGCCATGCCGCCCCACACGCCTTCCCAGCTTTTGCCGGGGCTGACGGCAGGCGCGAGTTTGTTCCTGGTGAACTTCAAGCCGAACGCCCGGCCCGCAAAATAGGCAAAGATGTCGGCGACCCAGACCAGCAGCAACACCGACAACAAGAAATTGATGCCAATGACGCGCGCCTGCGCCACCGCCAGCCACGCCATCCAGAGCGCCAGCAGGCCGCCCGTCGTGCGGACCCACTTGGGAACCTTCGGCCAGCCCGCCACGCCGGCGCGCAGCAACCAGGCGCCGGCCAGCACCCACGCCGCACCTGCGATGCTCCAGAACAGGGGCATAGGCCGCTCCAGCAAGCCCACACGCCAGGAGACGGCACACAGCACCAGGCAATCCAGCGCCATGAACAATGCGCCCTTGTTGCCGTAGCCGTTGAGCCGTCCCCATTCCCAGGTGCCGGCGGCAATCAATACCAGCGTGATGGCGCAAAACGGCGCAGGCGCAGGGTAGAACAGTGCCGGCAGCAGGATGGCCAGCAGGACGACTGCGGTAATGACGCGCTGCTTGAGCATGCGGCCTCAGGCAACCTTCTGGTCGTCCAGTGGCGCTGACACTTGTGCCGAGGTCTTGCCAAAGCGCCGCTCGCGCTGCTGGAACGCCGCAATCGCCTGGTCCAGCGCTGCCTCATCGAAATCGGGCCAGAGCTTGTCGCTGAAATAGAGTTCGGAGTAAGCCGCCTGCCAGAGCAGGAAGTTGCTGATGCGCTGTTCGCCGCCGGTGCGAATGAGCAAGTCGGGATCCGGTACATGGGCCAGTGCCATGGCACGGTCCAGACTGGCTTCGGTCAGTGCTTCGCCGCGGGCGGCCAGCTTGGCGGCAGCCTGCGCCACGTCCCAGCGCCCACCGTAGTTGAAGCAGACATTGAGCACCAGCGAATTGTTTACCGCGGTGGCGGCCTCCGCGCGCGCGAGGCCAGCTCCGACTTTTTCCGAAAGGCCGGCACGCTCGCCGACGAAATGCAGCCGCACCCCGTCGGCCGCCAGCCTGGGCACTTCACGCGTCAGCGCACCAGCCAAAAGCTCCATCAGACCGGAGACCTCTTCGGCCGGGCGATTCCAGTTTTCAGAGGAAAACGCGAACACCGTGAGCACCGCCACGCCGCGCTCGGCACAGGCGCGCACGCAACGGCGCAGCGAATCCACGCCCTGCTTGTGGCCAGCCACGCGCGGAAGAAAGCGGCGCGTGGCCCAGCGGCCGTTGCCGTCCATCACGATCGCAATGTGGTGCGGGGTCGAGCTCATTCGGTGTTGACGGTATGGCGATAAAAGCGCTGGCCCAGGGGTCATCGCGCCTAGACGGCCATGATGTCCTGTTCTTTGCCGGCCACCAGCTTGTCGATGTCGAGAATGTGTCGGTCGGTCGTTTTCTGAATGTCGGCTTCGGCGCGCTTCTGGTCGTCTTCGGAAGCAAGCTTGTCCTTCACCAGCTTCTTGACCGCCTCGTTGGCGTCGCGGCGCAAGTTGCGCACGGCAACCTTGGCGCCCTCGCCTTCGTTGCGGACCACCTTGGTGAGCTCTTTGCGGCGCTCTTCGGACATCGGTGGCATCGGCACGCGGATCAGGTCGCCCATGGAGGACGGATTCAAGCCCAGGTCACTCTCGCGAATGGCTTTTTCGATCTTGGCCCCCATCCCCTTTTCCCAGGGCTGCACGCTGATGGTACGAGCGTCCAGCAGCGACACATTGGCCACCTGGCTCAACGGCACGATCGAGCCGTAGTAGTCCACGTGAATCGTGTCGAGCAGGGCCGGATTGGCGCGGCCTGTGCGTACCTTGGTGAGATTGGACTTGAATGCGGCAATGGACTGGTCCATCTTCGCTTCGGTGTTTTGCTTGATGTCGGCTATCGTCATGTTCTTCTCCTCTGCACTTCCCCGGGTCGCGCCGGCTCAGGCATATACCAGCGTGCCCTCGTCTTCGCCCATCACCACGCGCTTGAGCGCGCCGTGCTTGAAGATGGAAAACACCTTGATGGGCAGCTTCTGATCACGGCACAAGGCAAAGGCCGTGGCATCCATGATGCCAAGATTTCGCGTCATGGCTTCATCGAAGGTGAGCTTGGTGTAGCGCGTCGCGGTCGGATCCTTCTTCGGGTCGGCGGTATAGACACCGTCAACCTTGGTCGCCTTCAACACCACTTCAGCGCCGATTTCGGCGCCACGCAGGGCAGCCGCGGTATCGGTGGTGAAGAACGGATTGCCCGTGCCAGCCGCAAAGACCACGACCTTGCCCTCTTCGAGATATTGCAGCGCCTTGGGGCGCACATAGGGCTCGACCACCTGCTCGATGGCAATGGCGGACATGACGCGTGCCGTGAGGCCAGCCTTGTTCATGGAATCGGCCAGCGCCAGCGCATTCATGACCGTGGCCAGCATGCCCATGTAGTCCGCCGTGGCGCGGTCCATGCCGACGGCACCACCGGCCACGCCGCGAAAGATGTTGCCCCCGCCGATCACTACGGCCACTTCGACCCCGAGGCGGGTGACTTCAGCGATTTCTTCGACCATGCGAACGATCGTCGCGCGGTTGATGCCGAACTGGTCGTCGCCCATCAGGGCCTCGCCGGACAGCTTCAACAAGATGCGCTTGTGGGCCGGTTTGGCGTCGGACATGGATGGGCTCCTTGAATTGGGGTTGAGTGTACTGGCCTTGTGCAACAGACAGGATCCAAAAGCGGGTGGCGCTTGCGGCCACCCGGCAAAATCAGGCCGTGCCCTTGGCGGCGGCCACCTGGGCGGCAACTTCGGCAGCGAAGTCGTCCACCTTCTTCTCGATGCCTTCGCCCACCACGTACAGCGTGAACGACTTCACGCTGGTACCGGCGGCCTTGAGCATCTGCTCGACGGTCTGCTTGTCGTTCTTCACGAACTGCTGGTTGAACAGCGAGACTTCCTTCAGGTACTTCTGCACGCCGCCTTCGATGCGCTTGGCCACGATCTCGGCCGATTGTGCCGGCTTGCCGGCGGCCACGGCTTCCTTGCGGTCTTCCTCGGCCTTGGCTGCCGCGACCGAACGCTCGCGCTCGATCAGCTCGGCCGGCACGTCAGCGCTGGTCAGCGCCACGGGCTTCATCGCGGCCACGTGCATGGCCACGTCCTTGGCGGCGACTTCGTCGCCTTCGAACTCGACCACCACGCCGATACGCGTACCGTGCAGATAGGCAGCCAGCTTGGACGCGCCAGCAAAACGCTTGAAGCGGCGAAAGCTCATGTTCTCGCCGATCTTGCCGATCAGGCCCTTGCGCACGTCTTCCAGCGTCGGGCCGAAGCCGTCCTGGCTGTAGGGCAGCGCACCCAGGGCAGCCACGTCGGCAGGGTTGTTCTTGGCAACCAGCTCGGCCGCGGCCTTGGCGATGGCCAGAAAGCTGTCGTTCTTGGTCACGAAGTCGGTTTCACAGTTGACTTCGATCAGGGCGCCGACGCCAGCGTCGATGAAGCTGGCGACCACGCCTTCGGCCGTCACGCGGGCTGCTGCCTTGCCGGCTTTGCTGCCGAGCTTGACGCGCAGCAGCTCTTCGGCCTTGGCCATGTCGCCCTCGGCTTCGGTCAGCGCCTTCTTGCACTCCATCATCGGGGCGTCGGTCTTGCCGCGCAGTTCAGCCACCATGCTTGCGGTAATTGCAGCCATCTCTAAATCTCCGTATTCAGTTCAATCAGTTCAGTACTTTTGGCCCGACAAGGCTAAAAAAAAGGGGCCACGAAGCCCCCCTTTTTGCGCGGGGTCGGGGCGACTCAGGCGCCAGCCTCTTCCACTTCGACGAATTCGTCGCCGCTCTCGGCAACCACGGCCTTGACCACGTCGTTCACCGCATTGGCGCGGCCTTCGAGGATGGCGTCGGCGATGCCGCGTGCGTACAGCGTCACGGCCTTGGCCGAGTCGTCGTTACCGGGGATCACGTAGTCGATGCCCTCAGGCGAATGGTTGGAGTCCACCACGCCGATGAGCGGAATGCCGAGCTTCTTGGCTTCGGCCACGGCGATCTTGTGGTAGCCGACGTCGATCACGAAGATCGCATCGGGCAGCGCCGCCATGTCCTGAATGCCGCCAATGTCCTTTTCCAGCTTTTCCATTTCGCGGGCGAACATGAGCTGCTCTTTCTTGCTCATGGCGTCCAGGCCACCTTCTTGCTGGGCCTTCATGTCCTTCAGGCGCTTGATCGAGGTCTTGACGGTCTTGAAGTTGGTCAGCATGCCGCCCAGCCAACGCTGGTCGACATAGGGCACGCCGGCGCGTTGCGCTTCGGTGGCCACGATTTCACGGGCCTGGCGCTTGGTGCCCACCATCAGGATGGTGCCGCGGTTGGCCGTGAGCTGCTTCACGAATTTGGCAGCATCCTGGAACATCGGCAGCGATTTTTCCAGGTTGATGATGTGAATCTTGTTGCGATGGCCGAAGAGAAACGGCGCCATCTTGGGGTTCCAGAAGCGGGTTTGGTGGCCAAAATGGACACCGGCTTCGAGCATTTCGCGCATGGTTGCGGACATAGTCTTAACTCCGAAGGTTGGGTCTAAAATCCGGTCCGCCATTCGCGACACTGAAGTAAAGCTTTTTACCTTGTGCGCCGCAAACACCTTGATTTGGACCGGTTTGCGATTTGTCTCGCCAAAATGCCCTCACATCAATCGTGCAGGCCCTCAGCAAAACCCAAAGAGTATAGCACAAGCATGTCACCCCAAAGCCCATTCCCAGACCTCTCGGCCACTCTGCGGAGCTTGCGAGCGGGCCTTGGCAGCCCCGCTGCGGAAATCGAAAAATCCATCGCCGCGGCGAGCGCGCCGGCATGCGACCGGGCGTTTGTGCGGACCTCTTTCGATGAGGCGCGAAAGACCGCTGCCGATCCTTCGTCCGGCGCCCGGGCGCTTGGCGGTCTCAGCGTCTCGGTCAAGGATCTGTTCGACATCGCCGGCCAGGTCACCCAAGCCGGCTCGACTGTACTGGCCGAAGCTGCGCCGGCTACCGCAGACTGCGCGGCAGTCGCCCGCCTCAAGGCCGCCGGCGGCGCAATCGTCGGCCGCACCAATATGGTGGAATTCGCCTTTTCCGGCGTTGGCGTCAATCCGCACTACGGCACGCCTGCCAATCCGGTCGATCCGGCCACGCCGCGTATTCCAGGCGGCTCTTCCTCCGGCGCTGCTGTGTCGGTGGCTGCCGGCGCGGCCTTCATCGGACTCGGCTCGGACACCGGCGGGTCCATTCGCATTCCAGCGGCGCTGTGCGGCATCGTCGGTTTCAAGAACACGGCAAGGCTGGTTCCTGCAGGCGGTGCCGTCCCGCTATCGACCACCCTGGACACCGTCTGCGCCATGACGCGTTCGGTGCGGGATGCGGTCATTGCGCATGAAATCCTGGCGGCGCGCCGTGTCACGCGCAGCCTGGCCCCGCTTTCCGCCTACCGGCTGTGCATCGCCCAGACCAGCATGCTGGAAGGGCTGGACGCCACTGTGGCACAGGCCTTCGCACGCACCGTGCAGCGCCTGCGCGACGCCGGCGCTCGCGTCGACGAAATCGCGCTCAACGAGATTCGCGACCTGGGCGCGATCCAATCCACCGGCGGATTTTCCGCCGCCGAAAGCTATGCCTGGCATCGCTCATTGCTTCAGCGCAGCGCTGCCGGCTACGACCCGCGCGTGGCGGCCCGCATCGAGCGCGGGGCCGCCATGAAGGCACATGAATACATCGACCTGCTCTATGCCCGCAGCGACTGGATCGGCACGGTGGAGCGCGCGTTGCAAGGCTATGACGCCGTGCTCTCGCCCACGGTGCCGATCGTCGCGCCGCCGATTGCCGGCGTGGCGCCCGGGCCGGCGCAGGACGACGAGTTCTTCCGCGTCAATGCGCTGCTACTGCGCAATACCAGCGTGATCAACATGCTGGATGGCTGCGCCCTCTCCCTGCCTTGCCATGCACCGGGGGAACTCCCGGTCGGGCTGATGATCTGGCAAGGGGCCTTGCGCGACGACACCGTGCTCAATATCGGCCTGCAAGTCGAAGCACTATTGCAAGAATAACTGTGCGAGGCGCCCAATCCATGGGAGTTTTCGGCGTCTTGATAAAAACCAAAAAAGGGATTCATGAAAGTTGCAGTCATCGGCGCCGGCGTGATCGGCGTGACCACCGCCTACGAGCTGGCGGTGGACGGTCACGAAGTCACCGTGTTCGAGCGGCGTGGCGCCGCCGCGGAGGAAACCAGTTTCGCCAATGCAGGCATCGTGGCCCCCGGCTATGTCACGCCCTGGGCGGCGCCCGGAATGCGCGCCAAGGTGCTGCAGTACCTCTTCAGCCGGCACGCGCCGGTCAAGATCCGCTGGCCCTTGTCTGCCCGCGACCTGGGCTGGATGTGGCAGTGGTGGCGCGCCTGCCAGCTCGACACTTACCTGGCCAACCGTGCGCGCTTGCAGCGGCTGGCGTTCTACAGCCGCGAACGCCTGCACCATGTCACCGAAAACCGGCGGCTGGAGTACGACCGCAGCACGGGCTACATGGTCTTGCTGCGCTCGGAGAAAGACAGCACGCTGGTGCAGCCCGGCTTGCAGGTGCTGCGCGAGGCGGGCGTAAGCTTTCGCGAGATCGCCGCCGAGCAGGCACGCAAGATCGAGCCCGCTCTCAATACCGAGACAGCTCTGCATGGCGCCATCCACCTGCCCGATGACGAAGTGGGCAACTGCCGCCAGTTCGCCCTGCTTCTGAAGACCGAGGCCCAGGCCCTGGGCGCGGATTTCCAGTTCAATACCACCGTCGCCCAGCTCGACCGATCCGCCGCCGCCACGGTCCTGCTCGAAGGCGAAACAGCGCCACGGCAATTCGATGCGGTCGTCATGTGCGCTGGCGAGGCCTCGGCAAAGCTGCTGCGCCCTCTCGGCTTGCGCATACCGATCGCGCCGGTCTACGGCTACTCGGTCAGCGCCACCATTCGCGAGTCGCTCAATGCGCCGCGCAGCGCCGTGATGGACGAGCGCTACAAGGTCGCGATCTCGCGCCTGGGCCAGCGGGTGCGGGTGGCCGGTAGCGCCGAGATTGGCGGCAACCCCACGGCTAAGCGCAAGATGGCGATGGCGACCCTTTACAAGGTCCTGCACGACTGGTTCCCCGGCGCCGCGCAACTGTCCAGCGGCGTACAGGAATGGAAAGGCGCACGCCCCATGCTGCCCGACGGGCCGCCCATCCTGGGCGCAAGCGGGCTGCCGGGCCTGTGGCTGAATTTGGGCCACGGCTCCAGCGGCTGGGCTTTGAGCTGCGGCTCGGCCCGCGCAGTGGCCGACCTCGTCGCCGGCCGACCGCCCGAGATCGACCTCGAGGGCTTGAACCTCGCGCGCCTGGGGCTCTGACAGCCACATCAAGATCGGACCGCCGCCATGCGCCACTCCCCTGCCTCGCCGGTCCGCCCGGTCATTGCCATCCATGGCGGCGCGGGCACCATCACGCGCTCGGCCATCACGCTTGCGCAGCAGGCCCGCTACGAAGACGCGCTGCAAGCGGTCCTGCAATCTGCTCAGGCCATGCTGGCGGGCGGCGCATCCGCGCTGGACGCAGTGACCGAGGCCGTGCGCCAGCTGGAGGAATGCCCGCTGTTCAATGCGGGACGCGGCTCCGTGTACACCGCCGATGGCCGCCATGAACTCGATGCCTGCGTGATGCGCGGCACCGACCTCGCTGCCGGCGCGGTAGCCGGCGTCACGCGGCTGCGCAACCCCGTCCTGGCTGCGCGCGCGCTGCTGGAGGCCGGTGGGCCGGTGCTGCTGGTCGGCCGAGGCGCCGAACGTTTTGCGGCCGAGCGCGGCTGCGAAACGGTCGCGCCCGATTGGTTCGGCACGCCCGAGCGCCTGGCGCAACTCAAGACCGTACAGGCCATGGGACAAGGGCAGGCGCTGGACCACGACGCCCAGGGCATGCTTGCCGCAATCCCACCCGCGCCGCTGGACGAGCGCGCCAAGTTCGGTACCGTGGGTGCGGTGGCACTCGATGACCAAGGCCGGCTCGCCGCCGCCACGTCCACCGGCGGCGTTACCAACAAGCTGCCGGGCCGGGTCGGCGACTCACCGCTCGTGGGTGCGGGCTGCTATGCCAACGACGCCACCGCGGCCGTGTCCTGCACCGGCATGGGCGAAGCCTTCATCCGCGGCATGGCCGCCTTCGACGTTTGTGCGCTCATGGCCTATGCCGGCCTGCCGCTGGCCGAGGCCGCACGCCGCGTGGTGCAAGAGAAACTCCCGCCACTGGGTGGACGCGGCGGCCTGATTGCCGTCGACGCGCAGGGCAACGTGGCGCTGCCGTTCAATACCGAGGGCATGTACCGGGGCTGGGCCCGCGTGGGCGACACCCCCGAGTGCGCCATCTACGCCGCATGACGCGCCCTTGACGCGAGTGGTAAGGTGCGGTCATGCGACGGATCGACCCCACGCAACCCGCACTGCAACGGCAGCCGCTGTACAGCGTGCAGGCGACACGCCGTATCGAACAGGCCGCCCAGGCCGCACTGCCCCCGCATGTATTGATGCAGCGCGCCGGCCTGGCTGTGGCGCGGCTGGCCCTGGCCTTGGCGCCGCATGCGCGGACGATCTGGATTGCGTGCGGCCCAGGCAACAACGGCGGCGACGGCCTGGAAGCCGCCGTGCACCTGCAGCACTGGGGCAAGCAACCGGTGGTCACCTGGCTGGGCGACGAAGCTGCTGCGCCCGCGGATGCGCTGGCTTCGCTGGCCCGCGCACGGCAAGCCGGTGTGGCATTTGCCGACGAACCATTGCCCGGCATGACAGCGAAGGACTTGTGCATCGACGCCCTGCTGGGCATCGGCGCACGCAGGCCCGCGGCAGGCCGCCTGCTCGAATGCATCCACTTGCTGAATGCCGGACCTGCGCCCGTACTGGCCATTGATGTGCCATCTGGGCTTGACGCCGATACCGGCCACGCCGCTGTCGATCTGACAGCGCAAAACACGCTGAGCCTGCTGACCTTGAAACCCGGCCTGTTTACCGCCCGCGGCCGCGATGCAGCGGGCCAGGTCTGGCTCGACCCGCTGGATTGCGACCCCGCCGCCGCACCCGCGTGTGCCGAACTCCTCGGGCGACCGCAGTTCACGCCACGCGCCCACGCCAGCCACAAAGGAAGCTACGGCGATGTGGCAGTGCTCGGTGGCGCCCCGGGCATGACCGGAGCCGCCCTGCTTGCCGCCTCGGCCGCGCTGCATGGCGGCGCCGGTCGCGTGTTCGTAGCGCTGCTCGATGGTGGCAACCTTGCTGTGGACAAATCGCACCCCGAACTGATGTTCCGCCACGCGAGCACGCTGGACTGGCGATCAATGACCGTGGTCTGCGGTTGTGGCGGCGGTGACGTTGTGCGCTCCGTCTTGCCCAAGGTGCTGTCGACCGCGGGCCGATTGGTGCTGGACGCCGACGCCTTGAATGCCGTCGCCGCAGATGCCGCGCTGCAAACTCTTCTGCACGCTCGCGCAGCACGTGGCCAAGCCACCGTTCTAACGCCGCATCCGCTGGAAGCGGCGCGCCTCCTGGGCAGCAACACGGCTGCGGTGCAAGCGGACCGATTAGCGGCGGCGCAGCAACTGGCGGATCGCCATGGCTGCGTGGCTGTACTCAAGGGCTCGGGAACGGTGATTGCCGCGCCGGCGCGCATACCAGCCATCAATGCCACGGGCAATGCCCGCCTGGCCACGGCCGGCACGGGTGACGTACTGGCCGGCCTCATCGGTGCCAGGCTCGCCACAGGTTCGGCGGCATTCGACGCTGCCTGCGAGGCGGTATTCGCCCACGGGCTGGCCGCCGATGAATGGCCATCAGGCAAGCCGCTGGTTGCCAGCCGGCTGGCCTGCGGCATCGTCACTGCGGGCTTGGCCCGCAATCCATAGCGGCGAGCGCTCGACTCGCCTCTCAGCCGCGCCCCGCAAAAGGCATCTTGGTCGCCATCACCGTGTGAAACATCACGTTGGCCGACAGCGGCAGGTTGGCCATGTAGAGAATCGACTGGCCCACGATGTTCACGTCCATGAGCGGCTCGATGGCGATCTCGCCGCTGGCTTGCGGAACGCCCTTGGCCATGCGCGCGGCCATGTCGGTGGCGGCATTGCCAATATCGATCTGCCCGACCGCGATGTCGTATTTGCGGCCATCCAGAGACGCCGTCTTGGTCAGCCCCGTCACCGCATGCTTGGTGGCGGTGTAGGCAATCGAATTGGGCCGCGGCGCGTGCGCCGAAATCGAGCCATTGTTGATGATGCGCCCGCCCATCGGCGACTGCGCCTTCATCACGCGAAAGGCCTGCTGGATGCACAGGAACATGCCGGTGAGGTTGATGTCCACCACGTTCTTCCACTGCTCCAGTGTCAGGTCTTCCAGCGGTATGCCGGGCGCGTTGACGCCGGCATTGTTGAACACCACGTCGACCCGGCCGAAGCGCTGCACAACCGCCTCGAACAGCGCCTGCACCGAGGCGGCATCGGACACATCGGTGGGCACCGCCAGCGCACGTTCACCGGCGCCCGATTCTGCCGCGACTTCTTCCAGCGGCTCGCGGCGGCGGCCGGCCAGCGCGACCTGGTAGCCGTCCTGGAGCAAGGCGAGCGCGGCGGCCTTGCCGACCCCCGAACCCGCACCCGTGACGATGGCAACTTTGCTGATGGAACTCATGCGAATTGATCTCCTCTTTTTCTCAACTGACTCTTAGCGGCGGGGCTTGTTGCGCCCCTTCTTCTTGGCGGCAGCTTTCTTGACGGACGCCGTCAACGCCTGGATCGGCAAGTGGGGCGTGCGCTCCAGCGCCGCGGAATCCTTGCGCGCGGCGCGCTTCTTGACAGATGCCTTGACCGGCACGCCATCGGTTCCGGCCCGCGTCGCGCCGTCACGCGCAACCGCGCGCAGCTCGTCGCCCTCGCGCACCAGGCGGAAGTCGATCTTGCGGCCGTCCAGGTCGACCCGGCTGACCTGCACCCGCACCCGTGTGCCGATGGCATAGCGGATGCCGGTGCGCTCGCCGCGCAGCTCCTGGCGGGCTTCGTCGAAGCGAAAGTACTCGCCGCCGAGCTCGGTGATGTGCACCAGGCCTTCGACATACATCGCGTCCAGCGTGACAAAGATGCCGAAGCTCGTGGCTGCGGTGACAACGCCGCTGTACTCTTCGCCAAGATGCTCGCGCATGTACTTGCACTTGAGCCAGGCCTCGACGTCGCGGCTGGCTTCATCGGCCCGGCGCTCGTTGGCGCTGCAATGCATGCCTGCCGCCTGCCAGGCGAGGTTGTCGGGGCTGAGCTTCTTGAGCTTGTGGTCGGGCTCCCGCACACGCGATGCCAGGTTGTTTTTCTGCAGGCGTTTTGCCAGCTTGGCATGGGCCTCGCCG